>CAZWRT010000010.1:0-50933 GCA_964636375.1 uncultured Lachnobacterium sp. | reverse complement strand
ATCAAAAAGAGGAGCTAAAAGAGATGAGCGAATGGTATAGTTTGGTACAGACAATTGTTGAAGAAGTTGATGAGTGTATTAAGAAATGTAATGATGAATCATTAACACTGTCTTCACTTTCTCAAAAGCTAGGCTATTCAGAATCCTATATTTCGCGTAAATTCAAAGAAATCTCCGGAATGCATTTTCGAGATTACCTGCGGCATCGCACGCTTGCCTTTGCATTAAAAGAAGTGCGAGACAGCTCAAAAGGTCTTTTAGAAATTGCGTTAGATTACGGTTTTTCCAGTCATGAAGCCTTTTCACGTTCTTTTAAAGAGGCCTATGGTATAACACCCAGCGAATACCGCAGTAATCCTGTTCCTGTTGTCCTTCGCTCTATCATTAAGCCGTTTGATTGTTACTTAATAAGTATTGGAGGAACAAGTATGGAAAACACTACAAATGATGTAAAAGTATATTTTGTGACAATACCTGCACACAAATATCTGCACATCAGAAATTATGAGAGCAATGGCTATTGGGATTTCTGGGAAAAGCAAAGCCAGATTCCTGAACAGGACTGCGACACAATTTGCGGACTGCTTGACAGTATAAAAGGAAAGCTGGACGATATGGGCGGTACAGATGCCAACAGCGGAAGCGGTCAGATTATGGCATTCATCAATGAACCGACGGGCAGAGTTTGTGGGTGGGGCATTCCGCTGGCCGAAAGCTATGGCGTGCGGCTTCCTGTGGATTATCATGGTGAAATCCCAAAACAGATGCAAATGATGGATGTTCCAGAGGGAGAATATATCGTATTTGAACACGGCCCGTTCAACTATCAGACGCAAAATTGCAGTGTTGAGCAGAAAATTGAAGATGCAATGAAAAATTTTGACTACAACACATCAGGGTATTGCCTTGACACAACGCAAGGCAGGGTATTCTATTTTTATCATGATCCTGAACGGTTTTGGAAGTATATCAGACCGGTTAAAAAACTGTAAAACATACCATCACATGGATGACTTTAGGCTGCGGACCGCATCGAAAAGGCGTTCAATACGGCCCGCAGCCTCTCATAGATTATCGTACATGGCTTACCTTGAGCAAATGCGCAAGTATTACATAAAGACAGCATTTATGTTGTCATCCGATAACTCATACCACTTTACATCTGTTTTTCGTTTTTGGGCTCCAGCTCCACTATAATCCCCCTTCTCGATTATGCTGTATTCAGTACCGGAAAACTTTATTTTTCCTATTCCGGAATCAGCGGCGCCGCCTGAATAAATAAATGTACCATCTGTTTTCAACTCATAAAATGCTCGATATGGCAGAGTATAACCATAGACTTCCCCATCGTGATAATGCAATACCTCAAAACCATAGTCCAAATGGCCATTTACCTGAAGCCAGAGAACCACTTCATCTTCCCCATCACCATCAAGGTCTAACTTCGCAAATTTTACGGCACGTACGGTAATACCATCCTCGTCTGTGACAGCCTGCTTGATCTCTTCAATATTTAATCTCTTATTATTTGCCCAATCGGTACATATAAAATCTTTCTTGCCTAAAAGTATCGATTTATAATCTGCTTCTCCATCAGAGGAATTTACATAGAAGGAATAGTATGCTCTGCCCCTATAACCACTTTTATTCCATTCAGCGGTAACTTCATAAATATATCCGCCCGGTTTCAACTCTATTTCATATCCATCAAAAGTTACATTTTCACCGGTTGCACGGAGATTACCCCAATGCTCCTCGCTCCAACACTGAATCCTTAAAATCGCATCGGGATTTTCTGCAAAATTCAAAGTGGCTGTTTTTTCGGCAGTTTCAAATTTGAGAAACCAATCTTTACAATTTAGCGGATGATCGCTATCAGCTTCTATACATGTACTAGTCTCATTACTAATTCTTTTATTCAACGAATAAGTCCACGAATAAGTACCCAACAATGCGTCAAAAGCTGTTTCATCGCTTATAACAGTTAATTTGGGCGGCTTTTCTAATATTATAGAGGAACTCTGTTTTGCGCCTGACTGGGCGGCATATGCGCCGATCGTAAAACCCCCTACAGACAGCAAAACCGCCGCTATCATAGAAATTGTTACAATAAGCTTTGTCTTTTTCCTGAACCTCATAATGGCACCTAACCTTTCTTTCAATTGTTCTGCTCCCTCCGTCAGGGTGACGGAAGCTAAGGAGTTATTTGTATGATTATTCATTTTTAAAAACTTGATCAACATCTCGCCATATTCCCGCCTTGCACTGTCATCCAGTGCAGATATGACGGTTTCATCGCATGAAAGCTCACAAGCCTTGTTTACCTCTTTTTCCAACAGATATACAAAGGGATTGAACCAATGGACGCAGATAACAATCTGTATCAACCATTTGTAAAACATGTCTCTCTGTTTATAGTGATTCAGCTCATGTGCAAAGATATACGACAATTCCTTGTCCTCAAGCTCTGCAACAGGTAAAATAATGCTCGGTCGGAAGAAACCAATCATAATAGGCGAAGCAATCAACACATTGTGATACAGCGCTACCCTTGTTTTTATATCCAGTTTTTCCTTGCAATCAGATAACAGATTCAAGGTTTTAATATCGGATACCTCTGTATTACCGGCTTTAATATGTCGGATAAAGCCTTGATAAATCGTTATTCTGCGGATAAAAAGAACCAGCGCCATTGCCAACCATACCCAAAACAGGCATACATATGTGTCAAAAGAATTGTGTGCAGCAGGTGCACTTTTATCTATTTGTGCGTGCTCTATTTCGCTGTATCCGGCATTCACTGTCATCGGCTCATTCGGACTTGCCTGGTTTTCACTTGTCTTCGCCTCATTCGGGCTTGCCGGGCTTCCATTTGTCATTGACTCATTCGGACTTGCCGGACTTTCATTTGTCATCCCTGTCGCATTAAGCTTTTCAAACAGGTTTCCGACAATCGTAGTATCGGGCGTAAAAGGGAGCAAAAATCTTAATACGGCGATGATCCAAATATAATACTGCCAGCGCCTGCTGAATCTGTTTTTATACAACAGCTTGAACCCCCAAATCAGCAATAGCAGCAGCGTGCCCGAAACTGACAGTGATAATAGGGTTTTCATAAACTCACTCATTTCCGTCTCTCCAAAATTTTTCAATCTCTGTTAATTCATCTGCCGAAATAATATCCTGCCTCAGCATGGTTGACACTAAATTTCTCACATTTCCCCCAAAAACCTTATCGAGAAAGCTGTGGGTCTGCATGGTCTGATATTCCAGTTCCGTTACCACAGCCACATATTCATTCCGTCTGCCGATTTTCTTAACCTTTAAAAACTTTTTCTCTACCAGCCGGGAGAGCAGGGTAAGTACGGTATTATTTTTCCATTCATTCCGGTCTTTTTCCAGCTCCTCCATGATGAGGGAGTATAGAGCCGCCCCTCCGTTTTTCCAGATGATTTTCATTAATATCAGTTCTGATTCAGAAATTTGCTGCGCCACGTCGTTCTCCTTTTATATTAACATCTTGTAGGTGTAAATTTATATTAACACAATGTAGGTGATAATGCAATACCCAAAAAATCTCTCGCTTAAGATTGAAAATGGCGTGAAAAGTGACGATTGACCGGAATAGGACGGCTGTGATAAGGTTAAAATACGGTATGCTTTACAGAAGTCATCGGGAAAGGAAGACAGAGGGGGGATGCAGCCATGCACTACAATTTAGCGGAGTTAGCTCTTATGACAGGATATTCTACACGTTCCCTGCGGACATTTTACAAGCAGGGGCTCCTGACCGGTGCGATGGAGGCCGGAAAATATTCCTTTTCGGAGGAGGATGTGGAAAACTTTATTGCGCAGCCCTTTATCTTGTCCGGCATACAGACCAAGACAAGAATGCATGTACAGCATTTTTTGGAGGAGGAGCATACACAAAAGCCCGCCACCTGTCTGATTCATGACGTGCCGGGCAGGGAGCGGGCAGTGCAGCTGAACAATATTTTAACGGAATACATTAACCGGGAGCAGCCGGAGGAATTTACCTATACGTATCTTTTGGATGAGAAAAAAGATGTGGGACGGTTTATTTTCATCGGTTCGGCAAAAGAGGTGTCCGCCGTCCTGGAGAAGATCGGGTAGGAAAAAGTTAAAGAATTTCAAATTGATTGTATCCTTTTTGCAGTTTATCCTAAACATATAAAATGTTAATCAGAAGGAAGGTAAAAAGGATGAAACAGTCAGTAAAAAATAATTTGTATTTTTTGAAATATGTTAGAGAGTTCACGCCCGCATATTTTTATATCAGGTTTATAACGGTGCTGCTTTCTCCCATTCAGCCACTGATATCCATCTTTATAATGAAAATTGCAATTGATAACGTTGCTGACGAGAAGCCCCTGAACGAAATGCTGTTAATAATTTTACTTGGATTTGCTGCCGCCATTACCTGCAATTTGATTATACATCTGATCAATGTTGGCATGGGAACGGTTGCTAAACGCATTATTACCAAAAATATTCAGGGTATTTTCTTAAAGAAAGCCGAGAAATTAGATTTTTCATGCTTTGATGATACAGAATTTTATAATAAGTATACCAGGGCAATGTATGAAACTGACGGTCGATGCGTTAGTGTTTTTGATACGTTTATTAATTTTCTGTCTAAAATTGTAACTCTGTTTACCGTTATCACGGTTTTGACGGTATTGAGCCCGCTTATTATCATTCTGTGCGCTTTGTTGATCGCTTTGAATTTTGGCTTAAATAAAGCGAAGAACAAGCTGGATTATAAATATAACAATCAGCTGACTCCCTTAAAAAGAAAAGTAGAATATATTAAGAAAATCTTTTATGAGCCTCAATTTGCTCAGGAAGTCCGCATGGGAAAGTTAGGCGGTCTCATGCTGAAAAAATTTGACGTTGCCATAGATGATATGTTAAAGATAGACAAGGACTATTGCAGGCCCAATGCATTGCTTTCTGCAGGATTTAATTCCGTAGGTTATGTCCTGACCTTTTCCGTCATTTTTATAGCATGTTGGCAAATTAGCATCGGACTTTTGTCCATAGGCGGTTTTGCGGCATTACTTAATGGCGCCGAACAGTTGTTTATGGGCTTCTATGGGTTGCTGGGAAGCGTTACCGAGATGGATTTACACAGTAAATACATTGATAACTTTCAGAATATCATTCATTATGAATCTCAGATTGAAACGACAGAGCATAATAAGGTATTATGCAGCAAGGAAGGCAGCATCGAATTAAAGAACGTTTATTTTGCATACCCGAAGCATACGGATTATGTGTTAAAGAACGTATCGATGAGCATTCCCAAGGGCAAAAAAATAGCGATAGTCGGATACAACGGCGCTGGAAAATCCACGCTTGTTAAATTGTTATTGCGCTTATATGATCCTTCAATGGGTGAAATCACGTGGGATAATAACGATTACAAAACATATAATGCATCTGATTTAAGGGATAAATACAGCGTTGTATTTCAAAATTATCAATGTTATGCCCTTTCTGTTGATGAAAACATCACAATGTCAGAGAACTTAAGCGATGAGGAGAAGGCAAAATTAACTCAGGCGGAAAAGATGAGCGGTATTTATGAAAAGGTTGACTCTTTGCCTGAAAAGGGGCAGACATGCATGTCAAAAGAATTTGATGAGAATGGCGTGCCTTTTTCCGGCGGAGAGCAGCAAAAAGTCGCAATTTCCCGCGCGTTTTATGAAGATAGCAACGTAATCATCATGGATGAACCTTCCAGCGCTCTTGATCCCATTGCTGAATATGAGATGAATCTCAGCATTAAAGAATTGGCAAAGGATAAGACTGTAATAATGATCTCGCATAGATTGTCTGCGATTCGCATGTTTGATGAAATCTATGTTTTCGTAAGGGGCGAAATCGCAGAGCATGGTTCGCATGATGAACTGATGAAATTATCGGGACAATATGCGGAAATGTTTACGAAACAGGCCAGCAGTTATCAGGAGGAAACTTAACCTGCCTTTTCGTGATAAATATCGTTTTGTGAACTTGCCTTTTCGTGATTTGTGTGGAATAATAGGAGAAGAATATTATTTCCTACGAGGTAAGTGATATGAGAGAGCGATATATTGAGAAAATAAACAAGCTGACGGTGATGGGGCATTTTTGCACCATGGTATTCATTATTATAGGGCTGGTCTCGCAGATGAAGATGTCGGACCTGTCCCCGTTTAGAAGTGTTTTGCCGCTGATGACGGAAATTGCGGTGTCTGCCGGTGCATTCATTATGTATATGAAACACAGGACAAGCGTTATTTTTACCAGATACATCGCCGTTGGTTTTTCGCTGGTATATATATTGATGATGTTGCTTGCCTCGTCGGGATCGGCATTCCCGTACATGCTGCCCTATCTGATCTGTATCATTCTGTCCCTGGACGCCTGGTCCGTGAATGCAGCCTGTGTGGTTTTTGCAGTGATAAATGTGGTACGGGCGGGTATGACTCTCGCGGGAGCGGACGAGATTACCCTTGTGTTGGAAGCGGTCATGGTAGAGCTGATTATCACGATACTTGTGACAGTGGCGTCGCTGCGTGGAGTGAAACACCTGAATACATTTTTCAGGGAGTCCATGGGCGAGATACAGGATGCGATGCGGAAGAACGAAGCGGTAGCGCAGAAGATTGTAGAGGTTGCCCGAAATGTGGAGGAGCGTGCGGAATCCATGGCAGGGGATCTGGAGGCTATTGAAGCGGCGACGCAGACCGTAAGCGAGTCCATGAACAATATTTCCGCCGGAACGACGAATACGGCGGCGGCGATCACACATCAGACCGAGCAGACCCATGGTATTCAGGATATTCTGGATGAGACCCGGAGCAGGACAGTCAATATCGTAGAGCTTACCGTGAATGCGAAGGAAGCGCTGGACAGCGGAACCAGGGTAATGGGTACATTGTTTGAGCAGGTAGGCGAGACGATAGAGAACAGTGAGGTAATGGCGCATACAGCAGCGCAGTTACAGGAAAAATCCAATGAGGTAAAAGGAATTACCAGCATTATTCTTGGTATTTCAAGCCAGACAAATCTGCTGGCATTAAATGCTTCCATAGAGGCAGCAAGAGCAGGTGAAGCCGGACGGGGCTTTGCGGTGGTCGCTGATGAAATCCGAAAGCTTGCGGAGGAGACAAGGAAGGAAACGGAGAATATTACCGCGCTGATTGATGCGTTGTCTGAAAACGCGCAGCTGATGACGGACAAGGTGACAGTCAATGTGGAGAAATCCAAGCAGGAGAATGAAGCGGCAGAGCAGGCTGCGGGACGGTTTGCCGAGATTACAGAGCACGTGAACACGCTGTCCAGTCATATCAAAGAGGTAAGCGAGATGATGAACTCTCTGGTGGAGTCCAATAACGCGATTGTCGACAGCGTAAATACGCTTTCCGCTACCAGCCAGCAGATCAGCGCAAGCACGCAGGAGGCATTCAGCACCAGCGAAAAGAATGTGGGTATGGTTAAGAAATTTTCGACTTCTATGGATAATATTATGCGGGAGATGGAAGTGCTTCGAAGCTATACAAGGCAAAGTGATTGATATCAATACATCTGGAGGACGGTAAAAGGACAGGACACTCTCACGTGCCCTGTCCTTTCCTTTATTTCTCTAAACCATAAGACTGTATCTTCCAGCCGTCTTCCTGCTTGACGAAGGAGAACGTTAGATAAGTATAAGAATCCTCCTCGCTGTCCATAAACTCCAGGCTGGCCTCCCACTTATTGTCTGCATTCCGTTCACCCGCATCTGGCAATCCTTTAATGGTAAAATTGTCTGCCGTACCGCTGCCCTCATATGTATCGATATCCCCTTCGTATGGGCTTGTCAGGTACTTCTGCAATGCGGCGGCATCCCCATTAAAGTAGTAAGCGGCGAATTCTTCAATAATCCTCTTCATCTCCTGAATATCAGCACTTTCCTGAATATCAGTACCTTCTATCGGTGTACCGGTTTCCTTGATAACAATACTTTGGAAGAGTTTGTCTATTATATTTTTGCTTTCACTGTAAACACTTTTCGGCATATTAAAACTGACACCATAGAAGCCTGCAAGCTCCGTATCAAAAACAACTATTCCCTGTATTGCAGGATTTTTGTCATCAAGCATATATTCGTCCCAGGAATATTGTCCTGTCAGCCCCTGTGATGTCTGAAAAGATTTTGGTCCATTTGAATAAACATCGGCGGTCAATGTCCCAAACTGTCCAAAAATACTAAAAGTTGCATCATCCTTTCCATTTACTTTAACAGAATATCCCCAATCAGTGGATTCCTCCTCCACATCCCAGATTGTATATTTCCAGTCCTCCGGCATCTGAAATGATATTTCTACCGCCTGTTCATATGGTTTAAATATATGAGCAATATCCATGTATTTTACTTCTTTGCCGGCAGCTCCTTTTGCAATCGTGCAGCCCAACAGTGTCCCGCAGCTGATGGTTAGGATAATTGCGCATATTAATATGGCAATCCCGTTTTTCTTGCTGTTTTTTGCTAAAATATTTTTAAAGCGTTTTTTCATTATCTGTTTACCTCCATAAAATTGCGTTGACAAAACCGCTCTCTTTGTCCCTCCCCTATGAAGTGTAGATAACAAGGTCTCCGTGTATGCTTTCCTCATAGCATAATCCGCGCCTCTTGTAACCCTTTCATCACAGGAGAGTTCCATATCAACTCCGGCTTCCTTCTGCATAATCCAGATCAGTGGATTAAACCAGTGAAGCGCATTCGCTGCTACAAAAAGCAGTTTAAAAAATACATCTCCCCGTTTCAAATGCACCAGCTCATGTTTCAAGATGAAAAACTGCTCTTCTGAGCTGTACGGTTCTTCCGGCAAAACCAGGACCGGTTTCAAAAAACCTATGATCATGGGACTGTCAGCTTCGGGGTATTCTACCGCTCGTACGGTACCTGTTATATGTAGTTCATGCTTCAACTCAGATATTTGGTGCAAAATACCTGCATCCTCTATGATGGTTCCTCTGCCCACCACTTGTCTCTTATAAAATAAATAACTGGCCAGATGCATGGATATAAAAACCAGGCTGCCAATCATCCAGACGAAAGCCAGGATATCCAGCAGGGTGATGCTGCTTTTTTCGGACTGCTTCGCAATTGGCGTTGTCATCTGCGCGGGTATCTCAATCATAATCCGCCTGGACGGCATCATCTCTTCCGCCGGAGCATCTGCATCTTTTTCTTCTGACCTTAATGAAGTCTGAGCTTCTGTTTGTGACAGCGTACCAAGAAAAGACTGCACATTCCCTCCGTTAAAAGGAATCAGCAACCGCAATGCGAGACATATCCAAATCAGATATTTCCACTTTGCCGCATATCTCTTACTTAAAAAAGGCGTAAGTAAAATCAAAACGGCAACAATGAAACTAATGGATACCGACATTTCAAAAAAAGAAAGAAATATATTTGTCATCCCTGCTCACCCCTCCAGTTATCCATTTAAAACACCTCCTCATAATACGATCGTATCATATACTATGCGCTTGTGTAGTTATTATACAGCTGTATATCATGTCTGTCAAGCAGTATTTTCACTTTTATATAAAAATACCTCCAAAGTAGATTCTGGCTTTTGCCAAATCTGCTTCGGAGGCATTCTATCACTATCAGCGGGCACTTTTGCCCTTTCTATTTATCTGTATCCCGATGCATTGATGCGGGTCAAAGCCTTGCGCAGTGCCAGCTCCGCGCGTGCAAGATCCGTGTTCTCCGTCTTGGAGGCAATGCGCTCCTCGGCACGGGCACGGGCCGCCTCGGCACGGGCGACGTCAATCTCATCGGGCCACTCCGCCAGCTCGGCAAGGAGTGTCACCTTCTCATCGAGGATTTCGGCAAATCCGGCATGAACCGCAGCCGCTTTCTGCCCCTCCTCCTCGTGGATAACGACCACGCCGGGCTTTAGGACTGTCGTCAGCGGAATGTGATGCTTGTACACGCCGATCTCCCCGTCCAGGGTGTTGAACTCGATCATACTCGCCTCACCCTTGTAAAAAACACGGTCCGGCGTAATGATCTCTACCGTAAACAAATTATTTCCCTCTGCCATATGCGCACCCCCTAGTTCACGCGGGCACGCACTTCATCAATACTTCCTGCATTCAGGAAATGACTCTCCGGAACATCGTCCAGCTTCCCTTCCAGAATCTCGCGGAATCCCCGGATTGTCTCGGTAATCGGCACATATTTTCCTTCCATTCCGGTGAACTGCGTCGCCACGGAGAACGGCTGGGACAGATATCTCTGCACCTTTCTCGCCCGGTTCACCACCAGCTTGTCGTCCTCGGAAAGCTCATCCATACCAAGAATTGCGATGATATCCTGAAGTTCCTTGTACTTCTGCAAAATCTCCTGCACGCCGCGCGCCACTTTAAAGTGCTCCTCACCGACAATTCTGGGGTCCAGAATTCGCGAGGTCGAACCAAGCGGATCCACTGCCGGATAAATACCAAGCTCCACGATGGAGCGGTCGAGTACCGTGGTCGCGTCCAGATGCGCAAATGTCGTTGCCGGTGCCGGGTCGGTCAGGTCGTCCGCCGGCACATATACCGCCTGCACGGAGGTGATGGAGCCGTTCTTTGTGGAAGTGATGCGCTCCTGCAGCGCTCCCATCTCCGTCTGCAGCGTCGGCTGATAGCCTACGGCTGAAGGCATACGGCCCAGAAGTGCGGACACCTCGGAACCGGCCTGCGTGAAACGGAAAATGTTGTCGATGAAGAGCAGCACGTCCTTACCGCCACGGTCGCGGAAATACTCCGCCATCGTAAGTCCGGTCAAGCCCACGCGCATACGCGCTCCGGGCGGCTCGTTCATCTGTCCGAACACCATCGTTGTCTTGTCGATAACGCCGGACTCCTTCATTTCATAATAGAGGTCGTTTCCCTCACGGGTTCGCTCCCCAACGCCGGTAAACACGGAATATCCGCCGTGCTCCGTAGCGATATTGTGTATCAGTTCCTGAATCAAAACGGTCTTGCCGACGCCGGCTCCGCCGAAAAGTCCGATTTTTCCGCCCTTCTGGTAGGGACAGAGCAGATCTACGACTTTGATTCCGGTCTCCAGCATCTCCTGAGAGGTCGCCTGCTCCTCAAAGGAGGGCGCGGGCCTGTGAATCGGCCACTGCTCCTCGGTCTTGGGCGGCTCCAGCTCGTCGATGGGATCGCCCAGCACGTTGAACAGTCTGCCCAGCGTCTCTTCGCCCACCGGAATACGGATCGGACCGCCGGTTGCAATGGCGTCCATCCCGCGGACAAGTCCGTCGGTGGGGCCTAATGCAATACACCGAACCGTATCATCACCCAGATGCTGCGCCACCTCGACAACCAGACGCTTGCCGTCTGCTAACGGCACGTTAATCGCCTCATTGATCTCCGGCAGATCACCCTCCCGGAATTTGATGTCCAGGACGGCGCTGATAATCTGTGTGATCTTACCTACATTCTTATCTGCCATTCTATTTCTCCTTGTTATAATTTTTTGTTACGATATCGCATTGGCTCCAGCGATAATCTCGGTCAACTCCTGCGTGATCGAGCCCTGTCTTGCCCGGTTGTACTTGAGCGACAAATCGCTGATCAGATCCTCTGCGTTGCTAGTCGCCGAGTCCATTGCCTGCATTCTGGCGCCGTTCTCGCTGGCCACCGCCTCGACCATCGCCCCGTAGAAGAGGCTGGTCACGTACTTCGGGATAATCAGGTTCAGCGCCTCCTCCTCGTTCGGCTCGTAGTTCATCAGCACATTGGAATCGACCGCATTTTCCTCCGGGTCAATCTCCACCGGAAGGAGTTTCATCAGCTTTGCCTCCTGGCTCACCGTATTCTTAAAATGCGTGTACGCCAGGTAAATCTCCCCGATTTCGCCGTCCTCAAATGCCTTGAGAACCTTCTCGCACAGCACGACCGCGTCCATATAGGTCGGCGCGTCAATGATCGACGACGCATCCAATGCGATGTGGTATCCTCTGCGGGACAGAGCCTCGACGCCCTTGCCTCCCACGGCATAGATCTCCAGGTCCTCCTTCGCAAAGGAGCTCCCGGTGATCAGTTTCACGACGTTTGAATTGTATCCGCCCGCCAGGCCGCGGTTGGAGGTAATCACCACCACTGCCTTCTTCGGAGAGTTCCCTCCGGTCAGATACGGATGACTCTGATTCCCACTCTTGGAGAGCATGGAACTCACCGTATGATACATGTAATTGAAATACGGATTTGCAGCCTCCGCACGGCTCCTCGCCTTCTGCAGCTTGACCGTCGAAACCAGTTTCATCGCTTTCGTGATCTGCTGCGTGCTCTGGATACTGCTCCTTCTCCGCTTAATGTCTCTCATGGAGGCCATATTTCATACCCCCCTTACTTAAACGACTTTTTGCACTCATCGATCGCTTTGATGAGCTTCTGTTCCGTCTCCTCGTCCATCACCTTCGTCTCTGCGATGGTTGTGAAGATCTCCGGATATTTCGTGTCGATGAAATCAAACAACTCCTGCTCAAAGCGCAGAATGTCGTCCACCGGAATATCCATCAGATATTTCTTCGTCGCCGCGAAGATAATGACAACCTGCCGCTCCACCGCCATCGGCTTGTACTGCGGCTGTTTTAACATTTCCTTCAGACGCTCGCCCTGCGCCAGCTTTGCGGTCGTGTCGGCATCCAGCTCAGAGCCGAACTGCGAAAATGCCGCCAGCTCGCGGTACTGTGCCAGCTCGGTACGGATCGGGGCAGCGATTTTTTTCATTGCCTTGATCTGCGCCGCCCCACCCACGCGGGACACGGACAGTCCTGCATTGATAGCCGGACGGAAACCTGCGTTGAACATCTCGGTCTCCAGATAAATCTGGCCGTCCGTGATGGAAATAACGTTGGTCGGAATATAGGCAGACACATCGCCCGCCTGCGTCTCAATGATCGGAAGCGCGGTCAGTGAACCGCCGCCCAGCTTGTCGGAGAGGCGCGCCGCGCGCTCCAGCAGTCTGGAGTGCAGATAGAACACGTCGCCCGGATAAGCCTCACGTCCTGGCGGACGCTTGAGCAGCAGGGAGAGGGTACGATACGCAGCCGCGTGCTTACTCAGATCATCGTAGATCACCAGCACGTCCTGCCCGTTCTCCATCCACTCCTCGCCGATCGCACAGCCGGCATAGGGCGCGATATACTGTAACGGAGCGAGCTCGCTGGCGGTTGCCGCCATAACGGTGGTGTATGCCATCGCGCCATACTCCTCCAGGGTCTTTACGATTGTAGCCACGGTGGATGCCTTCTGGCCGATCGCCACATAGATGCACTTCACACCCTGTCCCTTCTGGTTGATAATGGTATCCACCGCGATCGCCGTCTTTCCGGTCTGGCGGTCGCCAATGATCAGCTCACGCTGGCCCCGTCCGATCGGCACCATGGAGTCGATCGCCTTGATACCTGTCTGTAACGGCGTGTCTACGCCTTTTCGGGAAATGACACCGGACGCCACGCGCTCAACCGGACGGTATTTGCCGGTCTCGATCGGACCCTTGCCGTCGATCGGCTGTCCCAATGCGTTCACTACACGCCCGAGCAGTGCATCGCCTACCGGCACCTCCACTACGCGGCCCGTGGTTTTTACGGTATCGCCCTCGTTGATATTCTTCTGGGACCCGAGCAGAACGGCACCGACATTGTCCTCCTCGAGGTTCATCACCATGCCATACACTTCCCCCGGGAACTCCAGGAGCTCGCCCTGCATCGCATTCTCCAGACCGTGGATACGCGCGATGCCGTCCGCCACCTGAATGACGGTTCCGACGTCTGCAACCTCAAGCTGGGCGGCATACCTCTTGATCTGCTCCTTGATCACAGAGCTGATTTCTTCTGGTTTCAAATTCATGGAGCGCACTCACCTACTTTCAACTGTATTTTCGATAATTCACGGGTCAGGTGCTGCAGTTTGGACTGAATGCTGCTGTCCACCACGCGGTCCCCGATCCGGATCACCATTCCGCCGATCAGTCCGGCATCGACACTGTAATGCATCTCGAACTGCACATACTTCGTGGTCTCCAAAAGGCGTTTCTCAACCGCCGCCTTCTGCGCGCCGGAAAGCTCCTGCGCGGAGGTCACGTATGCCGTCCCGATGTTGCGGTATTCCTTCACCCGATCGATGAAGTACGCAAAAACATCCTCCATCTCATTGTAGTGGCCCTTCTCTACGACCATGCGCATCAGACCCACCAGCGCCTTGGAAACCCGCCCCGCAAAAATGTCTTCGATTAATTTTATTTTTTCTTCCTTGACAATTTTGGGATGATTCATGAGTCTGGTCAGATCTGCATTTTCGCGCATAGCCGCCTGAACGGTGCGCACCTCCTCCGCCGTCTGATCCAGCGTCCTCTCTTCCACGGCAAGCTCAAACAATGCATCCCCGTATGTCTTGGATACTAGCTTAGCCATGTCGATTCACCCATCTCTCTCAATGTCTCATCCACAAGCGTGCTCTGGATCTGCGTATCGATGGAGGCAGTGACCACCTTTTTCGCCATCATAGACGCAATCGTGATCATCTCCTGCTTCATCTCATCCATCGCATGCTTTTTCTCCAGCTCCGCCTCTTCCTGCGCTCTCTTAATGATGCGGGATGCTTCCTCCTTAGCCTCCGCGATGATCTTCGCCTCATTCTTTATCGCTTTTTGGCGCGCATCGGAAAGAATTGACTCCGCTTCCTTGTCCACATCCTTGAGCTTCGCCTCATATTCGGCTTTCAGCGCCGCAGCACTCTCCTTGTCCGCCTTTGCGTCGTTGATCTCGCCCTCGATCCGGTCATGACGCTCCTTTAAGAGCTTCCGCGCCGGATTGAACAGCAGATACGACATCAGCAAAAAGAGGAAGAACACCGCAACCGCAAGCAGAATTACATCAAAGAGCAGCTGGGGATCAAGATTGAATAAAAAAGTCTCTTCTGCTAATAACAATCTCCCATTCTCCTTTCACCTGTCATGCAAGTTCCTGAATGACGCATTTTCGCGTTATCCAAGCGGATGAACGAAAAGTAAGAGCAACGCAACAACCAGACCGTAAAGACCCGTGGTCTCGGCAACCGCCTGTCCTAAAAGCATGGTTGACATGATTTGTCCTCTTGCGCCCGGGTTGCGTCCCACTGCTGCCGCGCCGTGTCCTGCGGCGATACCCTGTCCGATACCAGGTCCGATACCGGCGATAACTGCCAGACCCGCACCGATTGCGGAACATGCCCTGATTAAATCCTGTCCACTGATTTGCATAGTATGAATCCTCCTTAAAAATAAAAATAGTTTGTTAGTCCTCGTCTGTATTGCACGCCTGCGTCACGTAGGTCATGGTCAACATACAGAATACATAGGTCTGAATTGCTCCTGAGAACAAGTCAAAATACACGTGCAGCACGGATGGCCACGCCAGCGCGATAACCCGCAGCAGGCCGTACACCAGCGCCATGATAACCGTCCCGGACAGCACGTTCGCAAACAGACGCAGCGACAATGATATCGGGATCGCCAGCTCACTGACTAAGTTGATCGGCAGCCAGATCGGCAGCCACGGCGGCAGCGGCGAACACATATCCGTCCAAAGCTGCTTTAATGATTGATGCTTAAATTTGTTGAACCATATCATACAGAATGTAATGAGTGCAAGCGCGAGCGTCGTTCCGTAGTCCGCCGTGGGCGGTCTGAGTCCGAACAGGCCGGAAATATTGCTCATCAGGATAAACATAAAAATCGTGCTGATGTAGTTCACAAATCTCGGCGCCCATTTCCCCATCGTGCTCTCGACCATGCCGTCCAGCATCTCGACGATCAGCTCGATTACATTCTGGAATCCCCGCGGGACTTCCTGTGCTTTTTTCAGCCTTCTGTTAGCCGCGACCGCGAAGACGATCATAAGCATCATAACAATCAAAATGCAGGCGTGGCTCGTGGTGATCCAGACTTTATGCCCGAAAAAATCAATGCTGAAAATGCCGTGTATCATAAAATCGATATTGTCCGCGTTGCTTGCCAATAATATTGATGAATTCACACTATCACCTCCTTTTCTGTCATTTATTATATTTCATCGCCGGAAGCCGCATCACCTCTCCCGGACAATTTGTTACCGGATTGTTCCGTTTCTTCACAGCCGGGTGCGTCCGAATGATTCCGCCCGGACCTGCCCCGCGTCATTGTCATTTGGCCAAGCTTCCCAAACAGCGGCTGCATGTAGGCGGAAACCTTCAGCCCCAGTACACCCAGAAACGCCGTGAGCAGATTCCCCAGCTTCAGGTAGCCAAACAGCAGAAACAGCGCGGCAACCACCAGATAGCGAAGCACGGACTTCATAATGATCCTCGTCGCGGCGCGACTGCCGCCGTCCAGAGTCACGGAGTCGAGAATTACCGTGGCGATATTGATTGCAAGCCCGACCGCAACGAAGGCTCCGAACCACAGCCCCACCGAGTATCCCAGCTTGTCGCGGACAAACCACACGCCCGTGAGCTGAACCACCGCAGCATACAGAATAATACCTGCCACGAGGCCCGGCAGCGCATCATTTATCCTTCTTAGCCTGTTCAGCATCTCCTTTTGACCCCTTAATCAATTTCTTCGCCATCCTGTACACGTTCGTTCCGCCGGCGAGCGCGCCGACGAAAAAGAAGGGAATCATCATCCAGGAAATTCCCGTCCGGTTTCCGATCCAGATGCCCAGCATAGAGCACATGAAAATCGGCACCAGCATGTTGATTCCGAACTGAAGCACAAGGATCAGCGCCTCCACAACTTCTCGATTTTCGTTTTTCATGATCTATTATATCACAATTTTCCAAAAATTAACTGTTTTTTTCTAAACCACCAGATTAATTTCCCGACCGCTTCCCTCATACCGGCGCAGAGCCACTCCCGCGGTTTTCAACATCCGCTTGGAGGCGTGCACCATGGCGGTGTCCGCATACTTGTCGTCCGCGTAGACCACCTCGCGGATTCCAGACTGGATGATCGCTTTCGCACACTCATTGCAGGGGAAAAGTGTCACATAGATGGACGCACCCTCGAGGCTCCCGCCCCGGTAGTTTAAGATCGCGTTCAGCTCGCTGTGCGTCGTGTAGAGATATTTGTTGTCCTCTCCCTCGCGCGTCCACGGAAACTCGTCATCCGAACAGCCGAGCGGAAGGCCGTTGTAGCCCATCGAGAGAATCTTGTGCGTGCTGCTGACAATGCAGGCGCCGACCTGCGTGTTCGGGTCCTTCGACCGCATCGCGGAGAGCATTGCCACCCCCATAAAATATTCATCCCAGCCAATATAATCCAGCCTTTTTGTGCTCATGATGTCCAATTCCCCCTATTTCGTCCCGAAGATACGATCTCCGGCGTCCCCAAGGCCGGGGACAATGTATTTGTGTTCATTCAGCCTCTCGTCCAGCGCTCCGATGTAAAGATCCACATCCGGGTGGGCATCCGTGAGGCGCTTTACGCCCTCCGGCGCCGCGATAATACACACGAAACGGATGTTTTTCACGCCCTTTTTCTTGAGCATATCCAACGCCGCCACCGCAGAACCGCCGGTCGCCAGCATCGGGTCCACGACATACACCTCGCGGTTTGCGCAGTCCGCCGGAAGCTTGCAGTAATATTCCACTGGCTCTGCGGTCTCCGGATCGCGGTACAGCCCGATGTGTCCGACCTTGGCAGCGGGAATCATCTCGAGCATTCCGTCCACCATGCCGAGCCCCGCCCGAAGGATCGGAACGATTGCCAGCTTTTTGCCCTTCAGCTCACGTGCTGTGGTTTTGCAGATCGGCGTCTCGATCTCAACATCTGTGAGCTCCAGATCGCGGGTCGCCTCGTAGCACTCGAGCATGGCCACCTCGCTGACCAGCGTGCGGAATTCCTTGGAGCCCGTCTCCATTCTCCGCATAAAACCAATCTTGTGCTGGATCAACGGGTGATCCATCACCACAACCTTCCCCATAATTATTCTCCTTCATTCAGCAGGTTGACCAGTTTCTTAATGGATTTGCGCAGTGTCTCATAGCACAGCCCATATGCGGGCAGCGCTCCCCCGTAAGGGTCGAGAATCTCCAGCTCATCGCCCACATACTTTGTCAGCACGGAGACATCCACCTGCTTGGAATTCTCATACTGCCCGATAACCTTTTCGCACTCGCCGGCCTCCATCGTCAGCACCAGCGTGCCCTCTGTAAGATCGTCCTCCGCAAGCGGCACAGAGGTAAATCCCGGCATCTCAATTCCGTTGCTGATCAGGACAGCCTCCGCCTTCCGGTTCATCGGCTCCGGAAACTGCACCACAAGCCCCCTGCAGAGGATCTCAACCGGATGCTTCAGCGTAAAATCGCCCAAAATTCCTGCCGCCATAGCCTCCCTGCAGTTGCCACTCTGTGAAACAAATATAATTTTGCTGTATTCCATCGTTAATCCTTTCGCGCGAATCTCAGCGCATCCCTGCGGAACCGATCAGGCGGGAAATTAATTCTTCCTCACATACGCGGATTACCGTATGGCCCGCAGCCTTTAACAGCCGGTTCATAATCGCAGCTCCAAGGTTAGGCGTCTGAAAGCTCTCAGAATAGATTTCACTCACCTGCAGCTCGTCGCACTCCCTGAGAATCCGGTACAGCTGCCGGGCGATCGTGGCGTCGTCCGCCCTGCTGCCGATACTCAAAACCGCATCTGCCTCATAAGCGCCTGCCGTCTCGTCCGTGGCGATCACCGCCGCCCTTTTGCCTGCGCGCCGCGCACTTTCCGCCAGCTCGTTGATCTTTGCAACAACCGCCCCGTCGGGGCCCTCCACGATCGAAAGCCGTGCCTTCGGCGCGTAATGCCGGTACTTCATCCCCGGCGCTTTCGGCCTTTTCGCATCATCGTCCGCAAGAATCCCCGGATCAATCACAACCTCTCTGCCGAGCACGTCCGCAAGCATCTCCTGCGTAATATAACCGGGACGCAGGATCATCGGGACCTCCTCGGTCAGATCCACGATCGTGGATTCTATCCCGATCCCGACCGCTCCCCCGTCCAGAATCATCGCGATCCTGCCGGAGAGATCCTGCTGCACATGCGCTGCCTCTGTGGGGCTCGGCCGCCCGGAAGCGTTCGCGCTGGGCGCGGCAATCAGACAGCCGCTCCTTCTTATCAGCTCCAGCGCAACCGGATGGTTCGGCATCCGCACCGCAACCGTATGTAACCCCCCGGTTGTCGCGTCCGGCACTTCGCGCTTCTTATTTAAGATCATCGTCAACGGCCCCGGCCAGAACGCGTCCGCAAGCATCTTTGCCTGCGGTGGCACCTCATCTGCCACTCGCGCCAGATCATCAAACTCTGCAATGTGGATGATCAGCGGGTTGTCCGACGGGCGTCCCTTTGCCTCGTAGATCTTCGCCGCAGCCTCCGCCCTCAGTGCGTCCGCCCCCAGCCCGTACACGGTCTCCGTGGGGAACGCCACCAGCTCCCCGGCATCAATCAGCCGGGCGGCATCGCCTATGACATTATCGTCAATCTGCTGCGGATCGACCCTCAAAATTCTTGTTTCCATATTCTGTCACCAAAGCCAGTTTCACACTTTCTCTATTATATAATAGATGAAATAACAAGTCAATTACCGGATTTTTTGGCTAAAATTCCCAATATGCACACTAATGTGCATAAAAACAATCAACTTGCATCCAACAATCTGTCCAGAAAGAATGACTGTCAATTATCATTTTCCCCGCCACCTTTTAAAATTGATGTAAGCAAAACAAGCATATCCCTCATGCCCTGCTGGTAAACCAAACGCTCCACGATAGCGACTGTTGCATTGTTTGCACAAAAATATTCCTCCAGCAGTTTAGCCTGCTGTTCGTTTAAGCTATCGTCCAGTTTTTCAAAAATCATATCAGCTTTTTTTACAGATTCTTGATATTCTTAGTTTTGGGTATAATTCCGTCCCGTTTTGTTCGCCAGATAAGGTGCTATAAATTCCCAAACATTCTTTTCCAACATACTGTCATTTCTATCCATTTTTGTTTTCTACTTTGCGTTTCTTGTATAGATACATATGTAAGTATAAATACATTTGTAAGGATATTCAAGAAAAACTTTAGAAAGCATAATAAAAACAGGAGAGGCAGGGACAAGAAATGGTGAGTTATGAGCCACTTTGGCAAACAATGAAAGAGCGTGATATAACTGCATATACTCTGATGGTAAAGCATAACATTAATCCTCGAACCATCAACAATTTGAAACACAATCGGGGTATTACAGTATATACCCTTGAAAGGCTATGCACAATTTTGCAATGTACTCCTAACGATATTTTAATATTCATTCCAGACGAACAAAAATAAAAAGCATATTTTTCGTTTGGGTTTGGAACTGGTATTTTAAAAGAGTTTATATGGGATTGGAGCAGGACTAGAAATATTTAAGTCCTGAATATGAGAAAAAGGCAGTCGTTGCATTCCTGAAACTCGGGCGATGAGAAGAACGCTACATTTTTCAAACCCGTAAGATCTGCCAGATTTAGACCAAATCATTTACTGCAATGTTACGCCATAGCTGGTGTTGCCAGCTCTTTGACTTCATCAAACTACAAGCCAGAATACAATGCAATTTTTTCTAATGGAAGTTCTCCGTCTGTTATCATGCAAAGTGCAAGATCAATTCTAACTCCTCTTGCTTTTCATTTCCATATCTTCCATATTTTTACAGTTTATAACGCTCGAAGATAGTTGATTACCCACATGGATCGAAGACCTCTGCTAAAGGCTCTGTCCCCCCGTCTGCGCCCTGCTCTGCGATTTCTGTCGGAATTCATCGACGAAAAATGTTTGAAGTCCTGTCCCGATATCCGTATAATGAAGGAAAGAGACGGATCAACCATTGCTGACCGAAATCTGAAAGGAGGACATGTCCTTGGAGAAAGTGCGTTACATGATTTCCGATGCCGCCACGATGGCAGGTGTGGAGAGTCACGTGTTGCGTTACTGGGAAGATGAACTCGATCTGACCATCCCGCGAAACGAGATGGGACATCGATACTACACAAGGGAGAACATTCTGGAATTTCAAAGGATTAAAAGCTTAAAGGAGCAGGGATATCAGCTCAAAGCAATCCGCACGATCCTACATAACGGCGGGGATGTGCCTCCGCCGCTTGTCACTGTGATGAATCCGTCCGGAGGAGAACCCGTGCCGACGCCTGCTGCCACGACTAACCCGTCCGGCAGCCAGGCCTCACAGGCGACAAACCTGTCCGGCAGCCAGACTTCACAGGCAACAAACCTGTCCGGCAGCCAGACTTCACAGGCAACAAACCTGTCCGGCAGCCAGACCGCTCCGACCTCGGAGACCACAGCAGGTTCAGACGGCAAATCGTCGGCGCCTTCCGCAGAGTCCAAACCCGCCTCTGCAAAAAATAAGCCGTCTCTGGTTCCCATGGCTCCTCAGGAGCCGGTTTCGGTTCTGTCCGCGGAAGACCGCATGGAGCAATTCCGCGAGCTGATGAGTGACATCGTGGGGCGCGCCATCTCCCAGAACAACGAGGAGCTAAGCCTTAACATCACCCAGGAAGTGCACGCTACCGTGCTCAAGGAGATGAATTATCTCTTTCGGGAGCAGGCGGACGCCGAGGAGGAGCGTTTTAAAAAGCTGGATGCCGCCATCCGCGGCAGTCTGCGCAGGAAACGACCGCTTTTTTCGCACGAGGACAAACCCAAAAAGGAAAAGTCCCCCAAGGCGACAAAGGCTGAGCGCGCTGCCGCAAAGCAGAAGGCAAAGGCTTCTCTGACCTAAACGCTGCAGATGTTTAGAATCACATCTCAAACCCTGACCCTGACAAAAAGAGCAACCACCGCTTTCGGTGATTGCTCTTTTTTACATTTTAATCACAAACGTAGGGAATCATCGCCAGATGGCGCGCTCTCTTGATCGCTACAGTGAGAGCTCTCTGATGCTTGGCACAGTTGCCTGTGATGCGGCGGGGAAGAATCTTACCCCTCTCAGAGACATATCTCTTGAGCTTGTTGATATCCTTGTAGTCAATGACATTGTCCTTGCCACAAAAAACACATACCTTTTTTCTTCTGTGCATCGGTCTCCGTTTCATGGAAGAAACATCGCCGGATGCCGCTGCTTTATTGAAAGCCATGCCTATTACCTCCTTTAATTAAACGGTAGTTCTTCATCAATTCCGTCCGGAATATTCATGAAGCCATCCCCTGCTGCACCGCTTGGTGAGGGCATGCCCGGCGCACCGAAGCTGTCGCCGCCGCCGGAACTCTTGCTCTCCGCAAACTCAACGTTTTCCACCACCACATCGGTGGTGTACACGCGCTGCCCGTCCTTGTTGGTGTAGCTGCCAGTCTGAATCCGGCCCTCAAGAACAAACTTCGTCCCCTTGCGCCCAAATTTTTCCAGAAACTCTGCGGTTCTTGCGAATGCAACGCAGCTGATGAAATCCGCGGTCTGATCGCCGTTTGCACCGTCACGGCGGACACGGCGGTCCACCGCAATCGTGAATCTCGCGACCGCGCTTGCAGTCTCCCCCTGAGAATAACGGATTTCAGCGTCTCTGGTTAACCTTCCCATCAATATTACTTTATTCATACGATCTCCTTATCTTCAGCCCTATGCCTCGTCTTTCTTCACGCATAAGAAACGAAGAACATTGTCCATGATACGGACATCCTGCTCCACAGCAGCCGGAACGGTCGTCGCCCCGTCAAACTGGATGAAGTAGTAGAATCCCTCGGACATATGCTGGATTTCGTAGGCCAGTTTTTTCTTGCCCCACTCTTCCACTTCTGTCACAGTGCCGCCGGCGCGGGTAATGTAATCCTTCGCCTTGTCAACAACTGCTGTTCTCGCATCGTCCTCGATCTTTGCACTTACAACGAGTGCCAATTCATACTTGTTCATGCGAATTTACCTCCTTTTGGTCTCTGGCCCACAACTTTGTTGTGAGCAAGGAAAATTAAGTTATCACGAAAATAGATGATACCATGTTTTTGACAAAACTGCAAGCTTTTTTTCAACGAATTAATTTCGTATCAATTCCGTATTCACTATAAAAGGCATTAACGAATATTTTCCGCTAATGTCTTCTAACTGGATATAACCTATTCCATTATTTCCTGTATAAATCTGCATGTGTCCCCGTTTCAACCAATGTTAATGTCAATATATCATCTTCTATGAGATATATCAGCAACCAATCGGACTGAATATGACACTCTCTAAATCCGTCCCAAATTCCCTTCAATGGATGATCCTTATAATTTCTTCAAGCGGTATTCCTTGAAGCAATTTATCTACAATGAAATCCAATAAATCAAGATCCAAGCCACGCTTCTTAGCTGCTTTCAATCCTTTCCCAAACCTTCCGGATAGGACTAATTGATATTTCATAAATCCATATCCTTCAATGCTTCCGAAAAACTACTATACCGTTTTGTATTCGGGTTCCTGCTAATCTCCTTTGCTTCCTCCATAGCCTCAATTACTTCCGGCCTAAATTCAGGATATTTCACTTCAAACGGAATCCCGTTTTGTAAGATTACCTGTCTGAGAAACATATCTGATGCAGACATTGATGCTCTCCGCAGCCATCTCTCCAAAAGCAAAGATGGCTCTGTCTCCAATACCCAACGCAAACCTAACGGCGCTTACCTTTTATATGCGTTTTCATATATTTATGAAAATATATCCTGGCAACAATTGAGGCGTTATTCAAAGCAGCCCACATACATAGAAATAGAAGAAAAAAGCCCAAAAAGGAAGGTATTTCCATTTTCGGATATTTCATAATCGCGTCCCAATGATATTCTATCAACCATATATAGAATGAAAAATATGCCAATCCCGAAATCCATTCAAGAACAGAATAAATTTTCAATCGGTATTTTCCATTCTTTCGTTTGACAAAATCATACTGATGATAACCACCCGGTCCTTTCGTAATAACTGTCCAAACAGAAACGCTATAGCATTCCCGATTCTTCTTGCCGGTTTCCCCTTTTTCTATAAAGGGCGGACGTTTCTTGTTCTCTATTATTATTAATATTAAAAAAATAAATATATTGCAAAAGTCCCACAAAATCCAAGAAATAACTTCATTTTCCTACCTTCCAAATTGCCAACTGCCGTTATTCTTTAACCGGAATTATCAGTTTTCGAATATATTGGTTTAGTCGCGTTTCGAAGTTTCGGGCATGGGCTAATTTATTCCTCCGCAGCAGGCTTGCGCAGTCCCCTCGTATTCTTCTCCACCAGTGTCCGGGGCACCATCACCTGATGTCCGCAGCCCGCGCATTTGAGCCGGAAATCCGCTCCGACTCTCAGAATCTCCCATTCGTGGCATCCGCAGGGGTGGGGCTTTTTCAGGCGGACAATATCGCCCACCTCATAATTGTACTGATTCATAGGCTACACCTCGATTTGCGAAAATACTTTTCCCAGCCCGTCCTGTATCAGCAGGTCCGCCTTCCGGTCCATGGGTGTGGCAGACTTGTTGATCAGCACCAGCCGGTTTCCGTTGTAATAGTCAATGAGGCCCGCCGCCGGATACACCGCGAGAGAAGTGCCGCCCACGATGAGCATATCCGCCTGGCTGATGCAGCGCACCGCATCCTGCAGGGTTTTCTGGTTCAGCCCCTCCTCGTACAGCACCACATCCGGCTTCACCGGACCGCCGCAGACGGGGCATTTGGGTATGCCCTCGGAGTGCAGGATCTCCTCCGCCGACATGAATTCATAACAGCTCTCGCAGTAATTGCGAAGCACACTCCCGTGGAGCTCCATCACATTTTTGCTGCCCGCTTTCTGGTGGAGGCCGTCTATATTCTGGGTCACAATGCCCTTGAGCTTGCCCGCTTGTTCGAGCTCGGCCAGTTTCAGATGCGTAATGTTCGGTTCCGCATCAAGACAGAGCATCTTGTCGCGATAGAACCGGTAAAACTCCCCCGGATGGTTCCGGTAAAAGGTATGGCTCAATATGGTCTCCGGCGGATAGTCATACTTCTGATTGTACAGCCCGTCCACACTCCGAAAGTCCGGAATTCCGCTCTCCGTGGAAACCCCTGCCCCGCCGAAAAATACGATGTTGTCCGAGTTCTTGACCCACTCCAAAAATTGTTCAACCGCTTCCATTGCGCCCTCCTTCTATTTAATTCTCTTATTTCTCCGACAGATAATCCTCAATCTCCGGGCGCAGCGTGACATAGAGCTCCGCAAGCACCGGATCAAAGTGAGACCCCGCCGACCCGGCAATAATCCGGAAGGCCTCATCGATGGACATGGACTCCTTGTAACAGCGCTTGGAGATGAGTGCATCGAAAACGTCTGCGATCGCCATAATCCGCGCGCACAAGGGGATATCCTCCCCGCTCAGATGCTCGGGGTAACCGCTGCCGTCCCATTTTTCATGATGCCCGGAGGCAACCATGGCAGCGATGTCCACATACTCCTTCTCCGCAATGCTGCCAAGCACCTCGCGGATGATCCTGCCGCCCTCCGCCGCGTGGTCCTTGATCCGCTCGAATTCTTCGGGCGTAAGCTTTCCGGGCTTTTGCAGAATGCTGTCCGGAACCGCGATTTTGCCAATATCGTGCATGGGCGCCGCCTTAATCAGAAGCTCAATATAGTCATCATTCAGAATCTCGGGATACAGCCCCCTATTCTTCGCCGCCTCCGCAAGCATGGACACATACCTGCTGGTGCGCTTGACATGCTCGCCGGTGTCGCCGTCCCGGCTCTCGATGAGGTTCGCCATGCCGATAATAATGTTGTTCTGAAGCTCGATCATCTTCTCGCTGTGAACGCGCAGATCCCTCGTCTTGCGCTCTACCTCTTCCTCCAGATGGTCCTTATACCGATCCAGATCCGACGTAACCTTCACACAATAGACAATGCAGACCACAACTGCCGCCACAATGACGCTGATGCAGATAGCTGCATTGATGCGGGCAAGCTTCATGTAATAATTCATGCGCGCTCTGGCCTCCTCCATCTCGCTCTGCGTGTACTCCCGCAGCTCGCCGAGGTGTGCGTTTGCAGTGGACAAAAAGTCGTTCATGACATTGAGCGTATAATAAGTAGCCGTCTGTTTGTCACCCTGACGGCTGAATTTAAAAGCAATCTGCGAATTCTGCAGATAGCTGCGATAATCCGAGTAAACATTGTGATAGAGCTGTTCCCGACGGTCTCCGGTCATGCGTTTTTCAAATTCATCCAGCAGCTCGTTCAACTGTGTCTCAATATCCTTCGCCTCTGCCTCGTAGGTTTCATAATCAGCCTCATCGCTGGCGGTGATATGGTTCGCCGCAATCGCCTGATGCCGATAGAGCAGCACGCCGATGTTATCCGCATAGGCATTGTTCATACTATGCTCTTCGATGACCTCCGTATAGCTTTCCGAAATCTTGTCAATGCTGTATTTCAGAGCAATCTGACCAACGATGCTGATTACCCCGGCCAGCAATACGGTTATAAAAATCTTAAAGGGGCTGCTGTGTATTTTTATACGTGAAAAATTCAAGCGGGCGTTCACCTCATTTCCCTGGGGGCGCTTATGTTTCGGCTGCACCTATTGCTCGTCAGGTTCGGCCGGAGCCGTGATCTCTACCGTAATCTCATCCAGAAGCTCCTGCAGATCCCTGCCGTCGCTGTTGCCTGACACAATCACCGTACCGAGCATATTGGTGGGAGTCCAGAAGGTATCCGCCACATCCTGCAGATGTCCATACTCTGACTGCCGGGAGAGCGCGGCAAGCGCGGGCGCTGCCTGAACCTCCGGGGAAGCCGCCGCCCTGATGTTAGAAGGGCCCTCGCCCTTCTCCTGAAAACGCAGCGTCTGGTTCTCTTCGTTGGTGATCCACTCCGCAAAGGCCATCGCCCAGTCGGGCATGTCCGTGTACGCGCTCACCCCGACATACTTATAGCCCGCGAAGCTGTGCATCTGCACCTGCTGACCCGCTACCGTGTAGGTAGGGAGCGGCGCCGCCGCATAATTTTCGCCCCATGCTTCCTCCACATAGCTTGCATTCCAGGTACCGTTGACACCGGCGATCACAGAACCGTCCTCAACACCGGCGCGGAAATTGCTGTCGGTGCCGTTGAGAAAGCCCTTGCTGGAAGCGATCTGAAGCATGGCATTCACCACATCCACACCCTTAATAGCGTTCGTCGTCGAGTTCCAGTCGCAAACGTTCGTTTCACCGTCCTCGCTGCGGTTGACACTCAGTCCCGCCGCCTTGAAAAAGGAATAGGTGTACCAGCCGCTGGTAAAGTCCATAGAAATCTTCTTGTTGTTCTGTTCTGCGACTTTCAGCATCTGATCGAAGGTTTTGACATCCTCCTCCGTCAGATAGGCGCTGTTGTAATAGAGAAAATAACCGTTGCTGGCGGTCTTCGGATATGCGTAAAGGACGCCGTCATGGCTTGCCCCCGCAATGGCTCCGCTGTCTGCGCCGCCGTTGTCTGCTATGACCTGCTCGGTATTGCGCGTGATGGGCAGCAGTGCATCGCCCCGGCGCAGAGACTCAAACTGATCCGCGGCAAAAGCATAGACATCCGCCGCATTCTTGGGAGCGGCGAGAACCGTATCCCTGCAGGACTCCTCGCTCTCCGCACTCACCGTAATCTTGAATGTCGCCTCTTTCCGATATTCCTCAGAAAAAGAGTCGATCATCTGCGACATGAGCTCCCGCTCCTCCTCAGGACACCATACCGACAGCTTCACAACCGGAAGCTCACCGGAAACCTTTGCATTCCCGCATGACGCAAGCGAAAACGATAAAATTGAAAAAGCCGCTATCGCGGCAACACGTCCCATTTTACTATAACGCATAATACCCCCCTCCTCTTTCCTTAGATCATACTTCGATTTGCAGGCAGTGTCAAGCCAATCGAGTAATCAAATACAGGAAAAAGAGCGCTTATGCTCTGCGCGCGCTACATCCACCCCGCCAGCACAACGCTCGCGATCATTCCGGCAATGGTTGCGACCATCGCCCCCGTCAGGGTGTAGCGCGTCTTCTTGACCTTCACGGACATAAAGTAGATGGACATGGTATAAAAAATAGTCTCTGTGCTGCTCGAGAGAATGGATGCGATGATGCCCAGATGCGAGTCTGTCCCGTGCGCCTTGTACAGATCCAGCAGCAGCCCGGTGGACGCAGAGGAGGAAAACATTTTCACGATGGCGAGCGGCAGCAGCTCCGTAGGAAAATTTGTGTACTGCATGAGTTTCCCAAGTATTTGGGATAAGTAATCCAAAAATCCGGAGGCGCGCAGAATCCCCACCGCCACCATGAGTCCGATGAGCGTCGGCATGATCTCCACAACCGTGCGGATGCCGCTTTTTGCCCCGTCCAGAAAATCCTCGTACACTCGCTGTTGACGGGAGAGACCAATCACTACAATATAAACGACAATCAGCGGAATAATCGCCTCAGAGAGATAGAGAATGATTTTCATGAGCACCGCCCTCCTTTGCACATAAGATGTCGAAGTTTGATAAACAGAACCGCCGCACCGGTAGAGACTGCGGTGGCAAGAATCGCCGGGCCCACGATGAGCGACGGATTTGTTGAACCGTACTGACTCCGGTAGGCAATGATATTCACCGGGATGAGCTGCAGGGAAGAAATGTTGACAATCAGGAAATCACACATGGCATCTGTCGCCGTCCCATTTTCCGGGTCCAGTTTTTTGAGCTCCTTCATCGCGGACAGCCCCGCCGGTGTCGCCGCCCAGCCGAGCCCGAGGAAGTTCGCCACCATGTTTGTCGCAATGTATGTCCTGGCACTGCTGCCCCTTGGCACACTTGGAAAGAGAAAGGTCAGCAGCGGCCCAAGACTTTTTGCAATGTGCTCCACCAGCCCCGCCCGCTCCGCAATCCTCATTACGCCGACCCAAAACGCCATCACGCCCGCCATGGTAATACAGAGAGTCACTGCCTCCTTTGCCGAATCCAGCGCCTGATCCGTCACCGCGCCCAAATTTCCGGTCAGCGCGCCGTAAATTACACCGACCACGATCATTCCCGCCCATAAATAATTCATATTATGCTCCCAGGCATACAGTTACTGCTATTTTATTCCGGGGCCCCTCCCGTGTATGACACAATTTCCGGCGTGTTCCAACCCCCATGCCACAGCGGCCCCCGGCATGGTCTACCTCCCACGCCCCACGCATACAATAATTAATAATTCCTGCTCACAGGAGCATGAGACTGACTATGAAACGTTTCCGAAAAAAATACTCAATCCTGATCGCGGCGCTTCTCCTTCTTGCGATCTTTTTTGCCGCGCGCTTTCTGCCAAACCTGACCGGCAGGGGCGGCAGCGACTTCAACCGCTTTCTTTCACAGACCTTCGTGAAGGAGGTACAGGGCAACACGCTCAACCTGCACTTCACCCTGAGTAACCCCGCCGCCGTCGGCATCAAAAACTACACGGTGACCTTCGGCGACTTTTCGAACGAAGCCCGAAAAGACAATATTCTGGAAATGCGCAGGCTTCGTTCCGAGCTGGGCCGCTACAGCTACCGCACCCTCTCCGAGGACGAAAAGCTGGTGTACGACGTGTTTAAAGACTATCTCGACCGGCAGCTCCGCCTCTCGGACTACGCGCTCTACGACGAAGTCCTGACACCCTCCGGCGGCGCCACCTCCCAGCTCCCGATTCTGCTCGCGGAATATAGCTTTCGCAGCACACAGGATGTGGAGGACTATCTGACACTCCTCTCGCAGATAGATACATATTTCGCCCAACTCCTCAACTTTGAGCGGGAAAAGGCGGACGCGGGCCTGTTCATGTCCGACAGCTGCTGCAGAAAGGTAATCGACAGCTGCGAGGTCTTTACCGCCCATCCCACCGACAATTTCCTCGTCAGCACCTTCGACGAGCGCGTAAAAACACTCGGCGGCATCAGCGATGCTCAAAAGAAGAAATACTGCAAGCGAAACAGCAGCATAATCGCCGAGCACGTTGTTCCCGCCTATCAGAACATGGCCTCCGGCCTGACCGCCCTCATGGGCAGCGGGCGCAACGACTGGGGCCTCTGCCATTATAAAAACGGAAGGAATTACTACTCGGCACTCGTCGCCCACTACACCGGGTGCGACGACTCCGTGGAGGAACTTGCGGCACAGATTGAGGAAAAGCGAAAAAGCGACCTTGAAGTCTGCAGAGAGCTTCTGGCGGGAGACCCCGGACTGCTGGAAAAAGCCGACTCTGCTGAGTGCGACATTCAGGATGAAACGCTGATGGTGGAGCACCTGGCAAACGCGATGCTCGAGGATTTTCCGGCGATGCCGAAGTCCCAATGGGAGATCTGCCATGTGGACAAAAGCCTCTCGGACTACCTCGCACCCGCCTTTTACATCACCGCTCCGATCGACGGCTACCTGAACAACCGGATCTACATCAACGACGCAGATTCACACGATAAGCTCTACCTGTTCACAACCCTGGCACACGAAGGTTTCCCGGGCCATCTCTACCAGACGGTCCAGTCCTACAGCTATGGCATGAACCCGCTGCACACGCTCTTAAACTATCCCGGCTACACGGAGGGGTGGGCGACCTATGTGGAGATGCAGTCCTACTACTACACCGGATTCGAGGAATCGCTGGCGTCCCTGCTGCAGCACAATCAGTCCGCCATTTTGAGCCTCTATGCCACCTCCGACATCGGCATTCACTATTACGGCTGGAAAAAAGAAGATATGTTAAAATTCTGGAGAGATAACGGCATCACCGACGAGAAAACCGTGCGTGCCATCACCGACCTGATTCTGGAGGAACCGGGAAATTACCTGAAATACTACGTGGGGTATCTGAAATTCGACCAGCTGCGGAGCGCATATGAAAAAAAGAAGGGCAAGAACTTCGACGCCGCAAAATTCCACGAACAAATCCTGCGGATCGGGCCCGCACCGTTCGCACTGCTGGAGAAGAAACTGTTGAGTTAATGAAAGACCTGATCCTGCGAATCATTGCAGCAGGCTCTGGTAGATGTCCCTCTTACTGACCCCGCGGTCCTTCGCCACGAGACGCATTGCCTCCTTGCGGTCAATGCCCTGCGCTTCGTAGTGCGCCATGTGCTCCTCGACGCTCATGTCCGCCCACGCCGCCTGCTGCTCTTTTTCCAGCTGTGCGCGTAAGACGCCCTCTATCACCAGCACAAACTCGCCGCGCGGCTCGTGAGCCTCAAAATAATGCAGACTATCCGCCAGGGTAGTCTGCAAATTTTCTTCATGCTTTTTTGTGAGCTCCCGGCATACCGCAAGCCGCCGCTCCCCGCCTAGCGCATTTTTCAATTCCTCAAGCGTCGCGAGCAGATGATGCGGCGCTTCATAAATCACGATTGTCCGCGTCTCCGCCTTCAGCTCATCCAGCACCGCTTGGCGCTCCTTTTTGTCCTTCGGCAGAAACGCCTCAAAGGCAAAGCGTCTGGCGGAAAGCCCCGACATCGTAAGTGCCGTGACACACGCCGCCGCCCCCGGCACAGATGTGACCGCAATGCCTTCCTCGCGGCAGATCCGCACAAGCTCTTCGCCCGGATCAGAGATGCCCGGCGTCCCGGCATCCGTGATCACCGCAATATTGAGACCCGCGCGCAGCTTCTCCACAAGCTGATACGCCTTGGCAATTTTATTGTGCTCATGATAGCTGGTCATGGGTGTGTGAATGTCAAAATAATTCAGCAGCTTGATCGAATTGCGGGTATCCTCTGCCGCGATCAGATCCACTTCCTTTAGGATGCGCAGTACCCGGAGCGTTATATCCTCCAGATTGCCAATGGGCGTCGCACACAGATATAAGGTTCCCGAATTCAATGCCTCTGCCATAACCCAGCTCCTGAATCACATTTTCACGGAAAGCGCAGCAGGTGCGCCTTCCTTACTCCATCCGGAAATTCCGGATCCGCTCCATCAGATTTTTGGACTCACGCTCCAGCTCCTTCGCACTCTGCGCCACGGTATCGCTGTCGTCGTTGACCGTGCGCGTGTATTCGTCCAGCTCATGCGCGGAATTCATGATCTTTCCCGCGGAGGACACCTGGTTCGCCGCGATCTGCTGCATGCGGTCCGCCACCGACTCCACATCCCCGATCAACTTCGTCATCCGGTTTACGATCCGATCCGCTTCTCCGACCTTTTCATAAACCGTGCCAAATGTCGTCCGCGTCTGTCCCACGAGCTCGGCGCTGATCTTTACCTCAGACGCACTGTCCCTCATACTGGAAACCACGCGGTGCATCGTTTGCCGGATCTCTCCGGTCAGTTTTGAAATATTATCCGCCGCAGCTGCGCTGCTGACCGCCAGCTTGCCAATCTGCTCTGCAACCACCGCAAACCCGCGGCCTGCCTCACCTGCTCTCGCCGCCTCTATCGAGGCATTCAGGGACAGGAGGTTCGTCTCATCTGCCACATCCACGATCATACAGACCATATCACTGATCTGCTCCACCGCATGTTCCGTTTCTGAAATCAATTCCGACAGAGAAGTAATGCTCTCCTCGATCGTCTGCATACTGCTGCTCACCTGCTCCGCTGCCGCCTGCCCCTCTTCGGAGGCCTCCACGGTCTGGCGCATCATCTCGCTCGCCTCACGGCTCCGCTCACCCGCCTCACTAATCACACCGGAGAGACCGGTCATCTGCTCGGACACCTCATCCGCCTCCGCCGACAACTCATCGACCATGCGGTTTAACGCCTCCATCGCCTCCGCCTGATTTCTCGAGGACTCCATCAGCGAACCGGAGACGTGGTCATTGCTCTCCGACTGGCGCTCCAGCCACTGCGCTGTCTCGGAAATTCCGGACATGGTCTTTCGCATCTGCACCAAAAAGTTCTGTATATGCGTGCCCATTTGAGAAATTTCGTCGTTGCCTTTTACCTCAATATTCTGGGAAAGGTCTCCGTCTGCCACCTTCTGAATGACATCTGTGACCTTTGTCACCGGCTTTACAACACCGTCCATCAGATGCAGCGTCACCAGGCTCAGCACCACTGCCGCAACCACGGCAATCAAAATCATAATAAGCTCCAGACGCTCCAAATCCGCCAGCACATCCGAGCGGGACACATAACTGACCAGCAGCCAGTCCGTCCCGGGAACCTCGTCAATGCAGACAAGATATGTACCGCCGTTGCCCTTGAGCGAAATCAAGCCGCTCTTTCCTTCGTTGAGCGCCCTGCCCACATTCGCGTAGAGCTTATCCAGACCGGAAGCATCCAGCGTCACCGCCATCATACTCTCGTCCGGATGCGCGATGACCGTCTGGCTGGACTTCGTCACGAGGAAGGATCTTCCGATCCCTTTCGCCGCGATCTGCGAAACCAGGTCGCACACGTAGTCCAGATACACATCCACCGCCAGCACCCGCACCACATCCTTATTGCTCATGCGGACCGTCGCGCTCACGCACATGTCTCCGGTCTGGGAATCATAGTAGGGCTCGCCGAATGCGAACGTCTCATGCTCCTTGCCCTCCAGATACCAGTCGCGCTCCGTCAGAACCCAATCGTCCCCCGGCACCCACTCGGACGCATCCAGATAGGTACCGCCGTCGTCTCCCATGTACAGGCCCACCGGGTAAGCCGAGCTCCGGTCCACGGAAATCTTCATATATTCTAATATTTCATCATCGTTTGCAAATTCACCGCTCTCTATGGAGTCCCGATAGAGTGTCAATTCTGTAAGTATCTGGCTTGACCACGCATAGACATCCTTGGCATAACCCTCCGAGCGTGCAATCAGCTCATCTTCCGCCTTCTTAACAATCACATTCCGCGACAGGGCAAAAAAGGACACAATAATAATTAACACAATCGGTATGATGACCGCGATCAGCTTCGCGCGAATCCCCAACGACCTCTTTCCTGTCCGTTTTATCCCTTGTTTTGCCATTTTTCATCTCCTCTATGCCGCTATAATGAGTATATTTCATTATAAACCCTACATTAAGAATTATCAAGGAGAATCCACGATGTTGTGAAGCCAAATACCCTTTTTAACAAAAATAAATCCAATGACACACTTGATGATATCGATCAGCTGGCAAGCCAGATACAGCGGCACAATCGGAAGCGCCGTAAACCGGCTGAGGCAGTATGCCAGCGGAATCGAAACCGTCCAGACGAATGCACTGTCAAAAATAAAGGTTATGATCGTCTTTCCGCCGGAGCGCAGCGTAAAATACGCCGCGTTGACAAATGCCTGAATCGGCATACAGAGCGCCGTGACGCAGATCAGCTCCGTCGCCAGATGCCTCACCACATCCTGCGTGTCGTAAATTTTCGGAAACAGCGGCGATACCAGCGCCATCAGCGCGCCCACCACAATACAGAGCTCCACAGAAAAGGCAATCAGCTTAGCATCGGTATCCTTCGCCTCCTCAATCCTCCCAGCGCCCAAAAGCTGCCCCACGATGATCGAGACCGCGCTTCCCATGGCGATAAACACCACATTAAAGACATTGGAGATCGTGTTGGAAATATTGAGCGCCGCCACAACCGACAATCCGCGCAGCGAGTAACACTGTGCCAAAACCGCCATTCCGCCCGCCCACAAAAATTCGTTGATTAAAAGCGGCGTCCCCTTCACCAAAATCTGCTGTGACAGCTGGCGCGGAATACGAAAGCCCCGGTACAGCCCGGCCGCATACGGCGCCTTTTTCTTATTCGTGTGTGCCCAGAGAATCACGATCGCGCACTCCACAAGCCGCGACAGAACCGTCGCAATCGCCGCGCCGCGCACGCCGAGCATGGGACAGCCGAATTTGCCGAAAATGAGCAGATAGTTGCCCAGCAGATTCACCACAACCGCCACAATGCCTGCCATCATCGGCAGCACCGTCTCCCCGGTCTCTCGCATGGTGGACGCGTAGATCTGCACCACTGCAAACGGCAGCATTTCCAGCATAATCAGTGCCAGGTACTGCTGCCCGTACCGCAGGGTCTGCGCCACATCGCCGACGTCACTGCTGCCCTGCAGATAACACATAATCAGCTGCTCTCCGAACACAGAGAACAGCCCAAGCGCAATTGCCAGTATCACCATGCTGATGATCCATTTAAAACGCATCGTGTAGCGGATTCCCTCATGGTCGCCCTTCCCGTAAAACTGCGCAGAAAAAATGCCCGCACCGGAGATCGCCCCGAAAATACTCAGATGGAACACAAACATCAACTGGTTCGTGATCGCCACGCCGGACATCTGCTCTGTCCCGATCCGCCCCACCATAATATTGTCCAGAAGATTCACAAAATTGGTGATTCCGTTCTGTATCATAATCGGAACCGCCACCAACAGCGTTCTTTTATAAAATTCTCTGTCTCCGACCAGCCTTCCCAGTTTCATATTGTTTCACCTGATTTCTTACTCATTGTTTTCGTTTTCGTCCCGGATCAGCCCGATAATCCGCACCTCGTAATAGATCGCGGCAAAGATCATCAGCCCGATTCCCGCCACCGTGTACAGACTCGGCATCGGATAGCCCGCCACATCGCAGATGCAGGGAACCATCAGGCCGCACATAAAAAGCAGTTTGACCACCCGCACCAGGCGGAGGGAGTATTTGCGGATATCTCCTTTGCACGCTTCCGGGCGCAGATGGTTCAGCCGCTCCGGATAGACGGCCAAGAGCGTCAGAGCCGCATAGATGAGTCCGGCCATGAGGATATTCAGCACCGGCTGATGCCACACCGCCGGATAGAAAAAGCCGTAGAGCACCTGCAGCACAATATACACAATGCCGGCAACCATGCTCACTGCCTCCGCAAGCATGCCCGCCGGCGTCCAATCTTCTTTTCTCATCGGCGTCCCTCTCTCAATTCTGTTTTTCTTTTTCTGCCACCGTCCGGATCTCCCCCCGGAATTCTTTCACTATCATAAGCAAAGCCGCATCATTTGTCAAACCGATGTGCGTTCTTAAGCAACGATGAAGAACAATACTATGGCGCATCATCCGCTTTCCAAATCAAAACAGAATCCTTTTCCGTTCCATAGTAAATCTCTGTGATGGGAACCTTGTCTCCGGATTCCATGACGCCGGTTCTGGAAATAATCTCTACGCATTCCCAGTTTTCTTCGCCAGCGTTTTCAGTAGCGATCACGCCCCGCTTCACCAGCAGATAGCATTTTCCATCTGCTGTCGTATGTGAGGAGGAGTAGGAGACTTTCTTGTGATCCGTAGTCTTTAAGAATATTTGCACGGACTGTTCTGTCACAATCCCCACAGAAATCTGCATTTTATCGGTTGAAACCATAACAAGGATAAGACGGGTCAGCGACCAGTAAGCGCCAAACAAAAGGGCGCAGATACATAAAGCGAGCATCGTCCCCCGCAGAAATGTCTTTTTTACAGTATTTTGCCATGTGGCCGCAAGATTCCTAACGACGGCCTCATGGTTTTGCTCCTCCGCATTGGAAAGACGGTATTCTGTTTTCATCTGCCGCAGTGTTTGGGAACAGTCAGCACAGCCATTCAAATGGTTTTCGACAAGCGTGCGGCTGTCTTGGGAGCAGACGTCATCACAATAGAGAGGAAGCAGATCTAAAATGACATCACATGATATTTTTTCCATTATATTCCTCCGTTATCTTTCTCCATTTTTTTGATTAGTTTTAGTTTTCCTCGATGAAAAGTGATTCTTGCCCAGCTTTCCGTTTTGTCAAAAATCTGCGCTATTTTTTGAAAAGAAAGCTCACCGAAAACCCGCAGCATAAATACCTCTTTATAAGGTTCCGGCAGATCGTGCAGGTGTTGGTGCAGTGTCATCGCGTCTCCCTCATCCAGCAGATGCTGCTCCACGGAAACATCAGATAAATGCGGGGAGGCCTCCAATACCTCTTCCACCGGCTGGCCAAATCTCCGTTTCTCCTTTCGCAATTGAGCAAAATAAGCGTGCTTGGCAATCTGACACAGCCAGACCAGCATTTTACACTCTCCGCGAAAGGAGGACACGGACTTTAAAGCCTGAAAGAAGGTTTCCTGGGTGATCTCTTCGGCTTGGGCAGGATCACGGCACAGTGAGAAGGCATATTTATAAACATCCTTGAAATAAAACTCATAAATTTGTTCAAATGATTCCACCCTATCCCTCCCTTCTTTCTATGTAAGATCCTTAATATTGGCCAGAAAGTTCTGGCGTTTCATCAGGTATCCATTGATCAGGATGCCAGCGGACGTGACAAGAAACGCTGCCAATGCAATCAAAAGAAACTGTTTTAGCGGCAATATAAAAGGAACGGACCAGACCTGACGAAAGATCCTGTAAATATAGTAACATAAAAAACATGATAGCGGAATGCTAAGGATCATTGCTGTCAGAAATCGAAATACATATTCCAGAATCATGATTTTTTGCAGCTCTTTTGCGGTTTGCCCCAGAGACCACAGGATAGCCAGCCCTTTTTTTCGCTCCATATATTGAAAGATTATCATACTGAAAATATTCAGTACAGCGATGAAAAAAAGCGTGAGACAGATGGCATTCATGGCCTGATGGATTCCATGCATGGAATCGTACCAATCCTGGAGAACCCTCCGTGTGTATTTTAGCTGTCCCAGTGGATGTTTACCCAGACAATTTTCCAGATGAGAAAATACATCCTCGTTGCGATCCACAAATTTTCCCTGTACATAAAGCCTGTTATAATCGAAAGAAGGACCACAGAATAGTTCCAACTGGCTTAAGGGCAGAATCAGTGTAAGATCGCCGACAAAATCAATGCCCTCGGGAATCTCGTCCGTTATGCTGTCCGGAGTGATGACGTTTGTCTCGTCAGGTTCAAAGCAGTCTGTAAAATCAGTATAAATCTTCACACCGGAAAGGTTTGCATGATCTCTCAGCAGAGAAGTTTCCGAAAAAAGCAGATCTGTATCCTTCCGCCAGCCATTTCTGTTGGTGTAACGGTTGACCAAAACAGACGCATCTTTTGCATCTTCAAGAAAAAAGACGGTGCTGTCCACGGAAAGCTCCGGTTGTTCCTGCCAGCCGGCCTTTTTTAGAGAACTGCGCAGCTCATGACTGATTTCGTCAATTTTTACGGAGGCTGTTGTGTAGAACACAACGGAAACCGCGGCTTCGTCAGAATCACACTCGGCAGCCAACCTCTGATATTCTTGTATCGCAGATTCCAGTTCGCCTTTATTCCGCGGGCCACAGGTGTATTGGATACCGTATTTTGTATGCAAACCGGACTGTTGTGCGGCAATATTGCTGTTAATCAGATAGCTTGCAGGGACATACAGCAGGATGGCAGCCACTATCGTCATCGTGATTCTGATATAAAACCTGCGGTTGGCCCGACGATATTTTTGAGCCATAAATAATGGAAAACTACAAGACTGCTTTCGGGCTTTATCTCTTAATTTTCGTCGTCTTGAGGCTCTAAAATTTTTTCCTTTGAAATTCTGTTTCTTCATCAATAATAGCAGAGGCCTTGCATTACAGACACAGGAAACCAAAAGAACCCATGCCAAAATTCCGCCCAGCATCCACCCGGGAGCGGGGTATAGAACACCGACCTTATAGATGGCTGTCAGAGCCAGGATCAAACCGGTTGGGGCGGCCGCACAAAAGAGCATCAAAGTTTCTATCAATTCCACCGTGATTATGCTTCGTGTATCTGCGCCAAGGGCCAGAAGGCGGGTAAGGCTCCTCCGGCGTTGGGTGAAGGTCAGAGAACATAAATTGTGTAACAGTGTAATGGAGCATAACAGGATCAGCAGCAAAAGGACTGTGATTAACAGGATTAATATGCCCTGAGTGGAATCGAATTGAGCCATCTCCCGGGTTTCTCCGTGTACCTGCATCCAGAAATCATACCCAAAGCTGCAAAAGGCAGCCAGCAAAAAGCAGGAAAACAGGATTCCGCAGAAAATCGTGATGGTGCGCAGCTTTTGTTTTCGGATTAGGCGGAGGGTCAGCCATAAATTGAAATTTTTCATGTCAGCGCCCATCCTTTCTGCTCCTTTTCCATACTATGAGAGACATCCAGAGACGTACCTGTGATGTTGCTGATCGTTCCATCGGCCATATGAATTCTCCGCTGGGCCGATCCGGCAACATCAGCATCATGGGTAACCAGGATGATGGTGAGTTTTTCCTGCCGGTTCAGCTTCGTAAAAAGCGCCAACAATTCATCTCGTTTTGCCGAATCCAGATTTCCGGTAGGCTCATCTGCTAAGAGAAGGGGCGGACGGGTGATCAGCGCCCGCCCTACCGCAATTTTCTGCTGCTGGCCCCCGGAGAGCTGGCTGGGATAGAAATCCTGCTTGTCCTGCAAGCCGAGTATTTTGAAAATTTCATCAATCCAGGCAGCTTCGATCTTACGGCGATCCATCAGAGCCGGTAAAATGAGATTTTCTCTTGCTGTCAGTTCGGGGACAAGATTATAAAATTGATACACGATCCCCACCTGTTTCCTTCGGTACAAGGCCAGTTCAGAGAGCTTTTGTTCATAGAGGGATCTGCCACGGACATAAACCTGACCGGAAGAGGGTTTGCTCAGTCCGCCCAGAATATGCAGAAGCGTCGACTTGCCGCAGCCGGAGGGTCCTGTAATGGCAATAAATTCACCCCTGTCTACTTTCAGAGAAATCCCGGACAGGGCCGTGACAGGTTCATTTCCGGCTGCATAGATTTTTGAGATTTTTTCCAAATTCAGATAACACATAATTTATCCACCTCCTGTATATAGGAGATAGATAGAAGGAAAATGTTACAAATTTTTTAGTTGCATACTTTTACTCTTCGTCCCTCTCTCAATTACTTTATTCTTTCTCTGCCACCGTCCGAATCTCCACCCAGGCCGGATAAAAATCACAGTTGATGGCAATATTCCAGGAATACAAATTTGACAGACTGGTTCCGTAGAACGGAATCGCCCCTCTTAAAAACACTTCATTTTTCAGGAGCTGTACCAGCATGGTACCCAGCCCCTGCCCCCGATACTCCGGCAGCACATCAATCCCGATCTGCCAAAACTGCCCGGTATCCGCTGAACAGCCTGCCAGCCCGAGGATTTTTTCTCCCTCCACGGCACCCACTGCAAGCACATCCGGCCTCTCCGGATGAAACCTGTCGCACAGCGCGTTGGAAAACTCTTCCCTCCCGTACAGGCTTTTAATCTCCTCCTGCTCGAACCACCGCAGGGCAACATCCGGCTTTACCTCCCGAATATGCGGCTCCGGCAAAAACATATGGTGACTCTGCCCTAAATGCCTGTCAAACTTTTGCAGCTCGCCCTCAAGCTCCATCAGATGCGGGTGCTCAAACAACCAGAACCCCTTTTTTCCGCCGGACCACGCCCTCAGCCACTCGTGCATTGCAGAATCCGTTGAGAAGACGACGTTGTCCCCAAGTGTGACCATCGAGAAAAAATCCTTCTCCGTATTATAGATCCTTCTCCCCTCCCGCAGACCAGACTCAACCATCACATTTTCGCTGCGCTTGAAATCACTGGCCTCACAGTTGAAATCCAGCGCCAACTGCTGTTCTAAAGCATTAACAATCTGGTCTTTCCGATGATACTTAATCATGTCAACACCCCCTTTGCGCAATACTTTCACTATTATAAGTAAAGCCGCATCACTTGTCAAACAGATCAAAGGAGCAGCGGATGCTCTCCGGCTTGTCGAGGCAGGAGGAGCTGTGCGCATTTTATCCGTCCTTCAGCAGGCTTATAGTTCCATCTGCTAAGCAAATAGTCCTGGGAATGCCCTGTCAACTCTCCGATCTGGAGCAGGTTCATGCTGACGGCCTCTTCTTACATAACGCAGGATTTCAATTGACATATACACGTATAACAGGTATAATAAAGTCATGATAAAGACATTTACAGATAGCGAAACGGAAAAGATATACAATCAAACTTTTTCTAAGAAACTACCGCAATCAATACAAAGGATAGCATTACGAAAATTAATTATGATTGATAATGCACAAAGTTTGGAGGACTTGAGAGTTCCACCTGCTAATCATTTGGAGAAATTGGATGGTGATCGAGATGGACAATATAGCATTAGGATCAATGATCAATATAGAATATGTTTTAGACCTAATGCAAATAATTTTTATGAAGTTGAAATAGTAGATTATCATTAGAGAGGAGGTTGCTATGGAAAATTATATTGAAACTCCCAAAATGAGTGAAATATTGTCTGAAGAATTTATGATACCGTTTGGATTATCTGCATATAAATTGGCACAAGAAATTCATGTACCAGTATCAAGAATTCAGGATATTCTACATGACAGACGGAAAATAACGGCGGATACATCAATAAGGCTTGGAAAATTCTTTGGTGTGTCTGATAGATATTTTCTTGATATTCAGGATGATATTGACATTAGAAATACCAGATTACAAATTATAGAAGAAATCAATAGTATTTCTACAATTCATTATGCACAAATGGGATAATATGAACAACAGTGAAATCACTGGTTCTGGAATAAAAATGAATAGAGATAATATTTGGACTATCGTGATTGAATTCAATCAGACCCTGCGGGAACATATATTGTTGTTCCCGCGGGATCAATGGCTGTTTCCCAATTTTGAGAATAAAACGGAAAATCGTTATTGGCGTGGTTTTTTTATGCATTACTTGGGCTGTCGGCAACGTTTACCTTATTTTGGTAACCAGAAAGGCAGCATAAGCCAAATTGAAAACCATTAATTTGCAGATAACCAAAATAGAGGGCATTTGAAACCCCCAATGCCCTCCTCACACTCAGCCCGCCTCATATCCCGGTATATTGCTGCTGTAAAACCGAATTCCCTCCAGGGACTCCACTCCCCACAGCTTGATGGTCAGCACCACCGGAAGCGGATTTGCATTGTCCGAAAAATCGAAGGTAAGAGTGCCTTCACTTCCGGTAAACGTGGCAGAAACTCCATCTTCGTTAAAGTAAGCTGTGCACAGAGGATAAATTGTCTCCGTCTCTTCCGTCTCAAAATTTCGGCGTGTTATTGTAAAATCAAAGGAGTCATCGGTTACATTACTTATAGTCAGCTGATTATAAATATAGGAACCTGTAAATTCCGGATCATGTATGGTCCAATCCCGGCTGTTTGTATCCGTATAGGTCTCCTCATAGAGCTTGAGACGCTCTCCCTCTGGCATAACCGCTTTGGTAGTATGATCACCCACCTCATATCCTTCCACCACTTCGAAGGTATCAAAAATAGCTTGTATGTCAGCCCCCCAGCTCTCTTCTGCCTCTGGCGGATAAACGGCATTCAGTGCCCATACATCACTCTCCGTCTCGCAACATCTGGCACAATACATGGTATTCCCCTCCTGCTTCCACAGGCCGTTATCTCCCACTACGTAGCCCTGCTCTGTCAGTATTCTCTCCACCTGACTCGCATGCAAGCCCTCATAGCTGCTGACAAAGAAGCGCACCCTCTTGTCATTTTCCGCAGCCCATAATCCGGGTACTGACATGGTCCAGTCCTCGTCTGGTACATAGAGGGAATAGCCCTCCCCTAAATACAGGGAGGCCGTTTTTTCCTCCTGCATCCCATCCTTTACATAAATGAGCACAGTGGACGATTCCCTGGATGATTCCCGGGTATTTTGCCCAGATGTCTCTTCTTGAGGTGATGTTGCATTCTGATCAGATGCTCCCGTAGTCGGCTCTTGCGTGGAACAACCCGCCATAGTGCTAATGATCAAAAACAAAGCAGCCAATAATAAACGCATTCTATTTTTCATGATATCTCCCCATAATAAAACATTCATCAAAATCTTCCAAAAAGCCACCAATCCGTATATCCTTTGTATATCGCTATTAACAATGCTAAATTAATTTATGTAATGCAAAACATTATTACACTGTCATTTCTATCCTTCCTTCGCCTTCCGTCCCCACCTCAGCCAATAGTAAATCAGCTCAATCGCACAGCAGCTCATCCAGCCGACCGGATAGCCAAAGCCGACTGCCGCCTCGCTTTGCACCAGCCGCGTAATCAAAAACAGATAGGTCTGCCGAATCGCCACGAACGAGAAAATCATGATGAACATCGGGCCTTTACCGTCGCCCCGGCCTCGCAGCGATCCCGCGAGCACGTGGTTGACCGTATTCGCAATCAGAAAAAACACATTCAGCCGCAGAAACAGGACGCCGTACTGCACCACATCCGGCTCCCGATTAAACATGGCGACCGCCGGGTGCGCCACGAGAAAGAGCACCGCAGCAATACATGTCGTGATACTGACGGAGATGAGGATCGACACCTTCGTTCCCTGGTCGGCGCGTTTCACCTGACCCGCCCCAATGTTCTGGCTGACAAAGGTTGTGGCGGATTGGCTCATGCTTGTCACCGGCAGAAACACGAACTGATCCAGCTTATTGTAGCAGCTCCAGCCCGCCATGCAGCCGGAACCAAAGCTATTGATATAGGACTGCACAAAGACGTTGGAAAACGCCGTGATCATCGCCTGAACTCCGGACGGCAGTCCCACAGACAAAATTTTTGACAAAATCGACCGGTCGATTGCCAATTCTTTAAAAGAAAAGCGGTAAATGTCGCGCGAGTGTGAGAGCAGGAACAAAACCGCTGCCGCAGAGATAAACTGCGAAATGATGGTCGCCAAAGCCGCACCCTCAATCCCTGCCTGAAAGACTACCACAAACAGTAAATCGAGCAGAATGTTCAAAATACTGGACAAAATCAGAAACAGGAGCGGCTTTGCCGTGTCGCCCACGGCGCGCAGAATTCCGCTCGCCATATTGTACACGAGCAGCCCCGCGATGCCCGCAAAATAAATTCGCAGATAAACGCCCGCCTCACCCATGACGTCCTCCGGGGTTGACATAAAGCGCAGCATATACGGCACAGCCAGAACACCTAAAATCGTAAACAGCACGCCGATCACAAAGGTCACTGCCATGGTGGTTTCGATGGCCTTGTGAAGGTTTTCATGGTCGTGCGCCCCGTAAAACTGGCTGATGACAACTCCGCCTCCGACCGAAACGCCATTAAAAAACAACACCGCAATATTCGTAATGCTCGCCGTCGAGCCGACCGCCGCCAGCGCCTCCTTCCCGACAAAGTTTCCCACCACCAGCGCGTCCACGGTGTTGTAGAGCATCTGGAACATATTTCCCAAAAGCAGCGGCACTGCAAATGTGACCAATAATTTTGCAATGGAGCCGGAGGTCATATCTAATGCGGATGATTTCTTTTCCATTATGAATACCCTCCCCGATTTTTTATACTGATTTTTACCATTGATTTTACTATTCCATTTCATACATGTCAATTGAACCACTTTCTCATTTTCCGTTGTAAAAAAGACCGTTTTGCGGTAAGATATGAATAGTTACCATCTATATAACAATCAATTGGGAGGGAACCATGACTTATTCAGAATTTTTTGAAAAAATCAAGGCGCGTTTTGCAGGGGCAGACGTGAGCGACATCAAGGAACATCTTGCGTACCAGTTTAACATTGAGGACAAGGATGCGGGCGGAATCTTTTATGTAGAGGTCAAGGACGGCGAGCTGCACATCGAGCCCTACGAGTATTACGACCGCGACGTTATTTTTACCTGCAAGCCGGAGACTCTGGAAAAAATTATCGACGGAACGACAGACCCGGTTGTCGCTTTCACACTTCACAAGCTGAAGGTGGACGGCAGCATTGAGAAGGCACTGCGCCTGAAAGAACTGATCGCGAAAAAAGGCTGAATATTTTTACAATAAGTATAAATTATCTGCAAAATCATCCGATATAGATTATGTAAAGTAGTTCGGAAACCAAGGATGTACTTTTTATCAAGGAGGATGATGATTGCAATCTACACAAGTGGGAATGCCCTATGGGCGACTGTTATCCCGGTGTCATCCATGATGCGATTTGACAGATTTTCCGAGCAACCGCAAAACCCGAGGAAATTGCACACTAAGACAAACGCCTTTGCAGCGTTTCTGGCATCAGCGGAACAAGAGTTAAATCGCGTGGAGCAGAAAACTGAAGATCGTGCATGACCGGAGACAGTACAGACAATGACCGGGCCTTTCCTCCGCAAGGAAGAACGGCCCGGTTTTTTAGGAGGGATTATGGTAAAACATGTGATTTTATGGAAGTTGAAAGAGGAGCTGACCGCAGAGGAAAAAACCGCTGTGAAGGCCGGCATAAAGGAGGGACTGGAAAACCTGGCGGGCCGCATTCCGGGATTGTTGGAAATCAAGGTATATACCGAAGGATTGCACAGCTCCAATGTGGATCTGATGCTGGATTCCAGCTTTACGGATGAGAAAGCGTTGAAAGGCTACGCCGCTCACCCGGAGCACGTGGCGGTCGCAGACGGCAGGGTAAGGCCCTATACCGCAGTCCGCAGCTGCATGGACTTCGAGTGCTGAAGCACACGCATCCGCAGACATTCGTTTATAAGGAGATGACTCATATGACAACAATTAATTTTGCCGCATCGAATAAAGGCAGTTCCATATATGCTGGTAATCTGCCGATCATGCAGAGACCGGCACTGAAAAGCACACAGGAGAAAACGGAACGCCAGCAAAAAGCGGCCGGGCAGATTGAATTTTGGGAAAAACAAAAGGAAAACCTGAAAAACCGGGAATGCAGTACCGTTGAAGATATTGCAAAGAAGCTGGAAATGTTCCATTCTTATGAGAATGAAATTGCCGCTGTCAAGATGCAGTATAATCAGGAGCAGATGTGGCACGCGATGGACGAGGCCCAGGAAATCGGCGAGAAAATCGCTGAGGCAGCAGAGAAACATGAGCCTAAGACAGCCGAGGAAAGACAGAAAGAAATGGTGGAGGATGCGCTTGGTATCGACGAGGAAAAGGGCGTATTGACCGAAATCATGGACGAACTTCTCCAGGAAGAGGTTTCTCAACCGGAAAAGGTTTCCCAACCGGAAGAGAAACTGCTCGAAGAAGCAGTAAACCCGGATCTGCTGGAAGAGCTTCCGCCACAGCCTCCCGAATACCCGCGGATTAATCTTTTGGCTTGATAAGACAGATTTGTTTGCAGGATGGCTCCATTGCTATGCAATGGAGCCATCTGTTGATGTCAGTCAGCGGATAAAGACTGTTTGACCCCGGCATCTTGATATTGGGATAAGTTATCCTGGACCCGTTCAGGATATCTTCCTATTACACTGGAATTTCCACCCATACCATAATCGTAGATAGGACTTTGACCCGGGACATATATGTCTACATTATATATAGAGCCGATGTTTTCGTCATAGATAGCATCTTCGTCCTGATCACTATATATTCCGAATTCACAGAAGTAACCGTCAAAACTATAACGATATACGTCATATCTTCCTTTATAAATACATGCCTCATGGTAGAAGGAATCCCCATATTGTTCGATTATCTGAGAATATGAATCACCTCGATGTATGCCGCGAGCTGTTTGGAAAGCCTCATCACAAAATCTCAGGCGTACACATGAGCCCGCATTAAAATACACGCACAACGACTCATCTATCATATAATAGCTGTCATAATCCGTACGCGCAAATTTACGCTCATAATAACTTAAACCGGCTTCTTCCAGTTTCGCCGCAACGTCCTGCTTATCATCGTATAAAGAAACCGTTAAATCTCCAATCCTGACAGAATAATCCTTCCATACCTGCCCGTCCTCGGAAGAATCGTTATCAGATTCCGAGAAAGGGTCATCGGTATGTGCCGGTGCTGCATATGCACCCACCACCGTTGAGACGGCAAACAGACTGACCACCAATACAAGAGACCCCAAAGTAACCCATAATGATTTTTTCTTAAAATTCATAATTGCACCCAGCCTTTCTTTTATCATTTTTTTATTTTCATATAATGTCACAGAAGCTACGGAATTGTGATAGCCTCCTCCGATTCCAATCGCATTCAGCAGCATGTCACCATAAATTCTCCGCCCCTCTGTCCCCAACCTGCTTATGATTGTCTCGTCACAGGCAAGCTCACAGGCTCTGCTGATTTCACGGCACATCAGATGTACAAACGGATTGAACCAATGCAGACAGAGCGTGATCTGAACCAGCCATTTATAGAACATATCCCGATGCCTGTAATGTGTCAGTTCATGCAGAATGGCATAACGGAGATAGGAATCTGACCAATCTGCAGTTGGAAGCACAATGCAGGGCCGGAAAAACCCGGTCAGAAGCGGTGACGAAACGCAGCTGTTGACATACAGCTCCACAGGCACCTTCACTCCCACGTCTTCCCCGTACTGCGCCAGCCGGTTTAAAAGATTAATGTCTGACACCTCACAACATCCGGTCTTGATATAATTGACAAAGTCCCGATATACCGTAATTTTCTGCGTCAGCAATAACAGTGCTCCTGCCAGCCACACCAGCCATAAATATCGGAATACCACCGCCGTATTTTTCGGAGCGGACATGGAAATAACATTGGAAGCCTCTTTCTCCGCCCTGTAGCTGTCATGAGCTTCCGCAGCATTCTCCCTTTCCGGCAGGGCATGAGGTTCTTCGGTTTCATTTTCCCCGGAAACCGCTGTTATCTGAACAATCGCCCTGTCAGCCTCCTGAAAGAGGGTATTGACCGGACTCTCCGGCAATGTAAAGGGCACGAGCAGACGTATAATTACCACCAGCCACATATAATACTGCCACCGCTTACTGATTCTGTCCCTAAACAAGAGCTTCAACAGAAACAGAAGAATGATTAACAGCGCTCCTGAAACGGACAGGGAAAGAACACTCTTAAACAGGCTTCTCATTCGGTTTCATCCCTCCCCTCCCAATATTTTTTCAAATCCTCATAGTCTTTTGCTGTAAGCATCTCGCTCTGTACCAGTGTCGCCACGAGCCCCGTTACACTGCCCTCATATAACTTATCCAGAAAACATTTTGTCTGGTCCGCCCTGTAATCCGCCTCGGATACGATGGCAATATACAAGTTGCGCCGTCCAATTTTGCTAGACTTCAACAGCCCCTTCTCAATCAGGCGGGACAGCAGAGTAATAATTGTATTTTTCTGCCACGTCCGCCCTGTGGCGGTCAATTCCTCCATGATTTCCGCATAAAGGACTCTCCCTCCCTTGGACCAGATAATCTTCATCAGCTGCAGTTCTGCATCAGAAATTTGTTGAATCATAGTAGCACTCCTCAATTGTCTATCCAATTGTAATTATATATAGGAGATAGACTTTTAATATATATGTCTATATTACATACAGAATCTGTATATTCACTTTCTATCCCAACTTCGCAGAAGTAATCACCAAAAGAAAAACGATATGCGTCATATCTTCCTTCATCGTAATTAAGATTCAGCCGCTTATAAAAATCACCATATTGTTCTAATAACCGGGAACGAGTATCTCCTTTCTGTATGCCGCGGGCCGTTTGAGGAACCTCATTTAAAAATTTCAGGCGTACACATATGCCATCCTTAAAATACGCGTTCAACGATCTGTCAATCATATAATAGGTGTCGTACTTTTCATTAAAAAGGTCGCACTCATAATATTTCAGATCCGTTTCCTTCAGTTTAGCTGTAATATCCTGCTTATCTTCATAAAGAGAAATCGTTAAACTTCCAATCATAACAGAGAAATCATTCCGTACCTGCCCATCATCGGAAGAATCATTATTCGATTCTGACAACTGTCCCCCGGTATCTGCCGGTGCTGCATATACACCCACCACAGTTGAAAAGGCAGACAAACTGATCACTAATGCAAAAACTCCCAAAGTAACCCATAATGCTTTTTTCTTAGAACTCATAATTACACCCAACCTTTCTTTTATTATTTTTGCCACTACCCTCACAGGCCCTGTTGAATCATAGTATCACCCCATTGGATAACACGTTGTAGGCTAACCGTAGGATAACATGTTGTAGTCCAACTGTCAATACCTTTTTTCAAAATGAAAACGCCCCCGGAGCCGAAAAGCATCCGGGAGCGGTACTGCAGCTATAAATAAAAGACCAGACGGCAGACTCAGTCAACCTCAACTGGCGTAGAATCGGTGTGACTGTCCAACAGACCTAACAGCGCATTGTAGGTCTGCTCGGGAACCTGCACGCAGACCGTCCACATTCCATTAAATCGAACATATCCGTTCTCGGCCAGACGAAGATGGACCGTCGTGCCGTTTTCCATCCGGAAATACAGGTGGTACAATTCTGTCTCTGCTATATGGGACTTTCCCTCGTCAAGCGGTACGGAATCATACGGAACAAACTGCGCGGAATCCATTTCTCTGATAAAATCCCGTACAATATCATTGACGCTGTTCATCTGGTAACGTTCGCCTCGGCTGAAGTTCCACGAGTCGTAGCTTTCGTACTGCACCGTCCCAATGTTGTCGGAGAGGTGAAGCCGATCCTCATACAACTCCGATCCGTACTTCAAGGTAATCCCATTGTTGCAAATAAAGATATCAACAGCGTCGGCTGGACCTTTCATGCAGAGCATGAAGGAGGGATCGTATCCCTTAACCGCATAGAAGTCACCGCCTATGCTTCCTGCAAGCTCCACATACCCTTCCTCCGGTGTCCACTCATTGATCAGCCCTTTCGCGGTCCCGAGATACTCGCCAACCATATCTGCATTATCGTAAATCCAATCATACGCAACATAGCATCTGCCTTGATAAATGAAGAAAGCAAGCATATCTGCTGCTTGATTGGCAGACAGAGAAACCTTCATCTTCGGGATTGTTACTCCGTTTTCAGAAACGGTAATCCCAGTGCCTTTGTCGATGGTTTCTCCGTTTTCAGAGACAGTATCCCCGGTGCCTCTGTTGTGAGATGTCGTGGATAATCTCCAGATAACAGCCCCCGTGATCACAAGACACAGGCAAGCCGCCATAGCTCCCCACTTCAGCCAGCCGCTTTTCCTTTTGCGCCCATTGGCGGCAGCTTCGCTTCGTTCCAAAATATCGCCATCAGCTCCATTGATAGCCCTGTATAGGTCTTTGCTGTTCATAAATATCCCTCCTTCATGAGTTCAAGTTTCAGTTTCTTCCGCGTTCGGTTGAGAATTACCATGACATTATTTTCGGTCAGATCATATCGCTCTGCGATTACAGCAACCGGCTCGGTAAAAAAGTACCGGCGCAGAAACACATTTCCGTCCCGCTCGGAGAGCGACCGCACAAAGCGTTGAATACACTGCTCCAGTTCTTTGCCCTCGTATGCCGCCTCCACATCCGTCCCACCGGCAAGACATTCCGCCAGTTCATCCAGAACAAGCATGATTTCGCCACCTCCGCGCTTTTCTGCGTTCCGCGCGTTAAAACGGTCAAAAGAAAGGTTGCGGGTGATCTTCGCAAGGAACATCCGAAGTACGTCGGGCCTTTGAGGCGGTATCGCATTCCAGGCATGAAGCCAGGTGTCATTGACGCACTCCTCCGAATCCTCTGAGTTGTGCAGAATATTTTCAGCTATCGCGAAGCAGTAGGAGCCGTACTTATTGGCAGTTTCAATTATCGCATCTGCATTCTTTTGCCAGTAGAGCTCTACGATTTGACTGTCCTCCATAGCAATCCTCCTCTCTATGTTCTGAAGGTTCCTTCCTTCTATAAGACGGGAAATGAAACAAAAACCTTACAAGGTATCATGAAATAATCGTTTTTTATGCGCAATTTGTTATCATATGAGGGTGACTCTGTTAAAGAGCTAGAGCAGGATTTCAGAAATGTAATTGATGAATGCTTAGAGGATTGTAAAGAACGGAATGTTGACCCTGAACAGCCTTACAAAGGTACATTCAATGTGAGGATTAGCCCTGAACTTCATCGAAATATTGCCATGTATGCGATTGAGCATAAAAAAAGCTTGAATGCTGCGGGACTATCCCAAAGTTTGTGTAAACCTTCAAACTGATGTAAGATAAAATTACT
>CAZWRT010000009.1:48107-54040 GCA_964636375.1 uncultured Lachnobacterium sp. | reverse complement strand
GATAAAATAGGAAGTGCGACCGTCAGTGAGCACTGTCCCACGCAGGAAATATCCTGTATCGTTAATATTTTTTTATAATCCATTGTGTTTTCTCCTTTTCCATTGCTTTTCCTATATCCTACTCCAAAATGGCTATATGTAAATATCCAATTTTGTATAAAATTATAAGACCAGATAAAAAGTTCTTGACAAATGTATCGCAGTGCGATACTATTTGTATATCGAAGTTCGATATATCGCAGTGCTATGATTTTGCGGCATTATCATCGGTCATGAGTGATCATGCCGGCGAAATGAAAAGGTGATAAGGAGGAAGGTAAGATGATGATTTGTTTAGACCATGTAAATAAAAAATATAAAAAAGATGGTCGGGAATTGCATATTATTAAGGATTTTTCGCGCGATTTCCATAGTGGAAACATGTATTTACTGAAAGGAAGCTCCGGCTCTGGAAAGACGACAATGTTAAGCCTGATTGGTTTGCTGGATGTGCCAACCTCCGGAACGATTCATTTTGACGATACTGAGGTTAGTAAGTGCAGCGAAACGAAAAGAAATGCGATCAGAAGAACTGATATCGGGTTTGTATATCAGGAATACAATCTGTTTGACAGATTGACCATTGAAGAGAATATCGCAGTGGCATATATGGATTCCGCCATTCCGGATTTAAATGCGAAAATAAAGGATGTGTTAGGAAAGGTTAATCTGACGGAAAGAGAGGGACATTATCCCTTTGAGTTATCTGGTGGCGAAAAGCAGAGAGTTGCAATTGCGAGAGCGCTTTTAAAGGAACCTAAGGTACTCATATGTGATGAACCAATATCGAATCTGGATGAGGCAAATGCAAAAATATTAATCGATATTCTATGTGACATCAAGAAGAAAAATGATTGTATGATATTCATTTCCTGCCATACTTCTCATTTTGATGAATATGTAGATGAAATATTACAATTTTAATGTGCCAAATATTTTTAGAAAGGAGTTCAAACAGGGTCATATGAAGCGCAGATTATTTGTGAAAGAATTTATAGGAAGTAAAAGAAAGATTTGTTTCTTTAGTTTAATTGTTACGATTTTTTTGGTTATTGTAGGTCTTGTATGGATTGATCTGATTGCCAATTTCACAAGCAGCAATGAGGCTGATGTTATTATATGTGGAGAACTTAATGAGTTAAAGTATGGATTTAAGTTATACGAGGCAATGCCGGAGGCTTTGGAGGCTTCCAAAATAATGGATGAGGACTCCGTTCAAGTGGTGCCAGGTGTAACACGATGTATTATCACTGTTCAGAATATTTATTCATTGAATGAGGTAATGTGCACCATCAAAGGATATGAAGAACAATTTATCCGAGATCAATTTGTATTTGCACAGGGCAGAGCACCAAAGAGCGGCGCAAAAGAGGTAGTATTAGGCAATTATATGGCTCAGATGCTGCATATATCGGTTGGAGATGTCATTGGTGAGGGAGAATATGAAATTGCCGGATTGGATCATGTTGGTATTACGCTGACATTGGAGGATAATTTGGAGAATTTTGAACTGCAGGGATATTCGGTGGTTGGAATTGTGGATGAGAATCTGAGTGAAGTCAATTATTCCGTTATCATGCCTTATTCTGCGGATGACACTTCGATCATTCCGAATACGCTGGAATTTTATTTTAAGGATGATGCGGCAATTGATTCTTATAAAGCATTTATAGATACCTGCCGCAATAATAAAATAAACATGGGGAGTGTTTCTGAAAGATTTGTTTTAAAGAATAACAGGAAAAGCCAAATGGCAGTAAGTATAGGAATTAGTATCCTTCTTTCTTTTGTTGTGATCTATTTACTGGTGTCCTATCTGAGTAAAGGAATTGGGAGAAAACTTGGACTTCTTAAAAGCTTTGGTATTAAAAATAGTACTGTCACAAAGATTTTTTCCGGCGGTTTATCCATTTTAGTGGGATTTTCGTATTTCTTTAATGTTGTCATAGTTAATGTGATATGTTACAGCAGAAATAAACAATTGACGAAGTTTTTGGGATTTGAAGTACACAAGTACATATACAATCTCAATGTATATTTGATGCAGCTTGGATTAGGGGTAATGTTTGTTGTAATTGTATGGGGATTTATTTTTTGGAGAATTAAGAACACATCACCCAATGCATGCATGATGAAATAGGATACCGGCACAGTTGGGAAATTTATTTATGGAGGCGATACTATGGACGCACATATCAAGAAGGTATATGTCCCAATGACGGAGACCGGCTTTTATATCCTGCTGTGTCTCAGGGAGCCCAATCATGGTTACGGGATCGTGCAGAAGGTAAAGGAGCTGACCGGCGGTGAGGTGATTTTGACGCCGGGAACTATGTACGGCAGCTTATCGAAGATGGAGAAGGACGGATTGATACGGTTTTTGCGGGAGGAGGACAAACGCAGGATCTATCAGATCACGGAGCTTGGCCGGGAGGTCCTGACGATAGAAATGCGGCGGATTGAGCGGCTGTATCGGAATATGAAGGAGGTAACAGCATGAACGATGGGAAAACCACGCTTAAATTTTTTTCAATTCCCGGATATAAGAAGGAGGAGCAGTATCTCAGCGAAATGCATGCCCAGGGGTGGGAATTGTCCCATATTACGTTTCCGGGATTCTATCATTTTACCAGATGCACGCCGGAGGAGGTTAAATATCAGTTGGATTTCAACCAGGAGGGAACGGCGCACCACACGCAGTATGTGCAGATGTTCCGCGACTGCGGATGGGAATATCTCATGGATTATGTAGGTTTCAGTTACTTCCGGAAGCCGGTTCGCGACATGCAGGGCGACGAGGACATTTTCTGCGACGACGAGTCCCGGCTGGATCTGATGAAGCGCATATTTAAGGGGAGAATGATCCCGTTGCTTATTCTATTCTTTTGCAGCGTTTTGCCGCAGCTGTTTATGAATACTCTGGTTCATAGCGTTGGCGGCTCCGCTCAGACCGTGATCGTCATTTTGTACTTTGTGATCTTCTGGATCTATGCTTTGATCTTTGTGATATATGGAGTTTCGTATTATCAATATGAAAAACGCGTGCGGGGAGGCGGATTGCGGTCGAAATACCTCGGTATTCTGGCGGTACTTGTGGTTCTGGCAGCGCTGGTCTGCGGCGCAATGTACACCTCATTCAGCCGCAGGAGCGATTCCAATGACTACTCGGTTAGGAAGTGGGATGGGGGACATTCGATCGAAATGAATTACGTGAATGACACTGTCTCCAGATTGTACGACCTGAAAAAGGGCGATGTCATTCGAATTGAGGCGGTGGTGATACGCGGAAGAACGAGGGTTGTAGTCGAGGGCCCGCAGGAGGAGACGATTTTCGACGAGGATCTGAATAATATCCGGGAGATCAATATCGAGATTGAGGAGGACGGGAGTTATCAGATCCGCTGCATCGGGAAACGCGCGGAAGGAAGTATATCTTTTTCTATTCAACCTTCATAGCAGATATTTTGAAATAAAGCCTGTATAAATGCCGACTGAGAGTCCAGCTATCCAGTTTTTGCTATTAAAAAATTAGTAATATTTTCCTAAATATCTCTTGCTATTTTTGAAGATATCTGCTATAACCAAATTGTAGAATATATTCTGACAAAATTAGTAATTGAATGAAAGGAAAATATTATGAAAGTATCAAAAAATTCGCATTTTAGATCAATTGTGTCAGCACTATGTCTTATCATGGTTTTCTGCTTTGCAATAAGCCCCGCAGCAGTTGCCGGCGCCCAGTCGTCAAATATGGACATCGACACAGACGCTGGTTGTCAAGTGGCAACGCCAACTGACTTATCAACGCCTCGCAGTTACACCGAAGAGTTGTCACCGGAACAGTTAATGCGGGCAAAACTATCTGACGCTGATGTCCCTGAATTGCTCGCCACCGAATTTGCTTCGGAAAACGGTCATGTGAACCGGCTTCGATCTCTGGAACAGGATCTCAGTACGGTTACCTTTCAGAATCGAGACGGTACAAACACGACATATCTGTTTTCCAGCCCGGTTAAGTACGTTGACAGCGACGGGACTATCCGGGACAAAAGCAATTCATTGACGAGTACTATTGAAGATTCCCGTTTCAAAAATGGCTATGCGTATGTGAATCAGGGCAACGACATTAAAACATATTTTCCGGCGAAAATCCGACCTGAAATGGGAGTGGCTTTGGTTGGCTCTGATTTTGTTATTGGGCTTTCCCCTATGGCATCGTCTGTTGTTCCATCTCTTTCGAAAGATTCGGATGTTTCTGCACAAGCGGTCAGAGCTTCAACAGCTCAAAAAGAACTTGTAGAGGATCATGCCAGCAGCCGGCAAAAAGATGCTGTTGTATACAAGGGTGTGTTTGGCGATAATACATCGCTCAGATATTCCGCTACATTCGATGGGTTCAAAGAAGACATCATCCTCTATAACTATAGTGGGCAGAATCGTTTTTCGTTTCAGTTAACCACTAATGGGCTGAGCCTGGTGCGGGATGAAATTGGTAACCTTTACCTGTCAGATCCTTTGACAGACGAGTATGTCGCATCAATCGGGAGGCTGATTATCCTCGATAGCGGCAGCCATGCTTCTGCTCCTGACCCGTCAGCAAACCATTATTATGAGGTTGAGACGGTAAAGGATAATCAAGTATACACAATTACTGTGGTGGTGGATGAAGCGTTTCTGACCAGCCCGGATACAGTTTATCCCGTCTATATTGACCCGGAAATTACGGCATTCACAGGCAATACAAAGAATATACTTGATGCGCCAATCTACGAATACGTGAACACCTCCCAAGGTGCAAACTATTGGAATGTTGTTGGGCAGGAATCGACTAATTACGGCATTGGGCGGACATTAATGCGCTTTCCTGGATTAGACAATAACTCCTCCTATACAAAAAGTAGCAATGAAATCCTGAGTTTGAAGCTCTATTTATACAATAATTCAACCAACACCAACGCTGTTAAGATAACTGCCTGTCAGTATACCGGTACTGGCGGTTGGTCAGAATCAGGGGTATGGGCCAATAATGTAACGTGGAACAGCAATGGTGCCACTTACTCTGAGGTGCCGGTCAGTTCAAACAACAGATGGTACGCGTTTGACTTACCAACTACTTCGTGGAGAAACAACTTAACATTACGAAATAAAGGCATTATGCTCAGAAACAGTGACGAAAGCAACTCGTCAAAAAACAAATCTTTCAGTTCCACGGAGCGTAGCAGTGAGAAACCATATCTTTCGTTTACATACAGGCGAACAGACCTTATGAACGCGAATACAATCTTAAGCTATACATCTGAACAGTTATCAGGGCTTGACAGCAGCACGTACAATTGCTATGGCAACGGTATTGGAAAGCAAGTCTACAAAGATCCTACTGGATATCATCCCAGTCAATCCACGGCGGTCGTGTATGCAGCTGTTGTAAACGATTTAGGTGGACCAAACAATGTCCGGCAACTATCTTCCATCAACAGTTCAATTAATTCAGATGAGTTTAGGGTGGCGGTTAAATGTGGTCCCAGAGACTATCATTTCATAAGACAGTTGAGCAATGGAGATTGGTACAACAAATCCGGCGATAGAAAAGGCTTAGTTGTGAGTCAGGATTATGTAGCCGGTTCAGTTTGGTATTTAAAGTATATGGAGAACGGTGTAGAGATAACAAATGAAAATGCATTATATAATGATGAAACAATCTACTTTGCTGTAAAAAAGAACTGGTTCTCATAAATCTTATTGTGCTGAGCCGGTTGTTTCAGAGATGCTTGACAACGGTCTTGTGACTTTTCTTTGAGTTAGGAGGAGGGGATATGAAATTGAGAAAATTAATCATTGTAGCGATATCGCTTTTATGTGTTCTTACAATAACTTCTTGCGCACCGGAATCACCA
>CAZWRT010000009.1:0-48007 GCA_964636375.1 uncultured Lachnobacterium sp. | reverse complement strand
GCGATATCGCTTTTATGTGTTCTTACAATAACTTCTTGCGCACCGGAATCACCAGCATCATCAGAATTACCAGAACCATCAGAATCGCCAGAACCATCAGAGTCGTCAGAATCGCCAGAACCATCAGAATCGCCAGAACCATCAGAATCACCAGAACCATCGGAATTACAGGATTTATCTTTCATGGGTGATAGCGAAGGTACGGAAACAATCGTGGATAATCCGACCGGCAGCGATGTAGATACGGCAGAGTTTTTCCTTAATAAGGTAGAAAATACAAGGCGGCTGTCAGATGTCTTAACAGATGAGTATGCGATTGAGGATTTGGCAGACTTCTTTGGCAGGGCATCGACAAATGAAGTATATTCAGGATCGAAACCATTAGGTGTCAGAATTGCTGCTGCGAACGAGAAGTTTCCGATTGAATGTTTGCGGCAAACAGACCGTGGAACTCTTTATTCCGTCTATAAGGTCAAAGAGGGCGGGTTTTACTATGTCTTCTGGATAAAAATTACCGATGGCGATATTACGCCTATCGATTGGAAGGTGTATTTTACGGCTTATTTGCCGACCTCGATAAAACTAACGCAAAATGATTTTAACTCTATTATACCAAATTCCAGCACTGCCGAGGACGTAGCGGTCATTGATCCAAACTTTGAACTGACATTCGTGTTGTCCAGTTGTACGCCCTCATACAGTCTTTTGGAAGATGGTTCCATCATGGAAATTTGCTATGATTGGAAAAAGCTTGAATCAAGAGCGGACTTAATTGTCACAAGTAAGGAGATAGTATCTAGAGACGTCGCAGTCTCAAGATTGGCGACTGTTTATCCTTATGACTTGCCCTAAGCCATTCGGTATGTCGGTGTTTCCGGGATACCTGACTTCAAAAGCTTACGGTGCTAATCTATGAGTTAGGAGGAGGGAATATGAAATTGAGGAAATTAATCATTGTAGCGATATCGCTTTTATGTGTTCTTACAATAACTTCTTGCGCACCGGAATCACCAGAATTACCAGAACCATCAGAGTCATCAGAATCGTCAGAACCATCAGAATCACCAGAGCCATCAGAACCATCGGAATTACAGGATTTATCTTTCATGGGTAATGGCGAAGGTACGGAAACAATCGTGGATAATCCGACCGGCAACGATGTAGATACGGTAGAGTTTTTTCTTAATAAGGTAGAAAATACAAGGCGGCTGTCAGATATCTTAACAGATGAGTATGCGATTGAGGATTTGGCAGAATTCTTTGGCAGGGCATCGGAAAATGAAGAATATTCAGGATCGAAATCATTAGATGTCAGAATTGCTGCTGCGAACGAGAAGTTTCCGATTGAATGTCTGCGACAAACAGACAGTGGATCTCTTTATTCCGTCTATAAGGTCAAAGAGGGCGGATTTTACTATGTCTTCTGGATAATTATTAACGATAGCGAGGATTATAATAAGACTGTCGATTGGTCGGTGTATTTTACGGCTTATTTGCCGACTTCGATAAAACTAACGCAAGATGATTTTAACTCTATTATACCAAATTCCAGCACTGCCGAGGACGTAGCGGTCATTGATCCAAACTTTGAACTGTGCTTCTATCTGTCCAGAGCTATAGTCTCATCTAGTCTTTTGGAAGATGGTTCCGTCATGGAAATTTGCTATGATTTGGAAAAGCTTGGATCAAGAGCGGACTTAATTGTCACAAGTAAGGAGATAGTATCTAGAGCCGTCGCAACCTCAAGATTGGCGGCTGTTTATCCTTATGACTTGCCCTAAGCCATTCGGTATGTCGGTTAATGACAGAGAGTGATTTCTTTGAGGCAATCAATGAATTAATAAGTGCAAATAGAACGAATCGAGAGGCATCCACTTTGGCGTGGATGCTTTTCTTATATTTCAGAAAATTCGCCTTTTTATGCTTGACATTGATCCGGCATCAGGTAATATGATATATTTTGGATAGAAAAATGCAAAAACCTCTTGACCTTCCACCTTGTGGAAGCTGTATAAATGAAGGTGCGAACGGGCAAAACCGGAGCAAAAGGAGTTGTCAGTGTGAAGATCAAGCATGTGGAAGAACTGGTAGGGATCACCGGGAAGAATATCCGCTTTTATGAGCAGCAGGGGCTTTTGGCTCCGATGAGGGCGGAGAATGGATACCGGGAGTACGGGCAGGAGGATGTGGACCGGCTGCTGAGAATCAAGCTGTTGAGAAAGCTGGGCGTGTCCATCGAGAGCATTAGTGCCCTGCTGCGGGGCGACATCCGCCTGGAGGACTGTCTGGACCGGCATCTGGATGAGCTGGACCGACAGAAGGAAAATCTGATCAAGATGCAGGCGGTCACCTCCCAAATCATTGCCAGCCACTGCACACTGCAGAGCCTCGACACCGACAGCTGCTTAGAACAGGTGGAAAAGTTAGAAAAGGAAGGGGTGCATTTTATGGAGGTAGAGAAAAAGGACCGGCAGAGGAAAAAGCGCACGGGCGCGGTCGTGGCGGCTGTCCTGATTTTGACGGTGGGAATTGTTCTCCCGATGGGGCTGCTGTTTTGGGTCAACTCGATGGATCAGATTCCGGTGGGAGTCTTCATTGGGTATATTTTGATATCAATGCCCTTGGCCGTGGCGATTCTTGTGGTTCTGGTAAAGCGCATGAAAGAGATTAAAGGAGGAGAAGAGGATGAAGCTGTTAAGTATTGAATACATTCCGGGGCAGGATATTGAGGCACTCGGCATGGTAAAGGGCACCATTGTCCAGACCAAAAACGTAGGACGCGATTTTATGGCGGGGATGAAATCCTTAGTCGGCGGAGAGCTGGTGGGCTACACGGAGATGCTGAACGAAGCCCGGCAGATTGCCGTGAAACGAATGGTGGATGAGGCGAAGGCGCTGAACGCGGATGCAGTGATCGGCGTCAAGTACGGCAGCTCCCAGGTGATGAACGGTGCGGCGGAGGTCATTGCCTACGGCACGGCGGTTAAAATTCTCCCGGCGAAATAGCCGGTTAGTTGACACGGAAAACGGAGGGAAATCATGGAAATCGGTACTGTAAATACTGTAAGTATGATGGGAATGGTATTTTCAATTTTTGTAGGCATAATCCTGCCGATTGTGCTAATGATCCTTGTCTGGAAAAAGACAGGCGCGCGGATATCCACATTCTTTATCGGATGTGCAGTCTTTATCGTGTTTGCTCTGGTTTTGGAGTCGTTTATGCACGCGGCAGTTCTGGGGCTTACAGGTACGGTCATCACCGGAAATGTCTGGCTGTACGGTCTGTACGGCGGTCTGGCGGCGGCTTTGTTTGAGGAGGTTGGACGGCTGGTCGCCATGAAGTTCTTCATGAAGGACTGTCTGGATATGCCCAATGCCCTGATGTACGGTGTGGGACACGGGGGAATTGAGGCGATTCTGATTCTGGGGATGACCAGTATCAGCAACCTGGTGACTTCTGTGATGATCAATTCCGGAGCCCTTGTGAGCGCGCTGGAGGCCATGGACGGGGCGACCGCCAGCACGACTCTGGAACAGCTCTCCGCGCTCTGGACTTCTCCGTCCTATTTGTTTTATCTTGGAGGAGTGGAGCGGATTTTGGCAATCATTTTACAGATTGTTATGTCCGTGATGGTATATCAGGCGTTAAAGACCGGTAAGAAATTCTTCTGGTTCGTCGCGTTCATGATGCACTTTGTGGTTGATGCCGTGACGGTAGTGACCGCCAAATTCCTGCCGACGGCAGCAGTGGAAGCTCTGGTGGCGGTGATGGTCGCCGCTGCCGTCTGGATTGCCGTCCGCTTGACACAGAAAGAAACGGTGTCAGAAATTTGACCCGTTCCAGCCCCAGTTGCTCACGGCCTGATATTTGACGTAGATATGGTCCGGGGCAATGCCAAGCACTTCATTGTAAATTTTACAGATCTGGGCAGTGAGCTTGGAAAAAGCGTCCGGATTCTCTGAGCCGAAGACACTGACCTCCACAAACGCGGCGGGCTGCGAATTGTCCCCGCGGAAGTAGAGGGAGGTCTTCGGCTCAAATCCTACCATGAGCCAGTTTTCCGATTTTCCAGGAATCAGCTCGATTGCCTTACCGAGCTTTTCCTTGATGGTTGTTTCCTGCTCTGCCGAGAGCGGCGCGCTGATTTTGGAATTGATAAATGGCATGATGATTACCTCCTTTTTCCATAGATTATAACACAATAGAATCAGGCTATTCAACTGTCTGCGGGCATGGAGCGAACAATGGGAAATGCTTGAATTATCTGAATAATATATGAAAATAATGCAATAAATTTGCAATAAAAAATTTTTTTAAAAAATTTTAAAAAAACATGTTGACAAATGATTTGTTGCGTGATATATTTAACTCATCAAAGAGAGAGAGACAGAAGGGAAGACGAAAGATCCCGAACGAAAAGCTAAGAAAAGGAGGTACGGTCCAAAGGGAACATAAGCCAAGGTAAGAAGCAACCCGTGAGATCATTCATTTCCGGACACCCGTGGCGATAACATGAGAGAAGAGAAAGGGACAGAGCTTTGAAATCAACCGTTAATCGTATACAAAGCCAGTCCAAACGGTCACGTCAGAAAACAGAGAAAATGAATGAGAGGAACAAGTAAGAGGAGGGCACTCCAATGGAGAGCGAACAGAATTAGCGCCACCCGGATAAGAATTCGGGTGGTGCTTTTTTTACATTTTTCTCCTGATTGGACGTTTTGGCAGCTGGTTGGGGAGAAGCTGAAATTTCATCAAACACAATATCTAGTAAAAAAATATCACGGCCAAACTTGTACTTGTGGTTGCGACGTTTTATTAAAAAAAGATTTAAAAATTTACAAATTTCCCCTTTTCATGCGGAAAAAATCGTGCTATAATAAAATCCAAACTTCTATACATTCGAGGAACACCTCTTATACAGGGACGTGCGGAGGCAGTGTGATATGGCAGAACGAAATTGGAAAAAACTAAAACGCATGGAGCTTCTGGAACTTTTGTTGGACAGGAGCAAAGAAATTGAACATCTTCGGAATTATCTGGAAGAGGCAAACCGCAGGATTGAGGATTGCGAGCGGAACATTCGAAATGTGGGTGAGGTCAATACGGCCATTGAGAACCTGAAGAAGACCATTCATGGCCTTGAGCTGACGACCGACAAGGTGAATGCCGCGACGCAGCAGGCAGAAGATGCTGCCCGTCAGGCGGAGGAGGCTCTTGAGCAGTCGCGCGAGGCAACGCGGCAGGTGGGAAAGGCACTGATACAGTCACGTGAGACCTCCCGTCAGGTGGAGGAGGCATTAGAGCATTCTCGCGAGGCGTCGCGCCAAGCCGGAGTTGCGCTCGAGCAGTCGCGCGAGACTTCGCGTCAGGCCGGGGTCGCGTTAGAGCAGTCCCGCGAGGCATATCGCCAGGCAGAAGAGGCTCTTGAGCGCGCGGATCAGGGCGTCCAGCAGACGTATCTGGCGGAGCGGAGAATCGGAACCCTCTCTTATCAGACGGAGCGGGTTGTGGAGCAGGCGTGCGCCATCGCGAGCCGGATTGACTTGCTGGGATTGCGGCCGATAGGTAGAATGCATGGATAATGATCGGAAGGAAACAAATGCAGACCTGCAGATAGCAGGTCTGCGCGAAGAAGTGCAGAGAGTCCGCTATAATCAGCGTTTTAGAAGGACTCTGTGTACGATCGCGGGGACGTTTCTGGTGACGGTGGCGGTCTTTGTGCTTGTAACGCACTACTGGCTGCCGCTCGTGCGTGTGGCGGACAACTACATGAGCCCTGCACTCGCGGAGGGACAGATGGTGATCGCACCGGGCGCAGAGAGCTATGAACGTGGGGATATCATTGCCTTTTACAATGACTACAGGATATTAGTCCGCCGGGTAATAGCCTGCGAGGGTGACTGGGTGAATTTGTCCGAGGACGGCACCGTGTACGTCAATGATATTGCGATTGACGAGGATTATCTGGATGAAAAGGCATTGGGAGATTGTGATATTAAGCTGCCCTGTCAGGTGACCAAGGGGAGCTTTTTTGTGATGGCGGACAAACGCAGCTGTTCGCTTGATTCCAGGAATTCGTCGATCGGCCTGGTCGCCGAGGGACAGGTGGTCGGCAAGGTAAAGCTGCGCATCTGGCCGCCCGGGAGGATGGGCGGCATTTAGGGATACGCTGATCAGAGCGGCGTTTCCTTAGAAAATGACCCGATTTCTTCCTGCCGTTTTTCCCATGTACAATTTTTCGTCAGCGCGTTTGATGCAGCGTTCCATATCAGAACTGAAATCGTATTCCTCCATGCCGAAGGTCATGGTAATAAAAATTTCCTGATCATTGTAGGGGATCGGCTTTTTCTTTAGCCGGTGCCTGAACTGATCCAGCAGGGCAAATACATCGTCTCCATTGGCATTCTCGAATATCAGCAGGAATTCTTCCCCGCCCCAGCGCGCGGGCCTTCCCTTTTCGCTCATAAACTCAAGCAGCTGCGCACCGATGGTTCTGAGAACCTCGTCTCCGGCCTCATGGCCGTAAGTGTCATTGACCTTCTTAAAGAAATCGATGTCTCCCATGGCGACGGTAAAACCGGTGCCGGCTTTCTTAGAGGTTTCCACCAGCTGCTCCAGATAGGCGTTGATCGCCCGGCGATTGTACAGCTTTGTCAGGGGGTCTACGGAAGCCATCTTAAGAATTTTGTCATTGTAATCCATCAGCTTCTTTTCCGTTGAGATATTGTCCATGCTGAACGCAAGGACAACACCGGTTGTGCTGGTAAAAATTGTGATGGTATTGAGCATCTGGTGCAGGAGAGACATGGTTGGATTCAGGAGAATGATGGGGTCAACGTTTTTGCACCACAGATAGAGCCCAATGCGCAGGATGCAGAGCACCGTGGCGAGCGCAATCTTGTAGCGGGCGCTTTTGAGGCTTGTGACGCAGATGAACACCAGAACCACGAACAGATAATGCTGTACGCCGCAGTCCCATCCCATCAGATAGAGATAAAACAGAATCCAGAATACGGTCAGAATCAGTGTAATATTGACTGCCAGTGCCGTGCGCCGCCGGTAAGTGAGCGTAAAGCAGAGCAGATAAATCGCGAAAAACAGCATGTCAGGCAATATTACCAGCCAGTCGCCTCCGGCCAGCAGCAATATTCCCTGACATACCAGATAGGTACACATGATAAGTATGTACACGCGTAAAACTACCGATATTTTCTTAGTTTCATTCTCGTTCTCCACATCCCTGTTGATGAATGCGCAGAAACGTTCCGGTAATTTCCTCTTCGCCTCCAAGTTGAATCCTCCCCATATGACACGCAATGTTGTACTTGAGCTTGTGACTCTGGTATTATTTTAGCATATTGTAAGAAAAATTCAACTTATTACATTTCAACCGGCGTTTTTCTTTTTGCCCACCATAATTACCGATTGGATCACGAGGAACAGGCAGAGCATAGCGGCAATGGTGATTCCGGTCCACCAGGCTTCCCCGAGTCCGGCGGAAGACACGATATTCTGGATCGTGTTCAAAGAGAGCACTCCGAAAAAGGTTCCGATAATATTGCCTACGCCGCCGGTCAGCATTGTACCGCCGATGATAGAGGAAGCGATGGCGTTCATCTCCATGCCTGCGGCGTGGGTAGCGGCTCCGGAGCCGATGTGCAGGAAATAAACGAAGCCGCCGATTCCGGCCAGCAGCCCGCACAGCACATGGGAGATAAATCGGGTGCGCTTGACGTTGATTCCCAGCATGAGCGCACTCTGCTGGTTGCCGCCCACTGCGTAGAAGCTTCGTCCGAGCTTGGTCCAGCGGAGCATACAGAAGAGCACAATGACGATCAGCAGGGCCACGATTACGCCGATTTCTACATAGGCGTTTACATAGGTGCCGTTTCGGTTGTAGGAGCCCATGCCCGGAACTGTAATCCTCTTATTTTTCAAGGAGACAAACACCGGGTTCTCAACGTTGAATGGGTTCGTATGAATAATGGTAGTCAGTCCCCTCGCGAAGAACATGCCGGCCAGCGATACGATGAAGGGCTGAATATCGAGGTATGCCACCAGAAAGCCCTGCACCAGGCCGAAAGCCAGGCCAATGCCCAGAGCGATCAGAATTGCAACGACAGGGTTGCTCCCGATATAGTCAAAGTACACGGCGCAGGACATACTGACCAGACACACAACGCCTCCGACGGAGATGTCGATTCCGCCTGTAATCATGACAATGCTCATGCCACAGGAGGTGATAATCAGCGCCGCATTGGAGTTTAAAATGTTGAAAAAGGCCTGAGGCTTCAGGAAGGCGCCGCCCTCAAAGATCATCGCGCCTATGTACATAAGGAAAAATACAACGATCGTGATGGTGAGGAGCAGGTTCGTATCGGACATAGCCTTGATCCGATTGCTGAAAGTTTTCATATTAAGCTACCTCCTTTATCGTCTTGGTTCTTTTCCGGCCGATGCTTTCCAGCTTTGCACGCACCGTCGGGGCGCTGAGCACGACGAGAAGAATAACGGCGACGGCCTTATATGCGCTTAATGCATCCGATCTTACCTTGCAGCGGTACAGTGTCGTAGTGAGGAACTGAATCACATATGCGCCGAGGATCGAGGCCCAGATATTGAATTTGCCGCCTCCCAGTGGGTTGCCGCCCAGAGCGACTGCCAGAATGGCGTCCATCTCAATATCCTGTGCGATGGAGGAATAGTTGATGGTGTACAGTCGGCTGGTCTTGATCAGGCCGACCACTGCTACGCAGAACCCTAAGATCACAAAGCTTAAAAACTTCATGAACTGCGGGTTGATTCCGTTCAGCCGGGAAGAGCTCTCGTTGATTCCGACGGACTGTGTGTAAAGTCCCAGGTTGGTAAAGCGGAGTGCCAGAGCTGCCAGAACCATCATAATAATGGCGATAAAGATCGCGGTCGGAACCGGACAACCGGGAATCAGGCCGCCGAAAATCCCGAAGGAAGGATCGTTCACGGTTGGAAGGCGGTTGTTGTTGATCCAGGCAGCGATGGAACGGCCTGCCGTGTAGAGGATCAGGGTCGCAACCATGGGCGGGATCTTGAAGACTGCCACCAGCGTTCCGTTGAATGCGCCGAACAGCATGGAGACGACGCAGGCGGCCAGGAATGCCACGATGATCGGGGCTTTCAGCTCTGCCGGGCTGGGATCGGTGCCGCAGAGCACGCGCAGTATTATACTGCCCGCGATTGCGATGGTGGCGCCGACAGAAATGTCCTGTCCGCCGCTGGCTGCGGTCACGAGCGTCATACCGATCGCGAGGATCGCAAGCTCGGAGCCGAAATTTAGGATGGCGATCGGATTTCCGGACAGGATCGGGTTTCCGTCGTTCGTTTTGCCGAGCTCAATCGCAAAGAATTCCGGCCCCAGAATGAGGTTGAAAATAATCAGGATCAGGAGCGCTGCGACCGGAATAAAAAGCTGATGTCTCAATATTTTATTCAACATGACTGTCACCTCCGGCAATTGTATTCATAATATTGGCCTGCGTCAGGCCGTCTCCGGATATCTCACCGACGACCCTGCGGTCGCGCATGACGATCAATCGGGAGCAGGTGCGCAGCATCTCGTCTGTCTCGGAGGAGATAAAGGTTACGCTCATGCCCTCGGAGGCGAGCTTTAACACCAGCTTTTGGATCTCCACCTTAGTGCCCACATCAATTCCGCGGGTCGGCTCATCCAGAATCAGATACTGCGGATTGGTCAAAAGCCAGCGGGCGAGGATCACCTTCTGCTGGTTGCCGCCGGACAGCGACTTAATCGGCGTATCCGCGGAAGCGGTCTTGATTCCCAGCAGTTTTATGTACTCCTGCGCCATCTTCTCCGCTTCGGAACGGGTGAACGGATGGAAAAAGCCGCGTTTTACCTGCAGGGCGAGAATGATGTTTTCGCGCACGGACAAATCCCCGACAATGCCGTCGAGCTTGCGGTCCTCCGGGAGATAGGCGATGCCATGTTTCATGGCGTCAATCGGCTTTGTGATCTTCACGGGCTTGCCGTCCATCCTGACCGTTCCTCCGGTCACGTGGTCCGCGCCGAAGATCGCACGCACACACTCGCTGCGTCCCGAGCCGAGCAGTCCGGTAAAGCCGTTGACCTCTCCCTTGTGGATGTGAAAGTCAAAGGGCTTGATCCCGGCGTTGCTGACCAGCCCCTCCGCCTCGAAGACGGGAGCTGAGCTGTCCTTGGAATCGTAGGCCTTGCTCTCGCTCTTGATGTCGGACATGTCATCCATTTCCTTGCCGAGCATCTTAGATACCAGCTGTACGCGGGGGAGATTGGCAATCTCGTATTCGCCGACCAGTCTGCCGTCCCGCAGCACCGTAATCCGGTCGCTCACCGCGTAGACCTGATCGAGAAAGTGTGTGACGAATATAATGCCAACACCGCGCGCCTTCAAATCCCGCATGAGGCCGAAAAGCGTTTCAACCTCACTCTCGTCCAGGGATGAGGTCGGCTCATCCAGAATCAGAACCTTGCACTCCATATCCACGGCACGGGCGATTGCCACCATCTGCTGGATGGCGATGGAGCAGGTGGAGAGCTGCTGGGTTGCCTTTGCGGGAATGCCCAGAGACTTCAGGATTTTGTCGGCCCCTGTGTTCATCTTCTTCCAGTTCTGAGCAATGCCCTTCGTGCGTCCGATGTACATGTTCTCCGCGACTGTCAGATTCGGGCAGAGGGTGATCTCCTGATACACCGTGCTGATGCCAAGATTCTGCGCATCCTGCGGTGAGCGGATGGATACTGCCTTCTCATGTCCTTTGAGATAGATCTCTCCTCCATCCTTTTCATGCACGCCGGTCAACACCTTGATCAGAGTGGATTTCCCGGCGCCGTTTTCGCCCATCAGCGCGTGAATCTCTCCCTCGCGGAGGGTGAAATCCACATCCTGAAGTGCGTGAACGCCCGGAAAAATCTTCTCGATACCGCGCATTTCCAGTATTGATTTCTCTTGCATGCGTGTTGCTCCTTTCTTTGATAATATTTATAAGTAAAAGGCGCAGTACATGGACCGCGCCTTTCTCTCATTCCTATGTGACTGAATCAGATCATATGGATGCTTAGATACCGTATGTATCAATATCTTCCTGAGTGATGGTATCAGCGTCAAAGTATTTTTCATCCATAATGATGGTTTTCTTCTCCAGAGCTTCGCCCTTCTCAAGCTTCTTGATGATGTCGTCGATGATGGAGGCCTGGAACGGATTGCACTGTCCGTCATAATTCCAGTTCTTCTTCATAACTTCCTCAAGCGCCCACTTGTTGCAGTCAAAGCCCATGACAATGACGTCCTTGCCAACACCGTGTGAAATGCCGGCTGAGTCGAGCGCTGCCACAGCACCCTGTGCCATGTTGTCGTTCTCTGCATAGATTACGTTGAAAGGAGTGTTGCTGTCAATTACGGACTGCACGATCTGCTGAGCTTTCTCTGCACTCCAGTCAGCGGTCTGCTGAGCCACGATATTCCAGCCCTTCTCTTTCGCGGTGGTGTCCAGTGCTCCGGAACGGCCCTTCTGCGGAGCGGAACCCATAGTACCCTGAATATGGATAATGTTGTACTCAGACAGGTTCTGGTTCACCAGCCAGTTGACAGCGGTCTCGCCTTCCTTTGCCATATCAGATACGATGGAAGCCTCATACAGGCTCTCATCTGCATCGACAGTACGGTCGAACAGAATTACCTTTGTGCCCTGGTCCTTTGCATCCTGAAGTACGCCGTCCCAGCCGGCAGTGTCTGCCGCAGAGAGCAGCAGATAGTCAATGCCTTCCTGAAGGAACTGCTGAGCGGACTTGATCTGCTCCTCGTTCTTCAGGCTGTATGCGGTCTTAGCATCATAGCCATTATCCTTAGTGAAGGTGTTTGCGAGGTCATTGACGTTCGCGGTGCGGTAACCGGACTCATTCGGGTCGTTGTTGATGATGCCGACCTTGATCAGTTTGCCGTTGTTGCCACCGTTACCCTCGGTGCCATTGCCTGAGGTGGGCTTTGAGCCGCATCCAACCAAGCCGAGTGCCAATGTCGCGACACAGAGTATCGCGAGAGCTTTCTTTTTCATAGATTTTCCTCCTGATTTCTATGCTTTTTATAGAGTAGATTTTACACCTGCTCTTATTTTTTACCTTAACATCTTTGAGTGCGTCTGTCAACCTATATTAATTTTATCGAATATTCAAGGTTTTCTTTATCTATTTATTTCAGGGGTGATCATTCAAAAAATCAACGACGACTTGATTGGCAAACAACGAGTTGATAATTGATTATTCAGGAGGCTCTCTGCTATACTGTAGGCACACCGGTGAATTGAATATTGGAGGAAGACAGTATGCAAATCAAACTTGGAGAAAAAATCAAAGAACTGCGTAAACGTGATGGCAGAAAGCAGGAGGACCTTGCAGCGGCTCTCGGTGTTACCAATCAGGCAGTCTCCCGTTGGGAAGCAAACGGCGGATACCCCGATATAGAAATGCTTCCGGCAATCGCAAACTATTTTCATATCACGATAGACGAGCTTTTCGGATATGATAACGACAGGCAGATCAAACTGCAGTCGTATATGGACCAGGCAGATCAGATGGCTATACGTACCGTCGATCAGGGGAAGGTGCTCAATTGCGAAGACACTGAGCGGCGCGTCGAGTTTCTTCGAGAGGCAATTTCGGAGTTTCCGTCAGAGTGGCAGCTTCAGTGCCGTCTCGCGGACGCTCTGGTAACAATGGGATCTGAAAAATATAAACCACGTGCAATAGCTCCCGAAGGATGCGAGTATATTCGGAATGATACGGAGAATAATGCTCAAAACGAATGCTGGAAAGAAGCGATTTCTTTATATAAGGAAGTTTTGAAACAGGACATTGACGATGATCATCATACGAGGGCAATTCGCACCATTCTTTTGCTTTATTCCTATATGGGAGATTTTGAAAATGCGGAAAGGACGGCACTTTCCCAATCGCCCATGGAAATCAGCAGAGAGCTGCTTCTTGCAAGTGTGGCAGAAGACGAAAAGGGTGACGAATACCGCGGAGAGGCAATGCTTATCCTGTTACACGAATTATACATGGTGATAGTTTCCTCCGTTAAGAAAAAACATTCGCTCGCACAACAGGCAGGGCATGACACATTGCTCGCCGTCACGCGTTTATACGAAAGTATATTTGACGATGGAAACTGCGGAGGATTTCATAACGACATGTGTAATCTTTATTTGGAATGTTCTTCCGCAGCCGTTGAGCTGAATGATTCTGAACGTGCTTTGCATTATTTTGAGAGCGCATTGGACCACTTTATTCAATTCGATCATTTTATTAAATCCAAACCGGTAGGGGGCATTTTTCAGCTCACGGCACCGTTGGTCAGTAAAGTAAAGAATTTAAAGAATTGCTTCAAAAGTATTGTGCTGGTGGACCGTGAAGATTTTGAGGACCATATGCAGGCTTTCCCTGCAGAATGTGTGGAGGCAATAAAAAACAACCCAAGGTACGCATCGATTTTTGCTGAATAATTGTTACCGCTTTAATATGGATACAACGAACCTGACCGCAGAATTCATACTGTGGTCAGGTCTTTTCATATCGGGTCAAGTATATCACAGGCAATAGACATTGGTAGCAGTGTTTCTGATTTTGAGTTATAGTTGGCCTATTCAAGGACTTCTAATTATGTCATAATGCGGTCAATTTTGCTATATTGAAGTTGTTAAATTGGAATAATATTGTAAATCTAGAAATATTGTGTTACATTCAACAAAATAAATTTTTATCTTTAAATTATTAATTTGTTTTTTACATGTAAAAAGGGAGGAGGGAGAGTTTTCGATAACCGTGGTTAGATTTCATATTATTTGTGCCACGAAAAGTGGCGGGAAGGAGATTAAATGAAGCGAAATATTATATGAAATTTAGTGACACATTTTAGAAAGGGTTAATATTGTAAAATATGTTGTTAGAAAGTAACACGGGTAAAGGAAATGCGATATCTAACAGCATAAAAATGGTGTGGATGCGAATAGATGAGCCGGAGTCCTATTCGAAAATGGAAGAGCTTTGGTATAAAGGCGCTTCAAGGGAAGGGGCAGGTATGCTTCTGAATTCAGTAGTGTTGAATACGTTTCGGTAACGGTGACTGGCTAAAGAATCCGGTAACAGGACAATGTTCAGTTGTGTCTGCCTTAGAGGACCATTATTCAGACTCCATACTTAACACAAGCGTCAATTCCTATGACGATAGCTTTTCTGGCTGAGATGCAAATTTTTAAAAATTTCGTACAAAGTTTAGTGTATTGATGCCGATGGATATCTTCGATTCGTAAAGTTCGTACATGAAGGCGACATAATATATCATGTAAATTATACGGTTAATTATTTAAGAGGAGAGGTATACGATGAAAATTAAAATTAAGAAAAACAACATTTGTTGTGTTAAGCTTAATAACTATCTTGCTATCATCCGTAACGGTTTTTGCATTAGTTCATCCTGATTCATTTTATGATGAAATTTCATGGACATGGTCATATAGCGCAGAGGCTACGCAGGCATATAATTGTTTAGGTTATGCAACTGGATCAATGACTTGGGAGTGGCCATGGGGAAGTAAATGTCCAACTAGTAAAGCTGTAGATGAATATTTATCAGAAAAGGGATATGCAACAAGTGGTAGATGGCCACAAATTATTTCATATGGCTGGACAGACGATGTTAGACATTTTAGTAAGGTAACAGGATCGGAATGGTGTCGGGCAAAATGGGGAGGTTTAGAAAGATTTAATCACCATTCGTTTGATCCATATTATCATAATAGTGGTTATGGCCCTCAACTTCAAATATATTATAAATAGGGAGGAACTTTAAATTTATGAAGAGCTTAAAAAGACGATTAGGTATATTAATTGTACCAATGCTGTTAGTTTGTACTTTTTGTATTGGAATATTGGGGATAAAAGTATATGCTTCTGAGGCATATAATGTTAACACTAACATGAATATGATGATGGAAGAAATTAATACCATGATAAAAAATGCAGATGAGAATATGATGAGTTCTAATCCGTATGATTACATTGATAATCAATATTTCGATAATATAACCAATAGAGGAATTTCTGCATTACCAATCATAACAAAGCAGATAGCGTCATCTGAAAGCAATGGACTAAGGGAGTATATTTTAGCTATAGCTGCAGAAGAAATTTCAAATACTCATTTAAATCAGGAAAATGTATATAATTGGTCGAATGGTAAAGAATGGTTGAATGAGTGGAATATTTATTTGCGAAGTATACCAACAAAAGTAGATTATATTGTTAATGATACAGAAAATACTATCGAAGATAAAAAGCTGGCTTTAAATAATATCGGTGTTATGGGTTTGCCTTATATTAAAGATGCTATTGATGCAGGGCATACAGAATATCAGGACATATATGATAATCTTATAGGAGCATCTGTAACAAGCTACCGAACAAGTAAAAAAAGTAATATAAATGGATCTGATTTGGAGGTTATAAGAAATATGGTTGAAGAATTAAGAGTTGATTAATAAAGTCCAGTGCGATGGTGGAAGGAGAGGTACAAAATTATATACCGTCCATAGACAGTAAGCTGACTATCGTGGAAAACACGATAAACCCAATGCTGACAGAGACCTTTTGCACATCTGAAAAGAAAGGACCACTGGTGGAAACCGCTGGGATTTCCTTATTGTGCATCTACTGGTTCAACCCCCCTTTGCTGGGCGGCATATATTATGCTTTGCAAAGATATTGAGCTGGCGTGCGATGAAAAACTGGCAAAGGATATGACATTCCTTGAGAAGAAAGTGTTTTCTGAGGTATTGTTGTCCTATACGCAGTACAGGCGCTTGGTTATGGCCTGTCCGTTGGCTTTTGGAGAAGTGGGGGGGTAAAGGAAGGAGTGAAATTAATATTGAGGTATAAAAAACCACAGTTATGGATTATGATAGCAGCAATAGCGGTATGTGCTGTCATGGCGGTCTGCTTTTTGACGAATTCTTTAAATAAGGCAGACGCGGGCACTGTTTCCTCAAAAGGAGATAATGGAGGGTCCCAGCCGACAGAAATCGGCTCTATACAGGAGAGCCAGCCTTATGAACAGCCGGAGACTGACAAGGTCAGTATAGAAGGACTGTCTACAGGTGAAGCACAAAAATGGTTAACAGAGCAAATTGACGCATTGATAGAGGATGCGGCTGGGAGTATGGCGAGTTCTAACCCGTATGATTACATTGATAATCAATATTTCAATAATATAATCAGTGGAGGGATTGCTGTATTACCAACCATAACAAAGCTGCTGGCATCATCTGAAAACAATGGACTAAGGGAATATATTTTACCTATAGTTGCTGAAGAAATTTCAAAAACTCAATTAAGAGAAAATGGATATACTTGGTCGACTGCTAAAGAGTGGCTGGATAAGTGGAATCTTTATTTGCAAAATATACCAACGAGAGTCGATGATATTGTTAATGATACCGAGAAGGCTATCGAAGATAAAAAGCTGGCTTTAAATAATCTCGGTGTCATGAGTCTGCCTTATATTAAGGATGCTATTGATGCAGGGCATACTGAATATCAGGATTTATATAATAATCTTACAGGAGCATCCGAATCAAGCAGCCAAACAGGCAAAAATGGCAATATAACGGAATCCGATTTGAAGATTATAAGAAATATGGTTGAAGAAGCAAGGGCTGATTAAATAGAAAGAATGTCGGGGCAGTGGAAACGGAGTAAATAAAACTCCATTTTTCACTGCCCCTTGTTTGATTAGCCAGGCAGTAATTGACAGCCCCTCGAAAATTTCCGTCTTGCGGGAGATGGGAAGTCGTGGTAAACTATTATGGAAAATTTATATGGAATGGGGGTACAAGAATGAGTGACGCAAAACAGACGATTGCCGATGGCAGAGCGGTGCTCGGCATCGAGTTCGGCTCCACGCGGATCAAGGCTGTTCTGATCGATGAGAGCCATGCGCCGATCGCCTCCGGTGCCCATGACTGGGAGAACCGCCTGGAGGATGGGGTCTGGACCTACAGCTTGGAGGATATCTGGTCCGGCCTGCAGAATTGCTACCGCAAGATGACGGAGGACGTCAAGACAAGGTACGGCGTGTCCGTGACGAAGCTCGCGGCGATCGGATTTTCCGGCATGATGCACGGATACATGGCGTTTGACGAGGCGGGAGAGCTGTTGGTGCCGTTTCGGACATGGCGCAACACAATCACCGGGGAGGCGGCGGCTGAGCTTTCCGGCGTGCTGAATTTCAACATTCCGCAGAGGTGGAGCATCGCGCATCTGTATCAGGCGGTCTTAAACGATGAGCCGCATGTGAGCAGTGTCCGCTTTTTCACCACGCTGGCGGGCTATATTCACTGGAAGCTGACCGGGGAGAAGGTGATCGGGGTCGGGGAGGCCTCCGGTATGTTCCCGATCGATTCCGCGGCGCGGGATTTTGACGCGAAGATGCTGAAGACCTTTGAGGCGCTTCCGAAGGTGCAGAAATACCCGTGGAAGCTTTCCGACATTCTGCCGAAGGTGCTTGTAGCGGGAGACCATGCAGGTGCGCTGACCGCAGAGGGGGCGAAACTCCTTGATCCGAGCGGAACGCTTGAGGCGGGAATTCCGATGGCACCCCCGGAGGGAGACGCAGGCACCGGTATGGTGGCGACGAATTCTGTGGCGGTCCGCACCGGAAATGTGTCCGCCGGAACTTCCGTATTTGCCATGGTGGTTCTGGAGGAGGCTCTTAAGAAAGTACATGAAGAGCTGGATATGGTGACAACCCCGATGGGGGATGCGGTGGCGATGGTGCACTGCAACAACTGTACCTCCGATCTGAATGCCTGGGTAGGGCTGTTCAAGGACTTTGCCGACACCTTCGGGCTGGCTGTGGACATGGACAATCTTTACGGTACTCTGTATAATAAGGCATTGCAGGGCGACAAGGACTGCGGCGGGCTGGTTGCGTTCAACTGTTTTTCCGGCGAGCCGGTGATCGGGCTCAACGAGGGGCGGCCGATGTTCGTGCGCAAGCCGGACGCGAAGCTGACGCTGGCGAACTTTATGCGCACACACCTGTATGCGTCTCTGGCGACCTTAAAGATCGGCTGCGACATTCTCTTCAAGGAGGAGAAGGTGAAGGTGGACACGCTTTACGGGCACGGAGGCCTGTTCAAGACGAAGGGCGTCGGGCAGAGCATTCTCGCGGCAGCCATGGATGCGCCGGTGGCGGTCATGGAGACGGCGGGAGAGGGCGGTCCCTGGGGCATGGCGGTTCTCGCGGCATACATGGTGAGCCGCAAGGACGGCGAGGCATTGGATACCTACTTAAATAATAGAGTCTTCGCGGGGCAGCAGGGCAGCGTGATGCAGCCGGATGCGGCGGATGTGAAGGGCTTTGACGAGTACATAGATAGCTATCGGGCAGCAATTGCGGCGGAGCAGGCGGCGATTACGGCGCTTCCGCTATAATGCATGATAATAGAAAGGGAGGTTAAAATGACAATTCAGGAATTACAAAAAACAGCGCTTGAAGTCCGCAAGGGGATCGTGACCGGGGTCCATGCGGCGAAATCAGGACATCCGGGCGGATCGCTCTCCGCGGCGGACATTTATACCTATCTGTATTTTGAGGAGATGAACATCGATCCGAAGAATCCGAAGGATCCGGACCGCGACCGCTTCGTGCTTTCCAAGGGGCATACCGCGCCGGGACTCTATTCGACTCTCGCAAACCGCGGCTATTTCCCGGTTGAGGATCTTGAGACCCTGCGCCATGTGGGCTCTCATCTTCAGGGACATCCCTGCATCGCCCACACGCCGGGCGTTGATATGTCCAGTGGTTCTCTGGGACAGGGCATTTCTGCGGCAGTGGGAATGGCACTTTCCGCTAAGCTCCGCAACAAGAGCTATCGCGTGTACACACTCCTCGGAGACGGCGAGATCCAGGAGGGTCAGGTCTGGGAGGCTGCCATGTTTGCAGGCGCCAAAAAGCTTGACAATCTGGTGGTGATCGTGGACAACAACAATCTTCAGATCGACGGGCCGATCACGGAGGTCAACTCCCCGTACCCGATCGACGAGAAGTTCAAGGCGTTCAATTTCCATGTAATCAACATCGACGGCAACGACATGAATCAGATCGCGGCGGCCATGAAAGAGGCGCGCGAGACTAAGGGTATGCCAGTCGCCATCATCGCGAAGACCGTGAAGGGCAAGGGCGTATCCTTTATGGAGAATCAGGTCGGCTGGCATGGCAAGGCGCCCAGCGATGAGGAGTTTGAGAAGGCAATGGAGGAATTGAGAAAGGCAGGTGAGCAGTAATGGCAGATGTAGTTAAGATTGCGACCCGCGACAGCTACGGTAACGCGCTGGCGGAGCTTGGAAAAGAGAAAGAGGATCTGGTGGTTTTGGATGCGGACCTTGCCGCTGCCACCAAGACTGGCGTTTTTAAGAAGGCATTTCCGGACCGCCACATCGACTGCGGTATCGCAGAGTGTAATATGGTAGGCATCGCGGCAGGAATTGCTACGACGGGGATGGTTCCCTTCGTCAGCTCCTTTGCAATGTTTGCGGCGGGGCGGGCGTTCGAGCAGGTGCGCAATTCCGTCGGATATCCGCATCTGAATGTAAAGATCGGCGCGACCCACGCGGGAATTTCTGTTGGTGAGGACGGTGCGAGCCACCAGTGCAACGAGGACATTGCATTAATGCGCACGATTCCGGGAATGGTTGTGATCAACCCCAGTGATGATATCGAGGCAAAGGCAGCCGTGCGCGCGGCCTATGAGCACGAGGGACCGGTCTACATGAGATTTGGCCGTCTGGCAGTTCCGGTGATCAACGACAAGCCGGACTACAAGTTTGAAATCGGAAAAGGCATTGTTCTCCGCGAGGGCAGTGATCTTGCAATTATCGCAACGGGTCTGTGCGTGAGCGCGGCTCTGGAAGCGGCGGAGAAGCTTGCCGCAGACGGCGTGAACGCAGAGGTTATCAATATTCACACGATCAAGCCTCTGGATGAGGAGCTGGTGATCGCGGCAGCGAAGAAGTGCGGCAAAGTCGTCACTGTGGAGGAGCACTCCGTGATCGGCGGCCTTGGCAGCGCCGTGTGCGACGTACTCAGCGAGAAGTGCCCGACTCCGGTGAAGAAGATCGGTGTCAATGACTGCTTCGGCGAGTCCGGCCCGGCGAATGAGCTGTTGGTGAAGTATGGCCTGGACGCTGAGGGTATCTACAAGAGCATTAAGGCTTGGAACTAATTTGCGGTGATCTGCTCTGGTCTGCTGCTGCGGACTGATTGAATGGAGGGCATATGTTAGAAAAATTAAAGGATCAGGTATATGAAGCCAACATGGAGCTCCCGAAGAGAGGACTGATCACCTACACCTGGGGCAATGTGAGCGGGATTGACCGCGAGAGCGGATATTTTGTGATCAAGCCCAGCGGCGTGGATTATGATGAACTCACTCCGGACGATATGGTAGTGATGGATCTGGACGGAAATAAGGTCGAGGGCCGCTACAAGCCCTCCTCCGATACCGCCACTCACTTAGAGCTCTACAAAAAATATCCGGATATCGGAGGGATTGTGCACACCCATTCCCCCGAAGCGGTGGCATGGGCGCAGGCGGGGCGTGATATCCCACTGTACGGGACGACCCACGCAGACTACTTCCTCGGTCCGATCCCCTGTGCGCGGAATTTGACGCAGGAGGAGATTGACGCGGGCTACGAGAAGAACACGGGCACCGTCATCATCGAGACCTTTGAGGAGAGAGGCATCAATCCGGTCTATACTCCGGCGGTTCTCTGCAAAAACCACGGTCCCTTTACATGGGGCAAGGATGCCGCTGAGGCCGTTCACAATGCGGTTGTTCTGGAAGAGGTTGCCAAGATGGCACGCAATACCGAGGCTATCAACCCGCAGGTAAAGCCGGCACCCGACAGTATCAAGAACAAGCATTTCTATCGGAAGCATGGGGAGAACGCCTATTACGGGCAAAACTAAGATACCAGGGTCAGAAGGTCAAAAGGCTTTTTGACCCTGAAATTATATAAACGAGGTGGAGGCGCTTATGAGAAAGGTAATTACATACGGAACCTATGATCTGTTTCATCAGGGCCATTACAATCTGTTAAAAAGAGCCAAGGAATTAGGGGATTACCTGATTGTAGGCGTCACGACCGAGCATTATGATCTTGCGCGGGGAAAGATCAACGTCATCGACCCTATCATGGAACGCATCGAGAACGTGCGTAAGACCGGTTTTGCGGATGAGATCATTGTCGAGGATCACGAGGGGCAGAAGATCGAGGATATCCAGAGATATGGGATTGACGTTTTTACACTTGGCTCCGATTGGGAAGGAGAATTTGACTATCTGAAGGCCTTTTGTGAGGTTGTGTATCTGCAGCGAACTCCGGAGATTTCCTCTACAATGCTGCGGGAGAGCCAGTTCAAGATTGTCCGGATGGGCATTGTCGGAACCGGGCGCATAGCTCCGCGGTTTCTGGGCGAGGCGAAGTATGTCAGCGGAATCCACATTATTTATGCTTACAATCCGCAGGAGGAGAGCGGAAGGCGTTTTCAGGAAAAATATAATATTGAGTGCATGCATGAGAATTATGACCGGTTTTTGAGGGAATTGGACGCCGTATACATTGCGTCTCCGAATGAGTTCCACTATCAATATGCAAAGGAGGCGCTTGCAGCAGGAAAGCATGTGCTTTGTGAAAAACCGCTGGCTTTTACCAGAAAGGAGTCCGAAGAGCTGTATCGGGTGGCGGAGGAGAAAAAGCTGGTGCTCATGGAGGCTGTAAAGACTGCGTATTGTCCCGGCTTTCAGCAGCTCATCAACGTGGCGAGGAGCGGCAAGATCGGAGAGATACGTGATGTGGAGGCGTGCTTTACGAGGCTTGCGGACCCGGCTTCCCGCGAGGCGACTGATGCGGCGTACGGCGGAAGCTTTCTCGAATTTGGGAGCTACACGCTTTTGCCGATTATAAAGCTTTTGGGATCAAATTATCAGGAGCTGCAGATTGACTGCATCCCGGGGCAGGGCGGGATTGATCTGTACACCAAGCTGCAGATCCGCTACGCTCATGCCATGGCGTCCGCAAAAATGGGTGTCGGCGTGAAATCCGAAGGCCAGCTCGTGATCGCAGGCACGAAGGGCTATATTCTGGCACCGTCCCCATGGTGGCTGACCAGGCATTTTGAAGTGCGCTACGAAGATCCGAACGAAATTGAGATTTTTGAGCCGAAATTTCAGGGCGATGGTTTCCGTTACGAGATCAACGAGTTTGTGTCCAAAATCAACGGTTATGGGACGAACGGTTATCGGCTGACGCCGGAAGAGTCTACAGTGATGGCTGAAATCACTGAGCGATTCATGCAAAAACGCCGGGAACAGTCGAATCAGGTCTGAACAGAGCAAAACTGACAACGGTAATCGGGAGTTTAGTATGATAAAAGTTGGAATTATCGGAACCGGGCGCATTGCGGCCCGGTTTGTGCCGGAGGCTGGGGCTGTTAAAGAGATTGAGCTGGCCTGTGTCTACAACCCGCGTCGTTCCAGTGCTGAGCGCTTTGCCGCGGAACATGGCATAGCAAGGGCTGCCGACCGGCTGGAGGATTTTTTACAGGAAGTGGATGCCGTATATACTGCGTCGCCGCACGAGACGCACGTGCCCTATACCCGGCAGGCGCTGCTCGCCGGAAAACACGTGCTCTGCGAGAAGCCGCTGTCGTTTTCGGCGGAGGAGGCGAAGGAGCTTTTTGCGCTTGCAAAGGAGAAACATCTTGTACTGATGGAGGCCATCAAGACTGCTTATTGTCCGGGCTTTCAAGCGTTGGTTGAGATGGCGAAAAGCGGCGTGATCGGGGAAATTTGTGATGTGGAGGCATGTTTCACAAAGCTGTCGCCGTCCAATGTGCGGGAAATCTGGGACGAGCAGTACGGCGGCAGCTTTACGGAGCTGGGCACCTATCCGCTTCTTCCGATTATAAAATTGCTGGGTGCGAATCATACGGGAATTCAGTTTCAGTCGATCCGCATGGGCAGCGGGAGGGACGGCTACACCAAGGCCGTACTCAGCTATCCGAACGCGCTGGCGTTAGCCAAGACCGGCCTTTCCGCGAAATCCGAGGGACAGCTGATCATCTCCGGGACAAATGGCTACATTCTGGCGGAGTCGCCGTGGTGGCTGACGAAAACCTTCGAGGTGCGCTATGAAGATTCCTCCAGACGTGAGGCCTATCACTTTCCGTTTGAGGGGGCGGGGCTGCGCTATGAGATCCGGGCGTTTGCGGAAGAGATCGCCGCGCAGAGGAAGGCAACCAGCGAAGCAGGGAATGTATCCGCATGCGGAGCCGCCGATACATTACCGGTCGTGACGAAAGAGGAGAGCATCTGGCTTGCCTCACAGATGGAGGCGTTTCTTCTATATAAGGGGGAAATGAAGAGGGACTGTACGGCGAAGCCGGATTCGCAGGCTGTGAAATGCCCGGATGAGATGCCTCTGCAGCTAGGAAACAGCGGAGTAAAAGCTGTCCGCATCTGGGCGCACCGGGGCTGCAGCATGCGCTGTCCGGAGAACACGCTGGAGGCATTTGCGGCTGCAGCCGCCATACGGGGACTAACCGGAATTGAGCTGGATGTACAGATGACGAAGGACGGCGAGATCGTGGTCATCCACGATGAGACTGTGGACCGCACCACGGACGGCACCGGAGCCGTTCAAAGTCTTTCTCTGCAGCAGATCAAATCCATGAAGATTCAGGGAGGGAGCGGCAGCGCTGCATCCGTGCCGACGCTTCGGGAGGTGTTTGATTTGTTCCTGCCCGCATGCAACGGCCGGGGACTGATGATCAACATTGAGATGAAAAATGGCCGTATTCGCTATGAGGGAATGGAGGAGAAGGTGCTTGCTCTGGTGGAGCAGTATCATCTGAATGATTCTATTGTGTATTCCTCCTTCCTCCCTGAGTCCATGGAGCTCATCAGGCGGTTGAATCCGGCGGCGAAGACAGCCATTTTGGGAAACGATTTCCGGCAGTGCCTGAAGGACATGGAGCGCGTGCACGCGGATGCGATTCATCCGTGGAACGGCGGACTGCCGCTGAACGAGGCGGATATAGAAAAAATTCAGGGGATTCCTGTCCGTGTCTGGAACAGCGAGGAGCCTTTTTTTAACCAGTCCCGTTCTTTGAAAGAGACGAGGATGACAAAGTATGCCCGGCTCGGCGCGACCGATATTATCACCAACGTGCCGGAGAGCTATCTATTATGAAAGCTGTTGTATAGGAACGCTGTTGTACTGCATAAAGGGTATGATATTTACTGCTGAAAATGGAAAATTAAATTTTTTTTAAATTAGGGGTTAAGAAGTTCGGATTTCGCCCGATATATAAGGCAAGTAGGTAGTAATAAACAACTCACAAACAATGATTGCAACAGGCAAGTTGCAAGGACATTCAAGGAGGAAAAATCATGGTAGTACAGCACAATATGCAGGCGATGAACGCCAACAGAATGTTGAACGTAACAACAAACGGTCAGGCAAAGTCAACGGAGAAGCTCTCCAGCGGATACAAGATCAACCGCGCAGCTGACGACGCAGCAGGTCTTTCGATCTCTGAGAAGATGAGAAAGCAGATCAAAGGTTTGGATCAGGCATCCACCAATGCACAGGACGGTATCTCAGCAGTACAGACGGCTGAGGGCGCATTGAACGAAGTTCACTCCATGTTACAGAGAATGAACGAGCTGGCAGTACAGGCCGCGAACGGAACCAACAGTGAGTCCGATCGTCTGGCAATCCAGAACGAGATCGATCAGCTGACAACAGAAATTGACCGTGTTGCTGAGACAACAAAGTTCAACGAGACTTACCTTATGAAAGGAAATGGCAAGACATCCACTGCAATTGTGTCTGCTAAAGATGCCGGTCTTCAGGGAGAACTTGCAGGTGTAGGAACCGGTACCGCTACTTTCACAATGAGCGCACTGAAGTATGGTGATACAATCTCCATCGGCGCAAGAGGATACACAATCGGAACAACGGTTGAGAGCGTCCGCGATATTATTGAGAATGGCACAAGCATTGAAAAAGGAAATGGTGTCGGATGCATCATCACGATCAACGGATCTGAGTACAAGATCGTTGCAAGCGATGCGGATGAGGATAAGACTGAGAATAAGCTTACTGCTGCGCACATTGCAGCACTGGTAAAGGATACTGACAAGGTTGTAATCGGAACCCAGACTCTTGTAGCTATGACAGACAAGGGCGGTGATGGTATCAGCGACAATGACGGCTCCGTGATCTCTGCAAAGAAGGCATACGAGCTGATCGCAGATGAGCTGCGCAAGGCAAGCTCCATCGGTGCAGATCCGGGACATGAGGCAACTGTAACGGCTTCTACGTTCATGGGCAGCCCGGACTACGCAGAGGCAACACAGTATGCTACTGCTCAGACCCAGATCTCCTTCAAGATCACAGAGGGCGACGTTCAGATTAAGCAGGGTCTGCAGGTTGGCTTACATGTAGGTGCTGACGCTGACGGAACCAACAAGATCTCCTTCACGATCGATACCATGGATTCTGCAGGACTCATGATTAAGGGTCTCAACGTTATGGATAAGACCGGCGCAAAGGCTACTTATGCGATCGACGCTATCGCAGACGCGCTTGCTAAGGTTTCCGCACAGAGATCCGAGCTCGGTGCTATCCAGAACAGACTTGAGCATACAATCGCTAACCTGGACAACGTTGTTGAGAATACAACCGCTGCTGAGTCTCAGATCCGCGATACTGATATGGCAGAAGAGATGGTTGAGTACAGCAAGAACAACATTCTTGCACAGGCTGGACAGTCTATGCTGGCTCAGGCAAATCAGGCAACACAGGGCGTTATGTCTCTGTTAGGCTAATTAATAACAAGGCTTTTAAGGGGAGCGAAACCGCTCCCCTTTTTCTTATCAGATAGGAAAGTGCCGTAGGCACATTCTTTTTTGTATCAGGAAATGGCATGGAAAATGGAGGAAATTCTGTGGCAAAAAAGATATTATTGACAATTGCAATGCTGGCGTCGAGGAACAAGGCGGAGGTCAGGCGCTGCCTGGATTCGCTGCGGCCGATTATGGAAAAAATCCCGAGCGAGCTGGTCATTGTGGATACCAGCCAGGATGCGTCGATACATGCGCTCTGCCTGGAGTACACGGACCGCGTAGCGGAGTTTGTGTGGTGCAATGATTTTTCCAAGGCGAGAAATGTCAGCGTTGAGATGGCAAGGGGTGAGTGGTATCTGTTCATCGATGACGATGAGTGGTTTGTTGAGTATGACGAGCTCATAGATTTCTTTACCTCGGGAAAGTATAAAAACTACGGCTGTGCCAACTATATCCAGAGAAATTATCATGATGCGCAGGGCGCTTTCTACAGCGACAGCTGGGTGTCGAGGATCATTAAGCTCTATCCGGAGACGAAATTTTACAGCAGGATTCATGAGTACATTGCGCCGCAGGTCGGTAAGTGCATCAATCTGCATCTGGTCGCCAACCACACGGGTTATATCGCTCAGACGATGGAGGCAAAGCTGAAAAAATTTGAGCGCAATTACCCGCTTTTGCTCCAAATGATGGAGGAGGAGCCGAAGCGTCTGCGCTGGCGGGTGCAGATCATTCAGGAATTCAACAATGTTCACAAGTGGGAGGAGATGCAGAAATTTTGTCAGGAGTCGCTGGAGGCTGTCACGAAATGCACAGATCCGGACGACTTCCGCGATATCGGCACCTTTTACGCGGGGCTTCTGGACAGTCAGGTAGCGCTGAAACACAATGACGCAGCGCTTGCGGTGAAAAAAGCGATGCAGATGGATAAACGAGTGTCGCGCCTGTGCCGGGCCTACTGCGCGCTTTCGTTCGCGCGCCTGCATTTTCAACGGCGGGAATGCGATAAGGTGGAGGAGCAGCTTGCGGTATATGAGGATGCGTTTGAATATTTTAAAAAGCACCGCTCTCAGCTTGAGGAGGAGGAGGGGGCGCTTCTGGTCGGCACGGCGTTTGACAATGTGTGCAGAAAGCGGGCGCTTTCTCTGCAAATCGGCTGCGGCCTGATGCGCGGGGACTCTTCGGCGCTCAGGGAAAACTATGAGGAGCTGGGCTGGGGACAGCCGGTGATGTATGTCTCGGACGACCTGTTTCCGGTTCTGGTGGAGGCGATGGCGAAGACGCCCTCCGATGAGACCTTGCTTCGCGCCATGCAGGATTTGTGGAACAACCGCGAGGCGGCGTCGAAATTGTTTGCCGCGATTGAGGGGAGGCGCGAACAGGACGAGGAGGCGTGCCGCGCATTGATGCGAATGACGGCGCAGATGGAGGGCGAGTTCTGGTATATCTGGTATGTGAAACTGATTGTGGCGGACGAGAACGGCGAGGACGCGGATTATCAGGCATTTTTCTCCGGTTTCTGCCGGCGCACGCCGGATGTTTTTCTGACGCCGGGTGTCTTGAAAGATATTGTAAAGCGCCACGGGGGCTCCGTGGAGGAGGGGTATCTCTCGGTTCCGTATGAGACGTGGAAGGAGCAGCTGCAGGAGTACATGGGGAAGGTTCCTGTGCCGGATCTCTGGACGACGGAGCGGGAGCTGCTTGCGATGAAGAGCCGCGAGAATGTCCGCTACGATACTGCGTTTTTGTGGCTGGCATACGGGCGGGCGGTCAAGGGAGAAGCGTACGCTGACATGGAACAGGGACTGAAAGACTATGGAACGCGCGCGGCGGAGTTTGCCAGGAAGTATTTTACGCCACTGGTTGTTCAGAAATATCCGGAGCTTCTTCCGGGATACATACTGGCGGGCTTCTTTTTGGAGAAGGCGTTTGCGGTTCAGGGAGATAGCCGGCAGGAAATGGAGTACCTGGACAATGCGGCGCATGTGGACACTGCTCTGTCGCCGGTGATTGTCCGATATCTGCGCGAACGCGAGTCGGAATGGCGGAAACGCGCGATGCGCGAGCGGGACGAAATGCGGCAGCTGGAGAAACAGATCAAGGAGCGGGTTCAGACCGCGCTCGAGGAGGGGCGCTTTGCGGAGGCGATTGAGATTCTGGAGCAGCTTGCCGCAATCTGCCCGAATGATTTAGAGACGGCGAAAATGAAACTTGAGGCGAGAATCGGATTACTGGGGAAACGGTAAATTGATCAGCGTTTCTTTAAAATGGATAGGCGTGAAAATTAATTAGAAATATGAAGGCCGAGGTTGCCAAACGGTGGTCAATTGCCGAAATATATTTCAGGGAAACTATTTCAAGAGCGATCGCAGAAAGGGTATCGGAATGACGGAGATCAAGAGTGTGTACGATGAGAGAGTTCAGAATATAGTTGTGGATGAGCACATGCAGGCGCAGGCGGTAGAACTGCTTGTAGACAGCGGAAAGTTTTTACTTCTCCCGGAGGAGGTCTGGCAGGCCGCGGAGGCGGGGAGGATTCCGCTGGAGCAGATGCTTTTGGAGCAGCCGATCGGGAAATGGATGATCATGGTCAACGTGTTAAACGGAAGGAGATCCGCACAGCACTGGGATTTTGTGCGCTCGCATCTGGCGGGAATCCGCACGCGAAACGATATCCGTTACGATTATCTGGAGATGCACATGTCCAATTATTGGGTGAGCGGCGTGCTGCAGGGCGACAGTGCGGCGAGCGTCGAGCAGCTTTTGCGCGAGTTCGCGAGTGCGAATATGCGCTATGCCAGACAAGTGTATAATCCGGTCGTGTTTGAGGAGTGTATAGAGATTCTTCCGGATCACATTCGCGGGGCATTTTGGGTAGATCAGGCGCTTGCGTGCGCACCGGAGGAGTATGAGAGTAAGCTGGACGCGCTCGGCAAGGCCGCGGCAGAGTGGCCGACGCTCGGAACAGTGATCAAGAATTATGCAGCTCTTCTGGGAGCGGAGAGTGAGAAACGCCTGCAGGAGGCGGCTGCCGCATCCAACGAGATGGCGGCGATCGCGCTCGAGGTGAAGGAGCAGATTCTCAATCTGATGGATTCCGGCATGTACGCAGAGGCCTATGCCATCACGGAACAGCTGCAGCAGATGACTCCGGACGATGAGGATCTGGAACTGCTGAAGGCGGAGCTGAGAGGGCATTTTTCCTGATGGGCGCTGAGAAAGCACCGGTGTTGTCCATTGCACTTTTGGCATCGAACCGCAGGGATACGATTCAAAAGTGCTTGGACTCCCTGACGCCGATCCGGGAACAGATTCCAAGCCAGCTCATCATATTGGATACAGGCTGCGATGCTGATCTGCGGCAGCTCCTCGAACAGTACGGGGATGTTGTGGCGGATTTTGCGTGGTGCAATGATTTTTCCAAGGCCAGGAATGAGACATTAAAATATGCCTCCGGCGAGTGGTATCTGTATCTCGATGACGATGAGTGGTTTGTGGATGTGCAGGAGCTCATCGATTTCTTCGTCAGCGGTGAGTATAAACAGTACGGGCGCGCAAGCTATATCCAGAGGAATTATCTGGATATGGAAGCGACGCAGTATACGGACAGCTGGGTGTCACGCATGAGCCGCCGGTGGCCTGACCTGCATTTTGAGAGCAAGATTCACGAATATATGGAACCGTCGGAGGGCGACTGCAAGGGTCTGCGGGCGATCGTCGATCATTTCGGTTATGTCTACGAGACAGAGGAGGCGCTGTGGAAACACTTTGAGCGGAATGTGCCCCTGCTGGAGGAAATGATCAGGGAGGAGCCGGACAATCTGCGCTGGAGGATTCAGCTTGCGCAGGAGTACCGTTCGGTCAAAGAGAATGAAAAGCTGTACGCGCTCGGCGAGGAGTGTCTTGCGCTGACGGCCGGGCGGAATGAGATGTACGACAATATCGCGCTCGGCGGTTTCTACGGCGCAAAGGTGATCGCGTGCAGGGAACAGAAACGTTATGAGGAAGTGCTTGAGATCTGCGAAGCGGCAGGGAAGGATAAGCGCAACACCGAGCTGTGTCGGGCGTTTCTTGCGCTGAATGCGGCGCGGGCCTGCTTTTACCTGAAGCGCTATGCAGAGGGCGAGAAAAAAGCCGCGGAATATCTGCGCTGGAAGGATTTTTTTGCAGAAAATGAGCCGATCCTGTATTTGCAGAAACCGGTGTCGTTTGTCGGGGAGTGTCTGGATCTCGTGTTGATCAAGGAGGGCTATTCCCTGCTGATCTGCTGCGGGCTGATGCAGGGCGATGCGGCGTATCTCGAAAAATATCTGGATAAACTGGAATGGCACAAGGGTCATGTCTATGTCTTCGAGGAGATTGTGCCGACGCTCGTGCGCGCAATGTGTGAGATGCCGAATAAGCCCATTTTTGAGACGACGATTCTTGCCATGCACGAGCATTCCGGGCTTTGGAAGTATTTCTGTGAGTGTCTTGCGGCATACGAAAACGAGGGCAACCGTGTGACCCCCGTAATGGATATGGTACGCAAGGTGGCGCCGGATGCACTGAAGGAACCGTCTGAGCGGGAGAATGAATCCGCTGTGGGCAAAGAAAGCTCTCAGGAGATGGAGGAGCTTGCCGCGGGCATCCGCAAGCAGCTCAGGCTTCTGATCGACAGCGGGATGAAGGAACAGGCGGCGCAGGTTTTGGCGCAGGTACGGCGGATGCTGCCGGGAGACGAGGAACTGCTGGCGATGGAGCGGGAAATACAGGATGGCTGAGGCCTGTCATGTATGGATAGGAAAGAGTCTGCACATACTGCACTTAAAAATGAAGAAGGGCAGGTAGTGTTATGAGTGCAGCAAAGAACGGCGACACCATTGCGCTGTTGAAGGAGTGCAATGCGGGCAGCAAAATGGCCACCAGCAGCATGGAACAGATCAGCGAGTATGTGACGACCCCGGAGTTCAAGGAGATGCTTCACAGGTACAATGCGGAGCACATCAAAATCGGGGATCAGTGCCATACGATTCTGAACGAGGCGGGAGCTGACGAAAAAGATCCGCATCCCGTGGCAAAGGCGATGTCGTGGCTTACCTCCGAGGTAAAGCTGACCATGAACGGAGATGAGAAAAAGGCGGCAGGCATCCTCATGGACGGCTGTTCTATGGGAATCAAGTCTTTGAGTGAGTATCTCAACCAGTACAGTGCGGCGGATGATCAGGCAAAACGGCTCTGTGAGAAGCTGAGGAAACTGGAAGAGGATATGATGGAAGAATTGCAGCAGTTTGTTTAGTCTGTGAGAAAATATACATCTGATAATAAAACGGAGCCCCATTCCTGTTCGCAGGAATGGGGCTCCGAGTTTTGAACCTAGTATTATCAAACGTAGCTGTCCAGCATCATGCCGGAGTAGATAGAACTGATATAAGGAGTCGCGAAATTGTGTCCCGGGTTCTTGTAAGCGACGACCACTTTGTTGACGTAATGCATCGGATCGACGGCCGCGCTCTCCGCCTTGCCGCCCATCGCGTCGCGGAATCGTGACAGCGTGGTGAATGTGCTCTCTGCCCGGTCGGGCTCCACTGCCCTCGCTAAGATATCGCGGTCGATTGTGAGGGTGGCATTTTCCCCGACCATCAGGCCGATGTATTCCAAGGATGCCTGGTTGCCGCGGGCCAGCGATGACATATCGTTTAACAGCCGGTTGCTCTCACCTGCCGAATAATTCTCGGCAGTGTCGAGAATGCGGTTGTATGCGTCCACAAGAGTCTGAATATTGTCGGCAATTGCATCCGTGTTGGGCTTAAAGCCGATGTTTGCGGTCCGACCGCCGGTCTCCGCCTTCAGGGTCAGTTCAAAGATATTGTTGATCGTAAAGGTGTTGGAGAGCGAGGAGTGGGAGCTCCCGTTAACGGTAAAGTTGGAACTGCGCGCCGGCTCTGTTACCTTATTGATTCCCAGAAGCTCCATTGCCTCCATTGACCCGGCGCTTGCGTCCGGTGAGATGGAGAACAAATGCTCTGCCCCGTCCGGAAGTCCGGTCTGGAGGGAGGTCAGCACAAGCGCGCTGGAGCCTTGTCCGTCATGTTGAACTTCAGCGGAAACACCGAGGCTTGAGTGGTTGACAAGCCTTGCAAGCTTGTTCATAATGTCCAGATTTGTCTCTTCGGCGCTCACATTGTACTGGAACTCGTAGGCGTTGGGGTTGGTATTTAAGTCGAAGGAGTAAGTGCCGGGGCGAAGGGAGTGCCCGTCGTCCGTCAAATAGTTCCCCCGGTTCACCTGCGGCGTTGCGAGCTGTTCGACAGAAATCGAGAACTGATCTGCCTGGCTGCTCTCGGTCCCGTCTCCGATATAAGTGACTCCGACCTGATCTTCATTCGAGGAGGAGGCCACCTTTTTTTGGAAAGAATCGTTGAATGAGCCATACCGGTCCGACAAAGACGCGACTATGTTCTGGATCGACTTGGCATTTTCCTTGATGTCGATCGCGTAGCGCTTGGCTCTTTCCATATTCGTTATCTTATATAAAGGAGATTCTTTGTTGGTTTTGACAATACGATTGTAGACCCTGCGCAGATCACTCTTCTTGTGAGCGTCATAGCGAGAGATTTCCTTATTTGCATATGTAGACATATAATACGCATATGCGCTGTCGATACGTGCCATAAGATCCCACTCTTTCTTCCATGATTAGGGTGTACAAATCCATTTATACACATATATTATATCGTCCTTTTTTGGATAATACAATACCCTTATGTAAAAAAAGTGTTGACGCATTGAAAAAATCGTGCTATAGTGGGAGGGCTTGAAAGCAGGTCTTTTTTTTATGCCTAATTTTAGGTGCACAAATTTAGAAAACGGAGGTGGAAGTTGTGCGTACAAAGATTACATTAGCGTGCACTGAGTGCAAGCGTCGTAATTACAATACGACCAAGGACAAAAAGACTCACCCGGACAGGATGGAAATCAAGAAGTACTGCAGGTTCTGTAAGAGCCATACAGCACACAAGGAAACCAAGTAAGGAGGGGTTTAGGAGTGGGACAGTCAGAAAACATGGAAAAAGCTCCAAAGACTAGTTGGTTTACCGGATTGAAAGCTGAGTTCGCAAGAATTATCTGGCCTGAGCGCAGTTCGATCGCAAGACAGACCGTTGCTGTGGTTGCGGTTACGGCGGTGCTTGGACTGATTATTGCTCTATTAGACTGGATCATCCAGTACGGCGTGAATTACCTGATTGGTCTGTAACATTTAGGAGGCATTTTATGGCAGAAGCGAACTGGTATGTAGTCCATACCTACTCAGGCTATGAGAACAAAGTCAAAGCGAATATCGACAAGACGATCGAGAACAGACATCTGGAAGACCAGATTCTTGAGGTTCGGGTTCCTCTGGAGGAAGTGACGGAGGTTAAGAACGGCGTTAAGAAACAGGTATCCAAGAAACTGTTCCCGGGCTATGTGCTGATTCATATGATTATGAATGATGACACATGGTATGTGGTTCGCAATACCAGAGGCGTGACCGGATTTGTCGGTCCGGGAAGTAAGCCTGTACCGCTCACAGATGCCGAGATGAGACCGCTCGGAATTAAGACGGAAAATGTTGTGGTCGATTTCGCCGAGGGAGATCTGATCGTCGTGATCGGCGGTGTCTGGAAGGACACCACGGGCGTGATCACGTCGATGAACCACAATAAGCAGACAGTTACGATTAATGTGGAGCTGTTCGGTCGCGAGACACCGGTAGAAGTAAGTTTCGCTGAAGTTAGGAGAGTAAATTAATTACAATGCCTCAGACGGGGCATTAGAAGGAGGCAATTCCAATGGCAAAGAAAGTAGAAGGATACATTAAGCTGCAGATTCCTGCCGGAAAGGCAACGCCGGCACCACCGGTCGGTCCGGCCCTTGGTCAGCACGGTGTCAATATCGTGGAGTTTACCAAGCAGTTTAATGCAAAGACAGCCGATCAGGGCGACTTAATTATCCCTGTAGTGATTACCGTATATGCGGACAGAAGCTTCAGTTTCATCACAAAGACACCGCCTGCTCCGGTACTCATCAAAAAGGCATGTAACATTAAGTCCGGTTCGGGTGTGCCGAACAAGACGAAGGTTGCTAAGATTACCAAGGCACAGGTCAGAGAGATCGCTGAGTTAAAAATGCCGGATCTGAACGCTGCATCCGTTGAGGCTGCAATGAGCATGATCGCCGGAACCGCGAGATCTATGGGCGTTGAGGTAGTAGATTAATTTAAATAGCTGCGGTAATTCCCGTTGATGGGAGGAGCAGGGATATTAATTTAGTGGGAGGGGAGTTCCTACCCGAATATACCACAAGGAGGTTTTTGGAAAATGAAAAGAGGAAAGAAATATCAGGACGCTGTGAAAGCATTCGATAAGACCAATCTCTATGATGTGGATGAGGCGATTGCAATCGTCAAGAAGAATGCCACGGCGAAATTTGATGAGACCATCGAACTCCATCTTAGAACAGGCTGTGACGGACGTCACGCAGAGCAGCAGATTCGTGGCGCGGTAGTTCTGCCGCACGGAACCGGAAAGACCGTTAAGGTGCTGGTTTTTGCGAAGGGAGTCAAGCTCGACGAGGCGCAGGCAGCAGGGGCTGATTATTTCGGAGGCGAGGAGCTGATTCCGAAGATTCAGAACGACGGATGGTTAGACTTTGATGTTGTAGTTGCCACACCGGACATGATGGGTGTTGTGGGACGTCTGGGACGTGTTCTCGGACCGAAGGGCTTAATGCCGAACCCGAAGGCCGGAACGGTTACGATGGACATTACCAAGGCTGTCAACGACATTAAGGCAGGTAAGATTGAGTATCGTTTGGACAAGACAAACATTATCCACGTGCCAGTGGGAAAAGCATCCTTTGCAAACGAGCAGTTAAACGACAACTTCCAGGCTCTTATGGGTGCAATCAACAAGGCGAGGCCGTCAAGCTTAAAGGGACAGTTTATCAAGAGTGCGACACTGACCTCTACGATGGGCCCCGGCGTCAAGCTGAACGTGACTAAGATTGCACAATAAGAAACACTTTAGACCAATTTCAAGCAAATCCTGCAAAAGTGATTGACATTTGCGGGAGACCATATTATAATAGCAAAGCATATTGCCGAAGACAGTAGGTATCGTAAGATGTAAGAAACCGCTCATTTGCATTGGGAAATTTGATGTAAATCGCGGCAGCGCCTACCGAGGGAATTTTACAGATGTTCGCATCTTAAAATGATTGTTACCTCTCTGTCCTTCGGGGCAGGGAGGTTTTTTTAGGCAAGATGTAATCATTCAAAACAGGGCAATGCCTGTAAGAATGGGAAAATAAAATGAGGAGGTAATGAATGTGGCAAAGGTAGAATTAAAACAGCCGATCGTTCAGGAGATTTCCGACGTGATCAAAGACTCACAGACTGTTGTGGTTGTTGATTACCGTGGACTTTCTGTTGCCGAGGACACTCTGCTGCGCAAGCAGCTGAGAGAGGCGGGCATAACCTACAAGGTATACAAGAATACTCTGGTGAGCCGCGCAGTCGAGGGAACCGAGTATGAGAGCCTGAAGGATGTGCTGGAAGGACCGAACGCTTTTGCTGTCTCTAAAGAGGACGCCACCGCACCGGCAAGACTTCTGGCCGAGTTCGCGAAGAAGGCTCCAGCGTTAGAGATCAAGGCAGGCATTGTGGAAGGAACCTTCTACGATGCGGCGGGCATGAAGGAGATTGCAAAGATCCCGTCAAGAGAGGTTCTTATTTCCAGATTGCTTGGCAGCATGAAGTCACCGATCAGCAACCTTGCCCGCGTTCTGAATCAGATCGCGGAGAAGGGCGGAGCGGCGGATGTCGCGGTAGAGGCGGCACCGGCAGCGGAGGAATCTGCAGAAGAGGCACCGGCGGCAGAGGCACCGGCAGCAGAGTAATCACATTGAACTATCAAATTTAAATGGAGGAAAATATCATGGCAAAGTTGACAACCGCAGAGTTTATTGATGCGATCAAAGAGATGAGTGTGTTAGAGCTGAATGAGCTCGTAAAGGCTTGCGAGGAGGAGTTCGGCGTATCTGCAGCAGCAGGTGTTGTAGTTGCAGCGGCAGCAGATGCCGGCGCAGCGGCGGCTGAGGAGAAGACCGAGTTCGATGTTGAGCTGACCGATGTAGGCCCGAACAAGGTTAAGGTTATCAAGGTGGTTCGTGAAGTGACCGGCCTTGGTCTGAAAGAGGCGAAGGACGTTGTTGACGGCGCTCCGAAGATTCTGAAGGAGCAGGCTGACAAGGCTACCGCTGATGACATTAAGGCTAAGCTTGAGGCTGAGGGAGCTAAGGTTACATTAAAGTAATTCGTTTTTTAGGGACCTGCACACCGGGTGTGCAGGTCCTTTTTAATTTTTTTCAGATTTTTCTTGCAATTTCCATTTTTTTGTTGTATAGTATAGGTTGCATTATTATGGTGCAATAGGCATTTTCACGCCTTTTTTGGGTGGCGCAAATAAAAACGAGAGGTGAAACGTCATATGGAGAGAAACAGAATACGTCCAGTCAAGGCTGGAAAGGGCATGCGTATGAGTTATTCAAGGCAGAAAGAAGTCCTGCAGATGCCGAACCTGATCGAAGTCCAGAAGGACTCCTATCGATGGTTTCTGGAGGAGGGGTTAAAAGAGGCGTTTGCAGACATCTCCCCGATTGCTGATTACAGTGGTCACCTGAGTCTGGAATTTGTTGATTTTACATTGTGCGAAGACGATGTGAAGTATACGATTGCAGAGTGCAAGGAGCGGGATGCGACCTACGCGGCGCCATTGAAGGTCAGGGTGAGGCTCCACAACAAGGAGACTGACGAGATCAACGAGCATGAGATTTTCATGGGCGATCTCCCTCTGATGACCGAGACGGGCACGTTTGTTATCAACGGTGCAGAGCGTGTCATTGTCAGCCAGCTGGTGCGTTCTCCGGGTATTTATTACGGAGTTACCCACGACAAGCTGGGCAAGACTCTGTACTCCTGCACGGTTATTCCGAACCGCGGTGCATGGCTGGAGTATGAGACGGACTCCAATGATGTGTTCAGTGTGCGTGTGGACCGGACCCGTAAGGTTCCGATCACGGTACTGCTGCGTGCATTGGGAGTGGGCACGAACCAGCAGATTATCGATATGTTTGGCGAGGAGCCAAAGATCATGGCCTCTCTTCAGAAGGACCCGGCGATTACCGAGCGTGAGCCGCAGGGAAGTTTTGAGGCAGGCTTATTAGAGCTGTACAAAAAGATCCGTCCGGGTGAGCCGCTCTCTGTGGAAAGCGCGGAGAGTCTGGTCACGGCAATGTTTTTTGACTCGAGACGGTATGACCTCGCCAAAGTAGGGCGTTATAAATTTAATAAAAAATTGGCGTTTAAGAACCGCATCAATGGACATGTTCTGGCAGAAGATGTGCTGGACCCGACCACCGGAGAGGTGATGGCGAAGGCGGGCACGACGGTATCGCGCGAGATGGCGGAGCAGATCCAGAATGCGGCGGTTCCTTCTGTGCTGATCCAGACAGAGACCAGAAATGTGAAAGTTCTCTCTTCCATGATGGTGGATATCTGCGCATGGATTCCGGAGATTGAGAATCCGAGAGCCATCGGCGTGACGGAGCTGGTTTACTATCCGGTATTGGCTCAGATTATGGAGGAGCACACGACCCTGGAGGATCGTATTGAGGCGATTAAGCGGAATATTTCGGATCTGATTCCGAAACACATTACAAAGGACGATATTTTTGCCTCCATCAGTTACAATATGCATCTGGAGTGGGGACTCGGCAATGATGACGATATCGACCATCTGGGCAACCGGCGTATCCGCGCGGTGGGAGAACTGCTGCAGAATCAGTACCGGATCGGTCTGTCCCGTTTGGAGAGAGTCGTGCGCGAGCGCATGACGACGCAGGATCAGGAGGGCATTTCCCCGCAGAGCCTGATCAATATCAAGCCGGTGACGGCGGCGGTCAAAGAGTTTTTCGGTTCCTCACAGCTGTCACAGTTTATGGATCAGAACAATCCGCTGGGCGAGCTGACCCACAAGAGACGTCTCTCCGCATTGGGACCCGGTGGTCTGTCCAGAGACCGTGCCGGATTCGAGGTGCGAGATGTGCACTACAGCCATTATGGAAGAATGTGCCCGATTGAGACGCCGGAAGGTCCTAACATCGGACTGATCAACTCGCTGGCGTGCTATGCAAGAATTAACGAGTACGGATTTGTCGAGGCTCCGTACCGCAGAATCGATAAAACGGACCTGAAGAATCCCCGCGTCACGGATGAGGTTGTGTACATGACTGCGGACGAGGAGGATAATTACCATGTAGCGCAGGCGAACGAAAAGCTGGATGAGAACGGGCATTTTGTCCGAAGCTCCGTGTCCGGCCGTTACCGCGAGGAGACGCAGGAATATGACAAGGCATTGTTTGACTTCATGGATGTGTCTCCGAAGATGGTGTTCTCGGTGGCAACTGCCCTGATTCCGTTCTTGCAGAACGACGACGCAAACCGCGCGCTGATGGGTTCCAACATGCAGCGTCAGGCGGTGCCGCTCCTCACTACGGAGGTGCCGGTCGTCGGAACCGGTATGGAGACAAAGGCGGCGGTGGATTCCGGCGTTTGCGTGGTTGCAAAGGCGGCAGGCGTAGTTGAGAGCTCGGAGTCCAATCGCATTGTTGTGCGCGAGGCGGGCGGAAAACGCAGGGAGTATCGCTTGACGAAGTTCTCCCGCAGCAACCAGTCCAACTGCTACAACCAGAGACCGATCGTTTTCAAGGGACAGAAGGTCGAGGCGGGAGAGGTCATCGCAGACGGTCCCTCCACCGCCAACGGAGAGCTGGCTCTGGGCAAGAACCCGCTGATCGGCTTTATGACATGGGAAGGCTACAACTACGAGGATGCGGTTCTTTTGAGCGAGCGTCTGGTCGAGTATGATGTGTACACCTCTATCCATATGGAAGAGTATGAGGTGGAGTCCCGCGATACCAAGCTGGGACCGGAGGAAATCACGAGAGATGTTCCGGGCGTCGGCGACGATGCGCTGAAGGATTTGGACGAGAGGGGAATCATTCGCGTGGGCGCGGAGGTTCGTGCAGGTGATATCCTTGTCGGAAAGGTGACTCCGAAGGGAGAGACCGAGCTTACCGCGGAAGAGCGCCTGCTGCGCGCAATCTTCGGCGAGAAGGCGCGTGAAGTGCGCGATACGTCCCTGAAGGTGCCGCACGGTGCATACGGAATCGTTGTGGCGTCCAAGGTGTTCACAAGGGATGCCGGCGATGAGCTGTCTCCGGGCGTGAACGAGTCTGTCCGTATCTATATTGCACAGAAACGTAAGATTTCGGTCGGCGATAAGATGGCCGGACGCCATGGAAACAAGGGTGTAGTTTCCCGCGTGCTGCCGGTGGAGGATATGCCGTTTTTACCGAACGGTCGGCCGCTGGATATCGTGTTGAACCCGCTGGGCGTGCCTTCTCGAATGAACATCGGGCAGGTGCTTGAGATTCACCTGAGCCTTGCGGCGAAGGTACTGGGCTTTAACATTGAGACACCGGTGTTTGACGGTGCGAAGGAGATTGACATTCAGGATACGCTGGAGCTGGCTAACGACTATGTCAACATGCCGTTTGACGCGCAGGAGGCCGCCAGCGAGGGCGTGACAGAATGCTTTTACGATAAGTATAAGGATACGCTTCTTGAGGAAGTGATGGACTATCTGTCTAAAAACCGGGATCACAGGAGCGTCTGGAAGGGTGTACCGATTTCCAGAGACGGAAAGGTACAGCTCCGCGACGGACGGACGGGCGAGTTTTTCGACGGTAAGGTCACGATCGGACACATGCATTATCTGAAGCTGCACCATCTGGTAGATGACAAGATCCACGCGCGCTCGACCGGACCGTACTCTCTGGTTACCCAGCAGCCGCTGGGCGGCAAGGCGCAGTTCGGCGGACAGCGTTTCGGAGAGATGGAAGTATGGGCGTTGGAGGCATACGGCGCCGCGTATACTTTGCAGGAAATTTTGACGGTGAAGTCCGACGACGTGGTAGGCCGCGTGAAGACCTACGAGGCGATCATTAAGGGAGACAACATTCCCGAGCCGGGCATTCCGGAGTCATTCAAGGTGCTTCTGAAAGAGCTCCAGTCGTTGGGTCTGGATGTCAAGGTGCTCGATGAGGAGCGCAACGAGGTTGAGTTGATTGAGACCAGTGAGTATGGCAATACCGATATTAATGCGATCATCGGCAATGACAAGGATTATGCGTTTGAGGACAGTGAGTCCTTCGAAAAACATGGATTCACCCGACAGGAATTCGATGCTGAGAACGAGGAGCTTGTGAACGTCGAGGACGAAGAGTACGAAGATGAGGAGTACTACGACGACGGAGAGGATCTTGACGAATTTGACGATGACGATGAACTCGACGGCGAAGACCTTGATGATGAAGAATAATTGGGAAGGAGTGTCACACCATGCCAGAAAACAATAATAACGACACGAACCAGTCGATGCAGTTTGACGCAATCCAGATTGGGCTGGCGTCGCCGGAAAAGATCAGGGAGTGGTCACACGGCGAGGTCAAGAAACCCGAGACCATCAACTACAGAACCCTGAAGCCGGAGAAGGATGGTCTGTTCTGTGAGAAGATTTTCGGACCGCAGAAGGACTGGGAGTGCCATTGCGGCAAATATAAGAAGATCCGTTATAAGGGCGTTGTCTGCGACCGCTGCGGGGTGGAGATTACCAAGTCCAGCGTGCGAAGAGAACGTATGGGACACATTGAGCTGGCAGCTCCTGTCTCTCATATCTGGTATTTTAAGGGAATTCCGTCGCGTATGGGACTGATTCTCGATCTGTCTCCGCGCGTGCTGGAGCGGGTGCTCTACTTTGCGTCTTACATTGTGCTTGACCCCGGCACTACCTCTATGGCTTACAAGCAGGTGCTGACGGAGGCTGAATATCAGGATGCCAGAGAGCAGTACGGCAATGCATTCCGCGTAGGAATGGGCGCGGAGTCGATCCGGGAGCTGCTCGAGGCGATTGATCTTGAGAAGGATTCGCAGGATTTGAAGGCCGAGCTTGAGAATTCCAGCGGACAGAAGCGCGCCCGCATCATCAAGCGTCTCGAGGTCGTGGAGGCATTCCGTGAGTCCGGCAACAAGCCGGAGTGGATGATTATGACGGTAATCCCGGTGATTCCGCCGGATCTGCGTCCGATGGTTCAATTGGACGGCGGTCGTTTTGCGACTTCTGACCTGAACGATCTGTACCGCAGAATTATCAACCGCAACAATCGTCTGCGCAGACTTCTGGATCTCGGAGCGCCGGATATCATCGTGCGCAATGAGAAACGTATGCTGCAGGAGGCGGTCGATGCCCTGATCGACAATGGCCGCCGCGGGCGTCCGGTCACCGGACCCGGCAACCGTGCGCTGAAGTCGCTGTCAGATATGTTAAAGGGAAAGGGCGGACGTTTCCGTCAGAACCTGCTGGGCAAGCGCGTGGACTATTCCGGACGTTCGGTTATCTGCGTGGAGCCGAAGCTGAAAATTTACCAGTGTGGTCTGCCGAAGGAGATGGCGATCGAGCTGTTTAAGCCTTTTGTCATGAAGGAATTGGCGATTAACGGGACTGCACACAATATCAAGAGCGCAAAGAAGATGGTGGAGCGTTTGCAGCCGGAGGTGTGGGATGTCCTCGAGGAGGTCATCAAAGAGCATCCGGTGATGCTCAACCGTGCACCTACACTTCACCGTCTGGGTATTCAGGCGTTTGAGCCGATTCTTGTCGAGGGTAAGGCGATTAAGCTGCACCCGCTGGTATGTACCGCGTTCAACGCGGACTTTGACGGAGACCAGATGGCTGTCCATCTTCCGCTGTCCGTGGAGGCGCAGGCGGAGTGCCGGTTTATGCTTCTGTCCCCGAATAACCTGCTGAAGCCGTCCGACGGCGGCCCGGTGGCCGTGCCGTCTCAGGATATGGTGCTTGGAGTGTACTATTTGACCATGCACAAGCTTGCTGACCGCAGCGGGCAGGAGGATGCAGTGCCGGTTTCCGATCATGTCTATAATGATTTGGAGGAGCTGAGAAAGCTCACGACGCCGGATAGCGAGACGGGAAAGAGCGAGATCGGGCTTTATGACCTGATTTGGTATGAGGATGTGACAGACCGCAACCGCAGGGTGCTCTGCACACCGATGGATCTGTTCGGCTATCGTTTTTCCAGCATGAACCGGGCACTTTTGGCATACGAGAACGGGGAAATCACCCTTCACCAGCCGATCTATGTGCGCCGCAGGGTGCCGATGACGGATGGGACTGAGACGGAGGGCTTTATTCAGACAACGCTCGGCCTTCTGATTTTTAACGAAATTATCCCGCAGGATCTGGGATATGTGGACCGCTCAACGCCGGAGGGAGCGCTTCGGCTGGAGATCGACTTCCATGTCGGAAGGTCTCAGATCAAACGGATTCTGGAGAAGGTCATCGATATTCACGGCGCGACCAGAACCGCGGAGGTGCTGGACGATATCAAGGCGATGGGTTACAAGTATTCGACGCAGGCTGCCATGACGGTTTCCATCTCCGACATGACCGTGCCGCCGCAAAAGCCGCAGATGATCGAGGAGGCGCAGAACACGGTAGACCGGATCACCAAGCAGTACAGGCGCGGACTCATCACTGAGGAGGAGCGCTACAAAGAAGTAATCGAGACATGGAGAGAGACGGACGACGAGCTGACCCACACGCTATTGTCCGGTCTTGACAAGTACAATAATATTTTCATGATGGCGGATTCCGGAGCCCGTGGTTCCGACAAGCAGATCAAGCAGCTTGCGGGAATGCGTGGATTGATGCAGGATACGACGGGACGTACCATCGAGCTTCCGATCAAGTCCAATTTCCGTGAGGGACTGGATGTATTGGAGTACTTTATGTCCGCGCACGGCGCCCGCAAGGGTCTGTCGGATACGGCTCTGCGTACCGCCGATTCCGGATATTTGACCAGACGTCTCGTTGACGTGTCGCAGCACATGATCGTTCGCGAGTCGGACTGCTGTGCGGGCACGGATCGCGAGATCCCGGGAATGATCGTAAAGGCGTTCATGGAGGGCAAGGAGGAAATCGAGAGCCTTCAGGAGCGCATTACCGGGCGGTTCTCATGCAATACGATCTGTGATAAGGACGGCAACGTGATCGTCAAGGCGAATCATATGATTACGCCGCGCCGTGCTGCGAAGGTGATAAATTCCGGCGTGGACGAGAAGGGCAACCCGATCACGCGCGTAAAAATCCGCACGATTCTGACCTGCCGCTCCCACATGGGCGTGTGTGCAAAGTGCTATGGAGCGAACATGGCGACCGGTCAGGCCGTGCAGGTCGGTGAGGCAATCGGTATCATCGCGGCGCAGTCCATTGGAGAGCCGGGCACGCAGCTGACTATGAGAACCTTCCATACCGGAGGCGTGGCAGGAAATGATATCACAATGGGTCTTCCCCGTGTCGAGGAAATTTTCGAGGCGCGCAAGCCGAAGGGACTCGCGATTATCACCGAGCTTGCCGGCGTTGCCACGATCAATGAAACTAAGAAAAAGCGTGAGGTTATCGTGACCAATCCGGAGGACGGGGAGACCAAGACCTACCTGATTCCCTACGGTTCCCGCTTAAAGATCACCGACGGAGTGATGCTGGAGGCCGGCGACGAGCTTACGGAAGGTTCGGTCAATCCGCATGATATTTTAAAGATCAAGGGCGTTCGTGCCGTGCAGGACTACATGCTCCGCGAGGTACAGCGCGTGTACCGTCTGCAGGGTGTGGAGATTAACGACAAGCACATCGAGGTCATCGTGCGTCAGATGCTGCAGAAGATCCGTGTCGAGGACAACGGAGATTCCGAGTGGCTGCCGGGAAGCATGGTGGATGCGCTCGATTTCTTAGAGACAAACGAGAAACTTGAGGCGGATGGCAAAAAGCTCGCAGAGGGCTCACAGGTTCTTCTGGGAATTACCAAGGCATCTCTTGCCACAAATTCCTTCCTGTCGGCGGCGTCCTTCCAGGAGACCACCAAGGTGCTCACGGAGGCGGCCATCAAGGGCAAGATCGATCCGCTGATCGGTATGAAGGAGAACGTAATCATCGGTAAGCTGATCCCGGCGGGAACCGGAATGAAACGTTACCGCAGCATTCAGCTTGACAGCGACATCAATGAGGAAGAGGAGATTTCCTTTAATGATCTGGAAACTGTCGAGCCGGAGGAAGAGTCAGAACAGCTCATCCCGACCATCACGGTGTCGGAGGATGAAATTTCAGGAGTAACTGAGTAATACAATTGCCCGTCGAATTTTCTTGACAATTGGATGGGAAATTTGTATAATACTACAGCACGTGTTGTCGGCACCGTATGGTATCCGGCCGCGCGGGCAAAAATAATTACAGGAGGTGAAATCAATGCCAACATTCAACCAGTTAGTTAGAAAGGGACGTCAGACCGCGGTTAAGAAGTCTGCATCACCGGCACTTCAGAGAAGCTACAACTCTCTGCAAAAGAGACCGATCAACGCGTCTTCTCCGCAGAAGCGCGGCGTGTGCACAGCCGTTAAGACGAATACTCCTAAAAAACCTAACTCCGCTCTGCGCAAGATTGCAAGAGTTCGTCTCTCCAACGGAATTGAAGTGACCAGCTACATTCCGGGCGAGGGCCACAATCTGCAGGAGCACAGTGTTGTGCTGATTCGCGGCGGACGTGTGAAGGATTTACCCGGTACACGTTATCATATCATCCGCGGAACACTTGATACCGCAGGTGTAGCGAATCGCAAGCAGGCCCGTTCCAAGTACGGCGCCAAGAGACCGAAGGCTGGAAAGTAAGCCATCGGCGCGACGATAGTATCACAAACAGAGCTAGTAGGTTAGTGTTGGAATTATTTCACAGGAAATAAAGGAGCACAACACATTAGAGAGACACATGTGAGTACCGTTGATTTAACACAAATTATTAGTTAAGGAGGGAAGTAACGTGCCACGTAAAGGACATAATTGGAAGAGAGATGTACTGGCAGATCCGCTGTACAACGACAAAGTAGTTACCCGGCTTATCAACTACATCATGTTAGATGGTAAGAAAGGTGTTGCGCAGAAGATCGTATACGGTGCATTTTCCAGAGTAGAGGAAAAAACAGGAAAGCCTGCTCTTGAGGTGTTCGAGGAGGCGATGAACAATGTGATGCCGGCACTTGAGGTCAAGGCAAGACGTGTCGGCGGTGCGACCTATCAGGTGCCGATTGAGGTTCGTCCGGACCGCCGTCAGGCACTCGCGCTTCGCTGGCTGACAAATTTCTCCCGCGCGAGAGGCGAGAAGACGCAGGAGGAGAGGCTGGCAAACGAGATCATGGATGCAGCGAACAATACCGGTGCGGCCGTGAAGAGAAAAGAAGATATGCACAAGATGGCAGAGGCAAACAAGGCCTTCGCGCATTACAGATTCTAATAGGAGGAGAAAACCTTGGCTGGAAGAGAATATCCACTTGAGAGAACCAGAAATATCGGAATTATGGCTCATATCGATGCCGGTAAGACCACATTGACTGAGCGTATTCTGTATTACACTGGTGTTAATTACAAAATCGGTGATACTCACGAAGGCACGGCTACCATGGACTGGATGGAGCAGGAGCAGGAGAGAGGTATCACGATCACTTCAGCCGCGACTACATGTCACTGGACGCTGGAAGAGTTCACCAAGCCAAAGGCTGGCGCGCTCGAGCATCGAATCAATATTATCGATACTCCTGGACACGTAGACTTTACGGTTGAGGTGGAGCGTTCACTCCGCGTATTGGACGGCGCCGTTGGTGTCTTCTGTGCAAAGGGAGGCGTTGAGCCTCAGTCAGAGAATGTATGGCGTCAGGCTGATACCTACAACGTACCGCGTATGGCGTTCATCAACAAGATGGACATCCTGGGTGCGAATTTCTACGGAGCTGTTGAGCAGATTCGTTCAAGATTAGGTAAAAACGCGATCATTCTTCAATTGCCGATCGGCAAAGAGGATGACTTCAAGGGAATCATTGATCTGTTCGAAATGAAGGCCTATATCTACAACGACGACAAGGGTGACGACATCACTGTCACCGATGATCTCGGCGATATGGCAGATCAGGCGGCAGAGTACCGTAACGAGCTGGTCGAGAAGATCTGCGAGTTGGATGATGACCTGATGATGATGTATTTAGAGGGAGAAGAGCCTTCCACGGAAGAGATGAAGGCAATTCTTCGCAAGGCGACCTGCGAGTGTACCGCTGTTCCGGTATGCTGCGGTTCCGCTTACCGCAACAGGGGCGTACAGAAGCTTCTGGATGCAGTTTTAGAGTATATGCCGGCACCGACCGATATCCCGTCAATTAAGGGTGTCGATCTGCAGGGCAATGAGATTGAGAGGCACTCTTCGGACGAAGAGCCGTTTTCCGCTCTGGCATTCAAAATCATGGCAGATCCCTTCGTGGGTAAGCTGGCGTTCTTCCGCGTTTACTCAGGAGTCTGCAAGGCAGGTTCTTATGTGCTGAACGCGACGAAGGACAAGAAGGAGCGCATCGGGCGTATCCTTCAGATGCATGCGAACAAGAGAGAGGAACTGGATGTCGTTTATTCCGGAGATATCGCGGCTGCGGTTGGATTTAAATTTACAACCACCGGCGATACGATCTGTGACGACCAGCATCCGGTAATTCTGGAGTCCATGGAGTTCCCGGAGCCGGTTATTGAGCTCGCGATCGAGCCGAAGACAAAGGCAGGACAGGGCAAGATGGGTGAGGCGCTCGCAAAACTTGCAGAGGAGGATCCGACCTTCCGTGCGCACACCAATTCAGAGACTGGCCAGACGATTATCGCAGGTATGGGTGAGCTCCATCTGGAGATCATCGTTGACCGTCTCCTCCGCGAGTTTAAGGTTGAGGCGAACGTGGGCGCTCCGCAGGTTGCGTACAAGGAGACCTTTACGAAACCGGTGGATCAGGAATACAAGTATGCAAAGCAGTCCGGTGGACGTGGACAGTACGGACACTGCAAGGTGCGCTTTGAGCCGATGGATGCCAACGGAGAGGAACTCTTCAAGTTCGATTCCGAGGTAGTCGGAGGTGCGATTCCGAAGGAGTATATCCCGGCAGTTGGCGAGGGTATCGAGGAGGCCACAAAGGCAGGTTCCTTAGGCGGATTCCCTGTGGTTGGCGTTCATGCGACCGTTTACGACGGATCATACCACGAAGTTGACTCTTCTGAGATGGCGTTCCACATTGCAGGCTCCATGTGCTTCAAGGAAGCTATGCAGAAGGCAAGTCCGGTTCTCCTTGAGCCGATCATGAAGGTTGAGGTTACCATGCCCGAGGAGTATATGGGCGATGTCATTGGTGATATCAATTCTCGTCGTGGCCGTATCGAGGGAATGGACGATCTGGGCGGCGGCAAGATCGTGCGCGGCTATGTACCGCTTGCCGAGATGTTCGGATACTCTACAGATCTGCGTTCCAAGACGCAGGGGCGTGGCAATTATTCCATGTTCTTCGAGAAGTACGAGCCCGTACCGAAGAACGTTCAGGACAAGGTTCTTTCAACTAGAGCGAAATAAGTCTTGAAAAATGGAAAATTTTTATATATAATCAAATCAGTTGTATATTAACCAGATTAAGCCCGAGTGAAAGGGCAAATTGAAGGAGGATAGTTCAAATGGCAAAGGCTAAATTTGAAAGAACAAAACCGCATTGCAATATCGGTACCATCGGTCACGTTGACCATGGTAAAACAACCCTTACCGCAGCGATCACCAAGGTGCTGGCTGCACGTGTAGCTGGTAACGTGGCTACCGATTTCGAGAACATTGACAAGGCTCCGGAAGAGAGAGAGCGTGGAATCACGATCTCTACTGCTCACGTTGAGTATGAGACCGAGAAGAGACACTATGCACACGTTGACTGCCCCGGACATGCTGACTACGTTAAGA
>CAZWRT010000008.1:0-54128 GCA_964636375.1 uncultured Lachnobacterium sp. | reverse complement strand
TGGGGGACTACCTGTCCTATTCGGCAAAGGAAGACGGGCGGGAGGTTACGCTTAAAATCTGTGGAATATATGAGGCGGACACCGAATTTGAAATCCTGCCGTCCAATTGGGAGGGCTCATCGGTCTATATTCACAGCCCGTATAACTTGATGGTTCTGGATTACGACTATGCGGTGGAACTGTTCGGGCTGGAGTATCGTGCAGCTACGGGCGGGGAAGTGTACGTAGACAGGCCGGATTATGTGCAGAATGTGGCGGATGAGCTGCGCCGCATGCTGGGGGAGAACGCAACCATACGCGGTAAGACAACCAACTATCTGGAGAACGAATGCAGAATTGTCGGCCTGATGAGAAAGTCGTCCTTTCTGATCTGCATGTTTGTGTTGATCATAGGGGAAATCATCATCCTGCTTATTTTTTCATTCTATGCCAGCCAGTACAGGAAGGAAAGTGGGCTGTTTCTCGTGCTTGGGGAAACCAGAGGATGGTGTGTTGGAAGATACGCATGGATATGCGCAGGCTATATCGCGGGAGGGCTGCTGGCCGCCCTTGTCGCCTGCTGGGCCGGGGCAGGCCTGATCTGCAGTCTGGTCAACCAGGCCGGTATGAAGGTGATTGCCTCCTCCACCAACATAGCATGGGGCGGATGGGTGACCCCGAATCTGTCGCAGGGGTTTGAAATCGTGGTAAGCCCTGAGATGTTCTATGCGCAGAATAACCTGCTGATTCTGGCAGGGATGGCAGTGCTGACCTGCATAATCACATTGCTTTTCCCTCTGCATTCCATTTTTACATCGAGGCCGAGAACACTGCTGAACGTGCAGAATTAGGAGGATGTTTATGTTGACGATGAACCATGTAGCCTATTCCTATCATAAGGCAAAGGAAACAATACAGATTTTTGAGAACAAAACGCTTTCGTTTGAGCAGGGGATTATGTACGGGATTTTCGGTCCCTCCGGGTCAGGAAAGACCACCTGTCTGGCGCTGTTGGGCGGGCTGGAGCGTCCGGATAAGGGGGAAATTCTGCTGGACGGTGTCAGCATTGCAAAAATAGGGGAGAGGAATCTCAGGAAGCATCATATTTCTTATGTGTTTCAGGACTACCAGCTGTTTTCGTATATGACGGCGCTGGAAAATGTCATGGCAGCACGGCAGATTTCACAGCCAAAGGAAAGCTTTAAGGTTTTAAAGGAGCGGTGCAGGAAGCAGCTTGCGGACATGGGGTTAGGGCCGGACCAGATCATGAGAAGGGTTACAGAGCTGTCGGGGGGACAGCAGCAGAGAGTCGCGATTGCGCGGGCGCTTGTGACCAACGCGGAGTACATACTTGCAGACGAACCGACCGGAAATCTTGACAAAGAAAATACAAAAAAAATTGTCTGCCTTTTGCAGCAGATTGCGCATGAGCAGAAAAAGTGTGTGATTGTGGTGACGCATTCGGAATTTGTGAAAAAGAATTGTGACGTCTGCTATCAGATTGGGGAGGAAGATGAAGAATAGTATCAGACAGGCGCTGATGGAGCTGAAGGGGAAGCCCTTTAAAAGTCTGCTGATCGCGGCGATTGTTATTGTGATGGCCGTATTCTGTGGAATGGCAGCCTTTTTTGGCTCCTCCATCAACAGCTTTTACCAGAGCTTTGCGGATCTGGCCGGATACAGCATCGTGGCGGAGATCGATGCCTATCATCATCTGGACGACTGGAGTTCTGTGATCGAAAAGGTAAAGGAAAAGGAACACATCGCCGGGTATAACAACGCGATTACTGCCTTTGAGCTGTGCCAGCCGCTCAATTTCTCGAATATCCCATATGAGGGAAGTGATTCCGGACGCAGTACAGAGATGGTTTATATCAGTGGAAACATCAATGCCGGATTTAATGACTATTTCAGGAATAAAATATTTGAACTGGTTGAGGGGAATTTCCCGGCGGAACAGGATGAGGGGGTCGTGGTTGAGCGCGCGCTGGCGTCGCAGAATCATGTAAAGATCGGGGATATGCTTGACCTGGATTATAACGGGAATCGCGTGGAATTCCGGATCTGCGGCATTTATGAAGCACTGCAGGCGCCGAGGCTGGAGATTTCAAACGGATATTATGAGGTATCTGCGAACAGTATTTTATTCTGCAGCTATGAAGGCTATGTCAGGCTGACCGGGCGGTCGGAAAGCCACATGATTGCCTTTTTCGTGGATGATTACGATAACATGGAGGATTGCTGCCGGTATATCGAGGAGCTGATGCCACCGGAGGAGGATACGGTGGTGAATAATCTGATTGTCAGTCAGGAGATCCAGATGTCAGAGGTCATCAGCCTGATGAGGCGGATGGCGGCACTTGCCACGGGCATGGTATTTGTAATGTGCGTGGGAGTGCTGTCGTTGGTGATGCTGTTATGGCTGCGGGGGCATTCAAAAATGGTTGCGATTTATCGGACGCTGGGGCAGAATCCGTTCTATGTGCTGAGAATCCTGCTGATAGAGATCCTGTTTGTGACGGTTCCGGCAGCAGGGGTGACTACAGGCCTGATGTCTGCCCTCATCAGCCGTTATTCGGAGGAGATGTTTTTCGGGCTGCTTGATTTCTGCGAGATACAAGATTGGCAGGTGAGCTTTTCAGAAAAATTGTGGAAGTTTAAAATGAATCAGACCATGCTGATCGAACAAATTGTGAACTTGGAATTGATCATTCTCGTTATCGTGGTTGTCGGAGGCATGCTTATGCTGAGAAAGTCTGTGAGAGAACTGCGGCAAATGGAATAGTACAGAAAGAAGGCGGAAACTTCTTGTTCAGAGAAATTTCCGCCTTCTTGATTTCCTGTATTCAATATCCAGATTACTTCACAACAACAACATTGACTGCCTGCGGCCCTTTTGCGCCGTCGGTAATCTCAAATTCTACGGCTGCGCCCTCTTCGAGAGACTTAAAGCCTTCCATGTTGAGTCCTGAGTAATGTACAAACACATCATGTCCGTCTTCTGCGGTGATGAATCCATACCCTTTCTGATTGTTGAACCACTTTACTGTGCCCTTGTCCATCAAAAGTACCTCCAAAAAAAATTGTTTAGTCGAGCAACCATGCATAGAATACCATAAGGTTTCACAAAAGTAAATATGAAAAAAATATAAAAATGTAAAAAACCCCTTTTAAAGTTCGGTTATATGTGGTAATATATGAATGTAGTAATGAAAACTACATCATATTGTAAAAGAAAGCTTTTATAACAGTAATGAGGAACTTGTCTTGCGAGGAGGATATCTGCCATGTATCAGATTGTGATTGACAGCTGTGGGGAATTGACGGAAGAACAGAAGAACGACGGGCATTTCAGTACGGTGCCGTTAGAGCTGGAGGTGGACGGAGTCTGCATCCGGGATGATGAGAGCTTTAACCAGCTGGACTTTATTCAGAGGGTGAAACGGTCGATCCGCGGCCCAAAGTCCTCATGTCCATCTCCGGAGAGCTATATGCGAGCTTACGAGGGTGAGGGGGAGAACGTATATGTGATCACGCTCTCCAGCAAACTCAGCGGTTCCTATAACAGTGCTCAGTTGGGGGCGAAGCTGTACAATGAGGAGCATGAGGCGAAAAAGAATATTCACGTGTTCAACTCGCGATCGGCGTCCATCGGGGAGACGCTGATCGGCTGCAAGGTTCAGGAGCTGGAGGAGAGCGGGCTGAGCTTTGCTGAGGTCGTGAAGGGCACGGAGGAGTATATTGGCTCCATGAACACATTCTTTGTGCTTGAGACACTTGAGACTCTGCGCAAGGCGGGACGTCTGAGCAATCTGAAGGCTCTGGTGGCAAATACGCTCAATATCAAACCGGTGATGGGTTCTACGAAGGAGGGCGCGATTCAGCAGCTTGGCCAGGCGAGGGGCATGACCAAGGCGCTCAAAAAGATGGTGGACAATATGCTTGCGGTGACAAAGAACTGCGAGAACCGCGTCCTTGCCATCTCGCACTGTAATTGCCCGGAGCGTGCGGAGCTTGTGAGACAGATGATCGAGAAGCTGGCGAAATTCAAGAGGATCGTGATTGTCAACACGGCGGGAGTGTCCACGATGTACGCAAACGACGGGGGAATCATTCTGGCAGTATAAACGGGAGGCACTTGCATCTGTTTCAGGATCGAAGTACAATACGGAGAGAGCGGGGGTTCGTTCTCTCCGTTTGCATGTGTATAAGAAAATTCTTTTTATACAGGAGATCAGATATGGAATACAGTTATCAGGAAGTGCTGGACAATATAGAAAACACACGTCGTCTCGGCAGACTGCCGGGAGTTGAGGTGACGGCGCGCATCCTTGAGGCGCTGGGCGGTCCCCAGCGCGGCCTGCCCTTTCTTCATGTGGCCGGGACGAACGGGAAGGGCTCCGTATGCGCCTTTTTGGCGTCTATTCTGGGGGAGATGGGGCTTAAGGTGGGGAGGTTCACCTCGCCGCATCTGGTGGACTTCAGGGAGCGGATTACGGTGAATGACCAGATGATCGGCAGAGAGGATGTGACGAGGCTGGGAAATCTTCTTCTGTCCATGGATTTCGGAGTTGAGCCCACGATGTTTGACTACTGTCTTGCGATGGCTGTGCTGTATTTTGAGGAGCAGGGCTGCGAGATTGCTGTGATCGAGACCGGGCTTGGCGGAAGACTGGACTCCACGAACGCGCTGGGAAAGCCGGAGGTTGCCGTGATCACCCGGATCGGCTATGATCACATGGCTTTGCTGGGAAATTCCCTCACGGAGATTGCGCGGGAGAAGGCAGGGATTTTGAAGGATGGGGTTCCGGCAGTGTTCGCACCGCAGGAGGAAAGCGTTAAAAGCGTGCTCTGTTCTTTCGCTGAGAATGCACATATCGTGACGGAGGAGGAAATTCGGGCGGCAAAAGACTGTCGGCCAATGCTTCCCGGCGTGCACCAGTGGGAAAATGCGGCGGTTGCCATGGCAGCAGTCCGCGCACTGCGTGAGCTGTGCAGGAGAACGCAGGGGGAAACCGCCGTGTGCAGATGCCTGTTGCGGCAGTCCGATGAGGGTTTTGAGCAAATAAGTGCGCGGGGAATTCATAAAACCGAGTGGCCGGGACGCATGGAAATTCTTTCGGAACAGCCGTTTCTGCTCGCGGACGGTGCGCACAACGGAAACGGAGTTCTGGCGCTGAAAAATAGTTTAGAGCATATTTATCCGGGGGAGAAGTTCCACTTTGTCATGGGTGTCATGGCAGATAAGGATTATGATAAAATGGTAGAACTGCTCCTGCCGCTGGCGGAGGATTTCCTGACCGTGACGCCGGAGAGCAGCCGGGCACTGCAGGGGGAGGAACTGGCGGGATACATCAGGAACAGGGGAATTCCCGCAAGGAGCCTGACCAATGTGCAGGAGGTTTTTGAAAACCTTGCGGGGAGCGGGCGGAACATTGCCTTTGGTTCGCTCTATTTCATCGGCGAACTCAAAGCAGGCTGTGCCGGAAACGCCTTAATTAAGTAAATTTTTATGGAATTGTAGACAAATCGGAAAATTTGTACTAGAATATCTTCAAAAATACGGGCACAGTCTTTTAATAATGAAGATGACAGCGAGTTACAGATTGGAGGAGATTGAGATGGAAAAGAAAAACTTGGACTGGGCCAACCTCGGTTTTGGATATATGATAGCGGATTACCGCTATGTCTCCAACTACAAGGATGGCAAATGGGATGACGGTGAAATCACCACGGAATCCAACATTACACTGAATGAGTGCGCCGGAGTGTTCCAGTATTCGCAGTCCTGCTTTGAGGGATTGAAGGCGTACACCACAGAGGATGGGCACATTGTGTGTTTCCGTCCTGATTTAAACGCCTCCCGCATGAAGGATTCCTGCGAGCGCTTAGAGATGCCGGTGTTCCCGGAGGATCGTTTCGTGAAGGCGGTAGAGGAGGTCGTAAAGGCCAATGCGGCGTGGGTTCCGCCCTTCGGTTCGGGAGCGACGCTATACATCCGCCCGTATATGATTGCGACAAATTCTGTGATCGGTGTGAAACCGGCCGATGAGTATCAGTTCCGCATTTTTGTGACGCCGGTCGGACCGTATTTCAAGGGCGGCGCAAAGCCTCTCACGATCCGGGTGTCGGATTTCGACCGGGCGGCGCCACATGGGACAGGCCATATCAAGGCGGGGCTCAATTATGCGATGAGCCTGCACCCGATCGTAGATGCGCATCGGCAGGGCTTTGATGAGAATATGTATTTGGATCCCGCCACCAGAACCATGGTGGAAGAGACCGGGGGCGCCAACTTTATCTTTATCACAAAGGACGGCAAATTTGTTACTCCGAAGTCGGACAGTATTCTGCCCTCCATTACCAGAAGATCGCTGATGGTGGTTGCGGAAAAGTATCTGGGCATGACCGTAGAGCACAGGGAGGTACTCTTCTCCGAGGTTAACGACTTCGCGGAGTGCGGCCTCTGCGGCACGGCGGCGGTCATCTCCCCGGTAGGCAAGATTAACGACCACGGCAGGGAGATCTGTTTCCCGAGCGGTATGGAGGAGATGGGGCCAGTGACGAAAAAACTCTACGACAAACTGACCGGTATTCAAATGGGCGAGATCGAGGGCCCCGCCGGCTGGGTACACACAATTTTGTAGGATGTGGCGGATGACAGAAGAAGAGTTGAGAGCAAGGGAACGAATTGAGAGAAGCAGGGCAAGACGCCAGAGACAGCTGCGTACGAATATGTTTCTGTGCGCAGGGCTGGCGGTTCTGACAATTATTGTGATTGTCATGCTGGTTGTTATGATGCGCCGCGGCGGTAAGCCTGCGGGTAATTTCGGGGATGTGCAGACGCAGAAATCCGATGTTTCCGTGCCGGAGCCTGTAGTGAAACAGGATCTGCTCCCCCTGAATCAATACTCCCGGCCGGGTACGGCGCTTGCGGAGGTGACGGGAATTGTTGTCCACTACACGGCGAATCCCGGAACGTCCGCCAAGCAGAACCGGGATTATTTTGCCGGACTTGCCGAGACGCACACGACCTCTGCGAGCAGTCACTATGTGATCGGACTGGAGGGGGAGATCATTCAGTGTATCCCTTGCGAGGAGATCGCTTATGCCTCGAAGGCGCGCAATGTGGACACTATCGCCATCGAGTGTTGTATTGAGGACGAGACGGGGCGGTTTAACAGCCGAACATACGACGCGCTGGTGCAATTGACCGCGTGGCTGGCATGCCGTTATGGCCTAGAGTCGGATGCCGTGCTTCGCCACTATGATGTGACCGGGAAGAACTGCCCGAAATACTACGTGGAGAACGAGAGCTCGTGGCGGCTTTTCAAGTCGGATGTCTGGGATTATATCAAAAAAGAAGGCCGTTCGCAGTAAATGCGGACGGCTTTTTGCTGTTATGATTGAACCACGTCGTTGATAAAGCGGACCAGCGCGCGGCTGTTGATGTAATAGTCCGGCAGCCTCATGTCGGTGCCGTCTTTGAGATGCGCGCAGGCGTGGGTAGTGGTGGAGTAGGTTTGTTCGTCAAACTCCTCGATGACCTCAGCTTGTTCCACCTTATTGAAGTCGATGTAGCACAGCTTATATAACAGGTCCTTGATCACAATGCCGGAGGTGGTGAACAGATAGCCCTCTTTTCCGGTGTGCAACAAGGTGGTATCCATGAGTGCGATGACATCATCCTGATCGATGGGGATGGCAAAATATTCGAGAAACTTGCGAATTCTGCTGTCGGACCACCGGCTGTTTCCCTTAAAAAACCAGCGCTGGCTTTTGGCTTTCATCAATTCTAAGTGCTCGCCAAATACTTTTCTTACATTTTCTGCGTCAACTGCCATGAGCGCTCCTCCTGTTCATTCTCCCTCAATTCTGCCCCTTGTGACGTTTCGTCACTGGATGATACCGACGGATTGCAGTTCCCGCAATCCTGCAAACATTCGGAATCCGCTAATTTACTTCGTAAATTGCTGCTTCCTCTTATTTGGCGGGTCACTAATTTCAAAAATTGCTTTCGTGCAAGCACGAGCAATTTTGACCTTGTGACCCTGGTATCATAGTGTATTATAATACAAATTCCAAATTTTATCAACTGCCGCTAAACTTTTGGCCCCTGCTTTCCGATATAACAGATAAAGGATCAGTCTGTGCATAATTTAAGAAGTGATAAGGAATCTTCCTTGTCACAAGGTTCACATGGAGGTGACAGTATGCAGGTACAGGGATGTCAGACCAGCCAGGGGCAAAGGAATTTTGCACCGGGGGCAGTTGCGGAGACGGAACACACGCAGGTCGTGTTGAGCGGCGCAGCGGGTGCAACCAGAAAAAAAGAGGATAAGGAAACCTATGAGCCTACAGAGGAGGGCCTGCTTCTTTACATGGAGATGGTAAAGAGCGAAATGAATGACGTGGATGCGCAGCGCGAGGCGATGAACGAGGAGTTAAAGGTCTTGAAGATTGCGCATAACATCATGCGCGGCATGACGGTTCCCGCTAAGGATGAGAGTTTTCTTATGTCGAAGAATTACAAGCTTTATATGGCGGCAAAGAATGTCGGCCTCATGCGCCAGACCGGTGAGCGCGCCAAGAGCGTTCTCGGCAAAGAAGATACCGGTGCAAAGCGTGCGCCCTCCGAGACTGGCGGACAGGGCGGCAGCATTGAGGCGGCTGATTTTCTTCTTGGCGCGGGAGAATCCGCGGTCGGGACAGTGTCGTCGGGTACAGAGGCGAAGAATGCATCTTCCCAGATAGGAGATGTCTCGTCGGATTCCTCCCTGTTTGGCGTGAGCACCGAGAGCCGCTGGAATGTCTCAGTCAATAAAGCAAGGAAGAAAAAAACCAGAAAAAGGTTTTTCTATAATTTCAAGGATGTGTCAGCGAAAATTTTGAGTGCCAAGACATCCGGCAACGCCAGACGGGTGCTCTCCACCGCGCGTCAGAAGACGGCGCTGCTGCGCAAAAAGATGAAATCCGGCGAGTATGACGAGAAGGCTGTTCAGCTCGCCCTGATCCACGCGGAGGCGATGGAGCGCGTGGCTAAGAAAAAGATGAAGCATCTGCAGGAGGAGGAAGCGGCCAAGAGGGGCGGCCTCTGCGCCGGGGACAATGACCGGGAGCAGATCGAGGAGCAGATGAGGCAGGATGAGCAGATGATGCTGGAGAAGCAGGCACAGGAAGGTTCTCCAATGTCTTATGCCGCGGGAACACAGCAGCCTATGGAAGGGATGCCCGTCGAGGATGTGAGCATGGAGGAGCTGATGGCGGATGCGCTGCAGGCGCAGATGCTGGATCTGACGGATGTGATGGACGAGTTTGTCGAGGAGTTCTCTGAGCTGATGATGGATTCCATGGAGGAAATCAGCAGCCTGGAGGAACTGGCGGATGAGCTGATGGGAGCAAACGCCGCGCCGGATATGGACCCGGAGGATCTGAAGGCATTGAAATTAAAACACCGGACTAAGGAGCAGAAAGAGATCGCGGAGGCGGATTCAAAGTATTTAAAGGCATTTTTCCAGAAGCTTCAAAGAGAGCAGCAGGCAGTGACATCCAATGCCGCGAAGGCAGTGGCGGCGATGGCGAGCGATTCCAGAGGCGGAATCGTTTCCCTGACAGGCGCATCTGCCGGAGCCCGAAGCGGTTCCGGGGCGTCAACAGCTTCATCGGCATCGACGTCTGCGTCCACGGGGCAAAGTGGCGCCATGGAGACTGCGATTGCGGCGGATACGGTGAAGGCATCGGCATCGGACTCCAGCATGAGCGTCAGCACCGGCGAGGCGGTGGCTGCAGTGGCAACTGTGACAACAGGAGCCTGCATTGATGTGTCGATTTGAGAATGACTGCGTTGGAGGAGTACAGCGGATGTGTACGGTGAAGCGATGTAGCTGGGTGAACGAGAAAAACCCACGCTATGTCCGTTACCATGATGAGGAATGGGGAAAGCCACATTATGACGACCGGTATTTTTTTGAGATGCTGGTTCTGGAGTCTTTTCAGGCAGGGCTTTCCTGGGAGTGCGTGTTAAATAAGCGGGAGGCTTTCCGCAAAGCCTTCGACGGTTTTGACTGCGGGAAGGTTGCACGGTATACAGAAGAGAAGATCGGGCAGCTGGCGGAGGATGCGGGGATTATCCGCAACCGCTTAAAAATCCGCGCGGCAGTCTCCAACGCAGCTGCCTTTCTGGACATTCAGAGGGAATACGGCTCCTTTTCCGACTATATCTGGAGGTTCACGGATGGGAAACAGGTCGTGAACAGGGATGGCGTTGTTCGCGCCACATCGGAGCTTTCCGATACCGTATCCCATGATTTAAAAAAACGTGGGATGAAATTTGTGGGTTCCACTATTATTTATTCTTATCTTCAGGCAGTCGGAGTGATTGACGACCATGAGGCGGGATGTGATTTCGCGTGACCTACATCCCGATCATTCCGGAAAAATCCTTCATCATTTCGGAAATTTTAATCTGCTGCGGGCAGACCTGCTCACAGCTTCTGCAGCCGATGCAGTTTGCCGGCCGCTGCTCCTCGGGCATGGACGCAACGCCCATGGGCGCGAGAAAGCTCATTCCGCCGCGGGTACTCAGATGCTCATTGTAGAATGAGATGAGATCCGGGATGGGGAGCTGTTTCGGACAGTGGCTGGTGCAGTAATGGCAGGCGGTGCAGGGCAGTCCGCCTTTCCTGGCCTCCTCATCCATCAGTGAGACGAGCGTGTCAAATTCCTTCTCCGTCAGAGGCTTATCCTCGGACCAGGTCCGAATATTTTCCTGTAACTGCGCCATGTCGGACATGCCGGAGAGAACCATTGTGACATCCAATGTCTGCAAAAAACGGAACGCCCAGGCGGGAATGCTCTCATCCGGACGCATCGCCTTCAACTCACCCGTCATGGAATCAGGCAGGCTGCAGAGGCGGCCTCCGCGCAGGGGCTCCATGACCCACACCGGGAGATGATGATTTTTGCAAAGCGCCACTTTTTCTTCGCATTTCTGGAAATGCCAGTCCATGTAATTGAGCTGGAGCTGGCAGAACTCCATGTGTTCCCCGTATGCCTCCAGAAATCTTTTGAGAACGTCAATGTTGCCATGGCAGGAGAAACCCAGATGCCGGATCTTTCCGTTTTTCTTTTGCTCCAGCAGATAATCTAAAATACCGAACTTCGGATTTAAGTAATCGTCAATATTTCCTTCGTATACATTGTGGAACAGATAAAAGTCAAAGTACGGAGTCTGGCATTTCTTTAACTGTTCCTCGAAAATTTCCTTCACTTTTGGCATGTTGGTATTGTCGTATCCCGGAAATTTATCCGCCAGATAATAGCTCTCTCTTGGGTATTTGGACAGAACCCTGCCCGCAGCCAGCTCAGAGCTGCCGTCGTGATATCCCCATGCTGTATCAAAATAATTGATGCCGCTTTTAATGGCCTCGGCAATCATTGCCTCCGCGGCTGTTTCGTCTATCTTTGCGTCGTTTCCGTCTACCACCGGCAGGCGCATCATGCCCAGTCCCAAGCCGGACAGCTGCATTCCCTGAAAATCTCTATAGATCATATCAATTTCCTCCGTTTCCTTTTCAATATGATGGTTTCAATTATACCATAATTTCCCTAAATTTAAAAGGTTTATACGGCTTTTCGGAAAACAAAATTAGTCCTTTTCGTTGTCCTTATTTTGTGCTATACTGATAGCAATCACATTTTAATTACGGTAAGGGGAAATGGGGTTAAAAAATGAAAGGAGATTATTTATGAAAAGTAAAACAATCAAACGGATTCTTTGTCATGTGCTTGTGTTGGCGATGCTTTGCTCTGCTGTGCTTGTCGTGCCGCAGGCTGCCACAAAGAATGCCAAACCGGCAAAAAAGAGTCTGACGATCGAGAAGGGGTCATCGAAGACGATCAAGATTAATAACAAGAAAAAGGATGCCGTCTATCAATTTACGACCGCCAGCAAGAAGATTAATGTGACGGCCGCCGGAAAGGTGACGGCGTTGAAAGCGGGAACTGCCAAGGTGACCGTGAAAGAGACTTACAACAAGAAAACAACCAATATCGGGACGGTGAAGATTAAAGTGGTTAAGAAGGGGACGGGAGGATCGGATTTGGCTGATCAGGTAGAAAATACGATTGTATATAAAAATTATTTCGAGGATGGGAATCCGAACGGCTTTGGTCCAAGGGGCAGCTGTGCTGTGGAGATTACGAATCTCAAGAATCACACGGACAGCGGTCAGAACAGCCTCTATGTGACAAAGCGCACAGCGAACTGGAACGGGGCTACACTTTCGATCAGAAAACTGGTTGAGGTTGGTGTTCCCTATAAATTCTCGGCGTGGGTGATGCAGGATTCCGGAAAGACGGAAAAGATTTCCATGAAATTAGACTATAAGGATTCTGCCGGGACTGCGTATTATGGCACCATCGTGGAAGATCAGGACTTTCCGTCCGGCAAGTGGGTGAAGGTGGAAGCTGCGTGCGTGGTGCCGGAGTATTCCGGAGATATCGCTGTGTATTTTGAATCATCTTCCTCAGGTACACTTTCTTTTTATATCGACGATGTGGTCATTACCGGCAAAAAGTCTGACTATAAGGGATTTGTGAACACGGATGAAAATTATGAGGCGATGAAAGAGGCGGGCGTTTTTTCGACGGGCAACAACGCACGTATCAAGGAAGTCATTAAAAAAGCCCGCGCCGGGGAGGATGTGACGCTGGCTTATATCGGCGGTTCCATTACTTCCGGCGGTAATGCATCACCGAATTCCAACTGCTATGCCCAGGTTTCCGCCAAAAAGTTTGCAGCTGCCTACGGGAAGGATGGAGGCGAAAATGTCCACTTCATCAATGCCGGTATGCACGGTACGCCGTCGGATATCGGAGTTGTCCGCTATCAGCGCGATATCATAGGCCGATTGCCGGAGGGAAGTGACCATGCGGACATCCTCTTTATTGAGTTTGCCGTCAATGACTATGGGTGTGCAACCGCGGGAGGCGGCTATGAGGGACTGATTCGCGGGGCGCTGGAGGACGGCTCTGCAGTGGTGCTGGTATTCTCAGTGTTCCAGACCATGAACCGGGTATGTGAAATGGATTACCGCAAGTATGGCGAGCACTATGATCTTCCGATAGTCAGTATGGGAAATGCAATTGAGAAGTTTGCAACGGTAGACGGATTTAATGATTGGTACTATTCGGATAACCTTCATCCAAATAATGCAGGACATCTGTTGATGGCAGACTGTATTATGCAGATGATCGATAAAATTGATAAAGAGGAGACCGAAGAGGACAATATTGCGGATGTGAATGCCATCGCTCCGGTGAAGACTGCGGCTTATCAGGGATACAAGATGATCGACTCGACGACCAAGAAGAAAGACGACGCCGCAATCATTTCCATCAACGCGGGCGGTTTTTCCGAAGCGGACAAAGAGGTGCCCAACTTTGGCTATGATTATAAGGATGGCAAGGATGCGCCATGGTTCGCGGACAACTGGATGCATACCGGCTCGAGCGGAAAAGATCCATTGAAATTGAAGGTCAACTGCAGCTCCATGCTGATCGTGTACAAGATAAGCGGTCAGACTGCATTTGGTAAGGCGGATCTGTATATTGACGGCAAGAAGACAGAGACACTGAACTGCTATGACGCGTCCGGCTGGAACTACGGAAAGGTCTGCATCGCGCTGAACGAGAAGGAGGCTGCGGAGCATACCATTGAGCTGAAGATGGCGAGCGGGGACGAAAATAAAAAGTTTACCGTAATGGCGATTGGTTATAAGTAATGATTTCTTTTCCCTTGTCTGCTCGAAAGAGCAGCAAGGGAAAATATTTAAATACAAAAGAAACTGGAGATAAAGTATGTACCAGATACTGATCACAGGACCTGACACATTCATCGGCAGAAACTTAATCCTTGCCTTGAAAGATATACAGGGAGGAAAGGACAGGGGGCATCGGGTGGAGGCGGTCGGGAATCCGGCGGAAATTGAGCTGGTCACGTGTGATCAGAGTGTGTCGCCGGTGGAATTGGAGGAGCACTGCAGGCGGGCGGATTTTGTGTTTCATCTTGCGGAAGTAACTAAGGCGAAGGACATGGATGATTTCATGGCGAAGAACTTTAAGTTTACGGAGCAGCTGGAGGAATTTCTGTGCAGGTGCCAGAATCCGTGCCCGATTGTGTTTGCATCCTCCTATCATGCCATGCTGCTTGGCAGATACGCGCGATCACCCTACGGGGAGGTAAAGCAGGCGGAGGAATTGTTGTTGACCACGTTTGGAAAATCGACAAACGCGCATACGGTAATTTTCCGGTTCCCGGATCTGTTCGGGCGGTTGTGCCCGCCAGAGGATGCGGCCCTCGTGCCTGTGCTCTGCCGGAGTATCGCGAGAGATCTGCCGATACCGGAGGTGGACCGTGGATTGGAGCTTGAGCTGGTATACATGGAGGATGTGGTCGAGACGCTTCTGGGTGTGTTAAACGGACAGGAGAGGAGATGCCGTTTTGACGAGTTGGCGGTTGTGCCTGATCCGGCAGGGAAATTCTGCTATGTACCGCACAGTTACCGGCTTACGGCGGGGGATGTCATCGATCTTCTGGAGCGCTTTAAAAAGCTGTCGGGACAGGTGCTGGAGCCGGCCCTTGCTCCAGGATCGTTTATACACAGGCTTTATCTGACCTATCTGTCGTATTTGGAATAAGCGTTACTATTCACGCAGCTGCAAGGGCAGTCCAAACAGATCATACGAATTACGGATATGAGGAGAATACAATGCCGGTATTTGATTTTACACAGTCTTCCGCGGCGCCGGAGGCAGAATGTACCTATACAACCTATCGTTCCGACGAGAAGACGGCCACAGCTGAGCGGCCGATTCTTTTGCTGGATAATCGCGAGAGGCAGTGGAAGCATCACTCCTGCGGAGCGTTTATGAATCAGGTCAAGCGGACAGCCTTTGAATTTCAGGAGGAGGACGGGACAATTCAGGCAGATATACGCAGGGTGGACGCTCGTTTTGTAAGCCTTCTTCGCTGGCTCGGGGAGAACCATATTCCCGTGCGCCTGTCTGGGGTGAACTGTGCAGAAGGGTATGCGGTTTTAAAGATTCGTGAGACAGCCTTTGGTGGCGGGAAAAAGCTCTCAGCGGAGGACGGTTTCCTGCAGTTTATGATTGAGCGGCTGTTTGCGAGCAGTGCGCCGACCGAGGAGACGGACGACGATGACAAGGAGGAGGAGGGTGACAGCATGCGCCTGACCAGCCTTCAGAGCATCACCGATTTTATGACCTGTGCGGGACGGACACTGCCGGACAATATCCGCCTCTGGGCGAGGCGCAATCTCGCGGTGGCACGCTCGGCGGAGGTGTCTCCGGAGGAGCGGAGGCATGCGCAGCGCGCTCTCTCGATCATGATGAATATTCAGTGGAAAAGCAATTATTTTGAGTCGATCGATCCGACGGAGGCCAGACGGATTCTGGACGAGGAGCTGTACGGGATGGAGAAGGTCAAACAGCGGATCATCGAGACCATCATCCAGATCAACCGGACGCACACGCTCCCGGCATACGGGCTGCTTTTGGTGGGACCGGCGGGAACCGGAAAATCGCAGATTGCATACGCGGTAGCACGCATTTTAAAGCTCCCGTGGACGACGCTGGATATGAGCTCGATTAATGACCCGGAACAGCTCACCGGGAGTTCCCGGGTGTATGCGAACGCGAAACCGGGAATTGTGATGGAGGCGTTTTCCATTGCGGGAGAGTCCAATCTGGTATTCATTATCAATGAGCTGGATAAGGCAAACTCCGGCAAGGGGAACGGAAATCCTGCGGATGTGCTTCTGACGCTTTTGGATAATCTGGGATTTACGGATAATTATATGGAGTGTATGGTTCCGACGCTCGGCGTCTATCCGATAGCGACGGCAAACGATAAGTCGATGATCAGCGCGCCTCTCATGTCGCGATTTGCAGTGATCGATATTCCGGACTACACGGCGGAAGAAAAACGGATCATTTTCTCGGAATTTGCGCTGCCTAAGGTGTTAAGGCGCATGGGTCTTCAGGCGCAGGAGTGCACTCTGACGGAAGACGCGCTGACCGTTGTGGTGGATCGCTGTAAGAATGCCGGCGGGATTCGGGATCTGGAGCAGACTGCGGAGCATATTGCGGCCAATGCGCTCTATCAGATTGAGGCGGAGCATTTGGCAGCGGTGGTCTATGATGCGCAGGCCGTGCAGAATCTGCTGGATTAGGTCAGGTGCGCACCTTAGTCAGGATACGGCCGAATTTGATCCAGCGTTTGATGTCGTCTTTGTTGGTGTCGTCTATGAAAATGGTGTCGCCATAGTTGTTGATGGGATCCAGCCTGCCGATGGAATCCTGACGGTACTTGCGGATGTAGGTAAGTCCGGTGCCGGTGTCGATGAAAATACCTGTGTCACCGTCGCGAATGGGCTGATGACTGATCAGGAGGATATCGCCCAGCTGATAGACCGGGAGCAGATGGCTGCTGGTAACACGCACACCGCAGTCGATCTGTTTTCCGTAGATCATGCGGTAGGCAGAGATGTTGAGCTTTTCAACATTGGCAGAGTCCCAGTACATGCCGTCCTGCATGTTGCCGGTCGGAACGAGCACAGAGATGAAATCCTCCGCCTGCTGATTTTGAGCCAGAGCGTCCTTGAAACCAAGCTCCAGATCAATGATGGTGTTGAGAAAATTCAGCTGGGGTTCATTGAGCTGCCGCAGCTTTGCGAAAACGTCCAGATAAGGGTCAGAGATCCAGCCGAGCTCGAAAGTGAGCTTGTGTGTAAGACGATACATCTGGTAGGCGATGTAGATATCGATCTTGCCGCTCTCTCCATACAGAATGCGCTTATACGCGGAACAGGAGATTCCAAGAACACGTGCCATTTTTTCCTGAGAGTATCCCAGTGCGCGTCTCTCGTTTTCCATGCTGGTTGCATAGTGATCCATGAGTTCCTCTCTTGTCATTCGTATACCTCCTTAATTATTTGGACAGAAATGTTTGCTGATTTTTATTATAGATAAACCCTGGAAACGTTTTCAACAGTAAAAATTGAAATGGCAAAACGCGTCGCGTTTTGGCTGAGAGAAAATGTTATGAAAAGAATTGACAGTGATATTAAAAACGGCCAGTTTCGGCCGATTTATCTGCTCTTTGGAGTGGAGACTTACCTGATTCGACAGTATCGGGATAAGCTTTTGTGCGCGCTGGTGCAGGAGGGAGATACGATGAATTTTTCCCGGTTCGAGGGGGCAGATATCGACCCGCGGGAGATCATTGATCTGGCTGAAACGCTGCCCTTTTTTGCGGAGCGGAGGGTTATCCTGATCGAGGGCAGCGGCCTGTTCAAAAAGTCCTCCGCAGAGCTTGCAGAGTATCTGGCTGCGGTGCCGGAGAGCACCTGTATCCTGTTCGTGGAGCAGGAGGTGGATCGCAAAACCAAGATGTTCAAGGAGGCGGGGCGCGTCGGACTCGCCGTGGAGTTTGCGAGACAGACGGATGAAATTCTTGTGCGCTGGATCGAGGGGCGGTTAAGGAAAAACGGCAAGACAATGACAAGAGACGCCTATGCGCAGTTTATCCGCAAGACCGGGAATGATATGGAGAATATTGACCGGGAGCTGGAGAAACTCCTGTGCTATACACTGGAGAGGGAATGCGTTGAAGCAGAAGATGTGGCAGCGATCACCACGGAGAAGACGGAGAACAAGATCTTTGATATGGTGGATGCGGTGGCGGCGCATCAACAGAAAAAGGCGTTGGAGCTCTACTATGATCTGCTCTCTCTTAAGGAGCCGCCGATGCGGATTATGTATTTAATCAGCACACATTTTCAACAGTTGATTGTGGTAAAATCCATGACGAACCACGGCTTTGGGAGCAGGGACATCGCGTCGAAGGCGGGCTGTCCGGACTGGGCAGTGCGCAAGTACCAGTCGCAGAGCCGTCTTTTTTCAATGGAACTCTTAAAAACGGCAATCGAGGACGGAGCTTCGTTTGAGGAGGCGGCAAAGAGCGGGAAGATGCAGGAGCAGCTGGCAGTGGAGCTCTTCCTCTTAAAATACTCGGTATAAAAAACACCCGGCATGACGGTCGCCGGGCGGTTTTTTATTCGGGTGATTATTGTAATGATTAAGCGACACCGTTGACGAGTTTTGCCAGACGGGACACTTTTCTTGCGGCGTTGTTCTTGTGATATACGCCCTTGGTGCAAGCAGACTCAATCACTGAGGTCGCATTCTTGAGAGCTGTTTCAGCGGCGGTCTTGTCGCCGGATGCAACAGCTGCCTCTACCTTCTTGATCGAAGTCTTAACCTCAGAGCGGATTGCCTTATTTCTGGCAGTCTTCGTCTCTGTCACTAAAATTCTCTTCTTTGCTGATTTAATGTTAGCCAACCTGTCCACCTCCCTGCTACTAAATATCTTATCCTGTGCGGTGAAACAGACACGGACGCTTCATCGCAAACATACTACAATATAATATGCCAACCTCTCAGTGCTGTCAATACATAATTTAAAAAAAATTGGGGAAATTGTTAGCAACGAAAATAATACAGCTTATCATAAATCAAGGGATATTTGGCTATAGGGGGTACGAGTTTTGCTGGGAGAGACTTATCCGATTCGGACAGATCTGGCGCTGGAATCGCAGGAGCGCCTAAAGAACCGGGGAGAGGTGAGAGGCGTTGATTTTAAGGAGGAAGAGCGGGAGAACGGAGTCGTAGTGAGCACTGTCGTCATTCAGACGGAAAATGCGGCGCACGCGATGGGGAGACCCAAGGGACGGTACGTCACGATCGAGGCGCCGCAGATGGCAGAGGAGGATGAAGGCTATCACAGAGACATTTCGCTGGAGCTGGCGCGGATTATCCGCCAGATGCTTCCGGAAGAGCTCTCAGGCGGTACAAAGATGCAGCAGGAAGACCGCGGATTGGAGATTTCAGTGCTCGTTGTGGGCCTCGGCAACCGGGCCGTGACGCCGGACGCTTTGGGACCGCGCGTGGTGGATAATCTCTTTATCACGAGGCATATTATGAATGAGTTTGGCAGATATGCTTTCTCCGACGAGGATGTGAGCAAGATCAGCGGGATTGTGCCCGGAGTGATGGCGCAGACTGGCATGGAATGCGTGGAAATTCTGAGGGGCGTGGTGAAGGAGACGTCGCCGGATCTGGTGATTACGGTGGATGCTCTGGCGGCGCGGAATGTGAGAAGGCTCGGGCGCACGATCCAGCTGACGGATACAGGTATCACTCCCGGCAGCGGAATCGGAAACCACCGGAATGCAATCAACCGGGAGAGTATCGGGGTGCCGGTCATTTCACTTGGGGTGCCGACGGTGGTGGACGCGGCGACGATCGTGGCGGACGCTATGAACTCGCTGATTCATGCGATGTCGTTGTCAAATCTGCAGGGTCTCGACGAGCGGGAGAGGCAGGAGCTGGCGAGGGAGCTTTTGTCCCCGCAGCTTAACGGGCTGTTTGTGACTCCGAAAAATATTGACGATTCCATCAAGCAGCTGAGCTTTCTGATTTCGGAGGGGCTGAATGTGGCACTGCTCGGGAATAAGGAGGAGGCGGAAAGCATATAATGCGCTGAGGTGGTGATTTGTTTGCGGAGTAAGAGGGCTAGAAGGACCAGAAAACAGCTTCTTCTCTTTATCATATTTCAGATGACACTGGCGGGCGCGTGTCTTTACCGTTGGGGCGGGATGCTCTGGGAGGGGGTCGGGCGCAATCTGTCCATCCACTTATACAATGGAGTGCTGAATATCTGTGTGCCGGGTCTGATCAGCACGCAGCAGGATGGAGGAGGCGGCATTTTTCAGGATGTGACGGCGGCGCTCTACCCTGCGCTGGCGGCGAACGAGGAGATGCTCTGGTATGAGTCGCGCGCGGAGGAACTGGCGGATTACGAGAATCTGGCGGCGCAGGAGAACCAGAGTGTGATGCTGATGATCGCGGAGAACGAGGGCAGGAGCGTGGGAAAGACAAACAGCGGGACCAAGCTTCCGCAAAAGGAGCCTGCCGTGCCGGTGGACGAGACACAGGGACAGGGTTCTGCACCTGAGATTGAGCCGCAGGACAAAACGGAGAGCAAGACACCGATGGAGTCTGAGGAAACGTCCGCGAATGTCCTGGGAGGGAAAAAGGTGACAGTCAACCGGAAAAAATTGAAGGATTTCGACTATCTGATCCAGCATTTCTATCAGGTTGACAACACGACGACAATCGGCAGCAAACAGCTGAATGCCGAAGAGCTCCTCGCCTATGACCTGACGCTCGGTGAGAAAGCGAAGGGGGCGCAGATTTTAATTTACCACACGCACTCGCAGGAGGGTTTTGCGGATTCGGTCGCGGGGGATTCATCCACGACAGTGGTCGGGCTTGGAGATAAGCTGACGGAGCTCCTGACCGAGAAGGGCTTTGGGGTGATTCACGACACGGGAACTTATGATTTGCCCAACCGGGACCGGGCGTACTCGGTTGCGGCGCCGTACATACAGGAGATTCTCAAAGAAAATCCGGATATTGAGGTGGTAATTGACCTGCACCGGGACGGCGTGGCCGAAAATGTCCGGCTTGTGACGGAGCAGGACGGGAAAAAAATGGCACAGATCATGTTTTTCAACGGATTGAGCCGCACGACGGCGGCGGGAGACATTGCCTACCTGAAAAATCCCTACATTCAGGATAATCTCGCCTTTTCTCTGCAGATGCAGATCGCGGCGGCCGAGTACTACCCGGATCTCACGAGAAGGATCTATTTGAAGGGCTATCGGTTCAACATGCATTTTGTCCCGAAATCTCTGCTGGTGGAGGTAGGAGCTCAGACGAATACGGTAGAGGAGGCGATGAATGCAATGGAGCCGCTCGCGGATATTCTCGGGCAGGTTCTTTCCGGCGAATATCGTCAGTAATAAAAAATAGCAGACAACGGCGGGGAAATATGCTATTCTATTTCATGAGGGGAGTTTGTTGATTTTAGAAACGATGGGGGGAAAGACATGGTTGATTATACAGAAGGCTCCGGGAAGCAGTATCACACCGGAGTCGGGCCGCAGGATATCGGGGGGTATGTGATTTTGCCGGGAGACCCCAAACGCTGTGCGAAGATCGCGGCTCATTTTGACAGTGCAGCTCTGGTTGCGGACTGCCGGGAGTACGTTACATACACGGGAACGCTGGACGGTGTGAAGGTCAGTGTGACCTCGACCGGAATCGGAGGGCCGTCCGCCGCGATTGCGATCGACGAGCTGGCAAAGTGCGGTGCTCACACCTTTATCCGCGTGGGAACCTGCGGGGGAATGCAGGAGGATGTGATGGGGGGCGATCTGGTGATCGCAAACGGCGCGATCCGCATGGAGGGGACAAGCCGTGAGTTTGCGCCGATCGAGTATCCGGCAGTGCCGGATTTCGCGGTGTCGAATGCGCTGATTCAGGCGGCGAAGGCGCAGAATATCCGCTATCATGTGGGCGTGGTGCAGTGCAAGGATTCTTTTTTCGGGCAGCATGAGCCGGAGGTGATGCCGGTGAGCTATGAACTGAAAAACAAGTGGGAGGCGTGGCTTCGGATGGGGTGCCTGGCCTCGGAGATGGAGTCGGCGGCGCTTTTTATCGCGGGAAGCTTTCTGCGCGTCCGCGTGGGAAGCTGCTGCCTGGTCGTGGCGAATCAGGAGCGCGCCGCAAAGGGGCTGCCCAACGCACAGGTGCACGACACAGAGGCCGCAATCAGCTGTGCGGTTTCTGCGATTCGTCTGCTGATCGCGGAGCGCGCATAAGGAGGCGGACGATGGATGAGAGAGAACTGTTAGCGCTGGCAATCAAGGCGAGGGAGCACGCCTATGTGCCCTACTCCCACTGGGCGGTGGGAGCGGCTCTCCTTGCGTCCTCCGGCAGGGTGTACACGGGCTGCAACATTGAAAATGCGGCCTATACCCCGACGAACTGTGCGGAGCGCACGGCCTTTTTCAAGGCGTTGAGTGAGGGCGAGAGAAATTTTGCCGCAATTGCGGTTGCGGGCGGACCGGAGCACCAGGAGCCGGAAGAGATCTGTGCGCCCTGCGGAGTATGCCGGCAGGTGATGATGGAGTTCTGTGATCCCGGACAGTTTCGGGTGATTCTCGGGACGAAGGATGGTGTTCGAACTGTGATGACGCTGGGCGAATTGCTGCCGGTCGGCTTTGGACCGCAGACGCTCGGCATAGAGGATAAGGAGTGAGAGAATGGAACAAAAGGAATTGTTGGCGAAGGTAGACCACACGCTGCTGCAGCAGACGGCAACGTGGGAGGAAATCCGTGCGCTCTGCGATGACGCCATGCACTGGGGGACGGCATCGGTGTGCATTCCGCCCTGCTATGTCAGACAGGCGAAGGAGTATGTGGGCGGGCGGATGAAGGTGTGCACAGTGATTGGATTTCCGAATGGGAATCACACGACGGCCACAAAGGTATTCGAGACGGAGGATGCGGTGGCGAACGGCGCGGACGAGATCGATATGGTGATCAATATCGGCATGGTCAAGGCGGGAAACTACGACTTTGTCCTGGAGGAAATCCGCGCGGTCAGAGCGGCATGCAAGGGCCGTCTCTTGAAGGTGATCATTGAGACCTGCCTGTTGACAGAGGCGGAGAAGATCAAAATGTGCGAAATCGTCACGGAGTCCGGAGCGGACTACATCAAGACATCGACCGGCTTCTCTGCGGCGGGGGCGACGTTTGCAGACGTTGAACTCTTCGCGGCGCATGTTGGACCGGATGTCAGGATCAAGGCGGCCGGAGGGATCTCCTCTATGGAGGACGCCGAGCGTTTTCTGGCGCTCGGGGCGAGCCGGCTTGGGACAAGCCGTATTGTTAAAATTGTAAAATCGCAGGAGTGAGATTCGAAGGACTCCGTTTCAGAGAGGATAGGTCATGAATCGGTTTGTAGCTTACAATATGCCCAAAATTGAGCTGCACTGCCATCTTGACGGCTCGATGAGCGTCGGCTTGGTGCAGCAGCTGCTGAAGAAACACGGGGAGGAGTATTCCGTGGAGGAGCTTGCCGAGCGTCTGCGCGCTCCGATGGACTGCGAGAGTCTGGCACAGTACCTTGAGCGCTTTGACCTGCCGATCCGCTGTCTGCAGGATGCGGATGGACTGCGCGGGACGGCGCGTGATCTGGCGGCTGCGGCGGCGAAGGAGAATGTGCGCTATCTGGAGGTGCGCTTTGCGCCCGCGTTCTCGACGGCGCAGGGACTGTCCGTGCGAACTGTCCTGGAGAGCGTGCGGGAAGGGCTTTCGGCGGCGGAACGGGAGACGGAGATAGTCACCGGTATTTTGGTGTGCGGGATGCGGAATCTGGACATGGAGACGAATCTTGCCATGCTGAAAGAGGCGAGGGAGCTGTATGGCTGCGGAGTGGTGGGCTGCGATCTGGCGGGGGATGAGAGGGTGTACCCGACGGCGCGGTTTGCAGAGTTTTTCCATAGGGCAAGGGAGTATGGGATGCCCTATACGATCCATGCGGGCGAGTGCGGCAGCAGGGAAGAAATCCGGACAGCGCTCGAACTTGGTGCCAGCCGTATCGGGCACGGCATCGCCATGAAGGGGGATTCGGATTTGATGAGGGAGTGTGCTGACAAAAGAATCGGCGTGGAGCTGTGCCCTACGAGCAATCTGCAGACAAAGGCGGTTCTTGATATTGCAGACTATCCGCTCGCAGAGTTTTTGGCGGCGCATGTGCCGGTGTCCGTGAACACGGATAACCGCACCGTCAGCGACACGACCTGTACGGACGAATTCCTGCGCCTGTCCGACGCGGGGATGATGAACGAGCGCATCAGCGAACAGATCTACCGGGATTCGGTGGAAACATGTTTTGCACCGGATGACGTGAAACACAGGCTTTTAACCTGTTTATTTTAAGTGACAGAGGTGAAGAAATGGCAGTTGACCAGAGCAAAATTCGAAATTTTTGTATTATTGCCCACATTGACCACGGGAAATCTACGCTCGCGGACCGGATTATTGAGAAGACCGGGACGCTGACCAGCCGGGAGATGCAGGCACAGGTACTCGACAATATGGATCTCGAGCGCGAGCGGGGAATCACGATCAAGTCCCAGGCTGTGCGGATTATCTACAATGCAAAGGACGGGCAGGAATATATTTTCAACCTGATCGACACGCCGGGGCATGTGGATTTCAACTATGAGGTATCCAGAAGCCTCGCGGCGTGCGACGGCGCAATCCTCGTCGTGGATGCGGCGCAGGGCGTGGAGGCGCAGACGCTGGCGAATGTCTATCTGGCGCTCGACCACGATCTGGATGTGATGCCGGTGATCAACAAGATCGACCTGCCGAGCGCGAGGCCGGAAGAGGTGGCAGCCGAGATCGAGGATGTGATCGGGATCGAGGCGGCGGATGCGCCGCGCATTTCCGCAAAGACGGGTCTCAATATTGATGAGGTGCTGGAGCAGATCGTGACGAAGATTCCCGCGCCGTCGGGAAATCCAGCATCCCCCTTGAAGGCGTTGATTTTCGACGCGCTCTACGATTCCTATAAGGGAGTGATTGTGTTTTGCCGGGTAATGGAGGGCACAGTGAAGGTCGGCATGAACATCCGTATGATGGCGACCGGTGCGGAGGATCTGGTGACGGAGGTCGGTTATTTCGGTGCGGGGCAGTTTATTCCCTGCGATGAGCTCTCGGCGGGCATGGTCGGGTATCTCGCCGCCGGTATCAAGAACGTGCAGGATACGCGCGTCGGCGACACGGTGACGTCCGTGGACCGTCCCTGCGAGGAGGCCCTGCCGGGCTATAAAAAGGTTAACCCGATGGTGTACTGCGGCATGTATCCGTCGGACAGTGCGCGATACCCGGAGCTTAGGGATGCGCTGGAGAAATTGCAGATTAACGACGCTTCCCTGCACTATGAGCCGGAGACTTCGCTGGCTCTGGGCTTTGGGTTCCGGTGCGGTTTTCTGGGGCTTTTGCATCTGGAAATTATTCAGGAGAGATTGGAGCGGGAGTTCAATCTGGATCTGGTTACGACGGCGCCGGGCGTTATTTACAAAGTACACAAAACAAACGGGGAGACGGTGGAGCTGACGAATCCCTCGAACCTGCCGGACCCGTCTGAGATCGAATACATGGAAGAGCCGGTCGTGGCGGCGGAGATCATGGTGATGAGCGAGTATGTCGGGGCGATCATGAAACTGTGCCAGGAGCGGCGGGGCACGTACATCAGCATGGACTATATTGAGGAGACGCGTGCGGTGCTCAAATACGATCTGCCCCTGAACGAGATTATCTACGACTTTTTTGATGCCTTAAAATCACGCTCGAGAGGCTACGCGTCCTTCGACTATGAGATGAAGGGCTATGTGCGTTCGGAGCTGGTGAAATTGGACATCTTAATCAACCGCGAGCTCGTGGACGCGCTCTCGTTTATTGTGTTTAAGGACAGCGCCTACGAGCGCGGCAGAAGGATGTGCGAGCGACTGAAAGAGGAGATACCGAGGCATTTGTTCGAGATCCCGATCCAGGCGTCGGTCGGCGGGAAGGTGATTGCGAGGGAGACCGTAAAGGCCCTGCGCAAGGATGTGCTGGCAAAGTGCTATGGCGGCGATATTACCCGCAAAAAGAAACTGTTGGAAAAGCAGAAGGAAGGCAAGAAGAGGATGCGCCAGATCGGCACGGTGGAAGTGCCGCAGGAGGCGTTTATGAGTGTGCTCAAGCTGGATGAGGATTGATGAAGAATTTAGAGCTGTATATACACATTCCATTTTGTGTAAAAAAATGTGATTATTGTGATTTTCTTTCATTTCCGGCGGATCTGAGGACTCAGGTGCAGTACGTGCATGCGATGCTTGAGGAAATTCGTTACTTCGGGACAAAATTTTCCAGCTATCAGGTGTCCACGATCTATGTGGGAGGCGGGACGCCGAGCTGGCTGGACGAGGAGCTTCTTGCGGCACTGCTGCGCCAGGTGTACAGCAGTTTTGCGGTGGCGGAGGATGCGGAGTGCACGCTCGAGTGCAATCCGGGAACCGTGACGGCGGGAAAGCTCCGGGTGTATGCGCAGGTGGGGATCAACCGCCTGTCGATCGGTCTGCAGTCCGCAGACGGGGAAGAACTGAAGTATCTCGGCCGAATCCACACGTATGCGCAGTTTTTAAAGACCTATGAGCTGGCGAGAAACGCCGGTTTTTCCAATATCAATGTGGATCTGATGAGCGGTATTCCCTACCAGAAGGCGGAGGTGTTTGCGGACACGCTGCAACAGGTGATACGCCTGAAACCGGAGCATATTTCTGCGTACTCGCTGATTATAGAGAAAGGGACTCCGTTTTATGAGCGTTACAAATTCGACGCAGTGCGGCAGGAGGCGGGGATTTCGACGCAGGTTCTGCCCAATGAGGACGAGTGCTATCGGATCTACAAGCTGACGCAGCGGGTGCTGGGGAAGGCGGGGTATGAGCGTTATGAAATCTCCAATTATGCAAAACCCGGGCACGCCTGTCGGCACAACATCGGTTACTGGACGAGGGAAAATTATCTGGGGCTGGGAATCGGCGCGGCCTCTATGATCGAGAATATCCGTTTTGCCAATACGCGGGATATTTATACGTATCTGGAGAACAGCAGGCATTTCGAGACGCTGACCGAGGAGGACTACGCGGCTGCGGCGCTGGGCAGGAAGGAACAGATGGAGGAATTCATGTTCCTGGGCCTTCGCATGATAAGGGGAGTCTCGCGAGCGGAATTTGAGGAGAATTTTGGGATGCCGCCGGAGGCGGTGTACCGTGATGCCATAGAAAATTTGAAGGAACAGGAGCTTTTGATCACTGCGGAGGGCAGAATCTGCCTGACGGACCGGGGGCTGGATCTGGCAAATTATTGTATGGCAAAATTTCTGCTTTAAAAAAATAAAATAAATAAAATGGCACGAAGGTGTTGACAATCAACTGCCTTGGTGCTATTTTATTAACAGAACGATATTAGCACTCCAGTCGAATGAGTGCTAACAACACCGAAACAGAGAGGGTTGTAATGGGAAACGGTGCTATGGAACTGGATGAGCGGAAAATAAAAATATTGGATGCGATCATCCGAAACTATCTGGAGACAGGGGAGCCGGTCGGGTCGCGGACAATTTCAAAGTATACGGATTTGAATTTGAGTTCTGCGACGATCCGCAACGAAATGTCCGATCTGGAGGAACTGGGCTACATTGTACAGCCTCACACCTCCGCGGGGCGGATTCCCTCGGATAAGGGCTACCGCTTTTATGTGGATCACCTGATCCGGGAGAAGGACCGCGAGGTTGCCGAGATGAAGGAATTTGTCATCGAGAAAACCGAGAAGATGGATCAGGTGTTAAAGAATGTGGCGAAGCTGCTCGCGAACAATACGAACTACGCGACGCTGGTTTCCGCCCCCTCCTACAACAAGAACAAGATCAAGTTCATCCAGCTCTCTGCGGTGGACGAGGAGCACATTCTTGCGGTGATCGTTCTAAACAGCAATATCGTAAAGAATCAGATGATCGATGTGAAGTCCTCTTTGGACAACGAGACCTTCCTCAGGCTGAATCTGCTGCTGAACACGATGCTGAACGGGCTTTCCCTTCAGGAGATCAACCTTGGCACGATCGCCAAGCTCAAGGAGCAGGCGGGGGACTATGGTTCCATTGTCGGCGAGGTGCTGGATGCGCTGGCAGTGACACTGAGCGAGAACGAGGATCTGGAAATCTACACCAGCGGTGCGACAAATATTTTAAAATACCCGGAGCTTTCCGACGCGGAGAGCGCGACGAACCTTCTTTCTGCTTTTGAAGACAAGGAGGAGCTGGCGAACCTGGTGACGGAGTCGCTGGCGGATGAGGGGAATGAACATGGAATTCAGGTATACATCGGCAATGAGGCGCCGATCCGGACGATGAAGGACTGCAGTGTTGTCACCGCGACCTATGATCTGGGTGAGGGTGTGACGGGAACAATCGGGATTATCGGCCCGAAACGGATGGATTACGAAAATGTTATGGACAATCTGAAAAATCTTAAGTCGCAGCTCGACGGGATTTTTACCAGGTCAAAGAATGACAAACAGAAAGGCGGTTAAGGATGGAAGAAGAAATAAAGAAGGATCTCGCAGCGGAGGAGCAGGAAGCTGAGGCCTGCGAGCCCGAAAGAGTTGACGGGGAGCACGCGGCTGCAGATACAGAGAACGAGGGTGCAGCGGAGGCACAATCCGATGCGGAGGACGCCGGGGAGGCTTGTTCGGAAGCGGAGGCTGCAGGCGAAAGCAAATCCGGAGCGGAAGAAGATAAGGAATCAGATTCAGACAAAAAGGACGGCTTTTTTAAGAAAAAGAAGAAGGATAAGAGGGACGAACAGATCGAAGATCTGCAGGACCGCCTGAAGCGCCAGATGGCGGAATTTGACAATTTCCGAAAGCGCTCGGAGAAGGAGAAGTCCCAGATGTTTGACATGGGGGCAAAGACGATTGTCGAGAAATTCCTTCCGGTGATTGACAACTTTGAGAGAGGTCTTGCGGCAGTGCCCGAGGAACAGAAGGACGACGCGTTTATCGTTGGCATGGATAAGGTGTATAAGCAGATGCTGACGGAGCTGGAGGCAGTGGGCGTCAAAGCGATTGAGGCGGCGGGGCAGGTGTTTGACCCCGAGTTCCACAACGCGGTCATGCAGGTCGAGGATGAGTCGCTGGAATCAGGGACAATCGCACAGGAGCTCCAGAAGGGGTATATGTACAAGGATACTGTCATCCGGCACAGTATGGTCAGTGTGGTAAACTGACGAAGTCAGTTTATCACCTGCGCACATCCAACGCGAAGCGTTTCTGCATGGATGTGCAACAAGAAGTAAACTGACGGAAGTCTTTCCCGATTGGGATTGAAACAATAAGAACTGACGCATCATAATATGGATTAATGATTAGGAGGAAAAAATTATGGGCAAGATTATTGGAATTGACTTGGGAACAACCAACAGCTGTGTGGCTGTAATGGAAGGTGGAAAGCCCACCGTTATCGCGAATCAGGAGGGTGCAAGAACCACTCCGTCCGTCGTGGCATTCACAAAGACCGGAGAGCGCCTGATCGGAGAGCCGGCAAAGCGCCAGGCGGTCACGAACTCGGAGAAGACAATCTCCTCCATCAAGCGCCACATGGGAACCGATTATAAGGTCGGAATTGACGACAAGCAGTACAGCCCGCAGCAGATCTCTGCGATGGTGCTGCAGAAGCTGAAGGCGGACGCGGAAGGTTATCTGGGAGAGAAAGTGACGGAGGCTGTCATCACGGTTCCGGCATATTTCAACGACGCACAGCGTCAGGCGACCAAGGACGCCGGCAAGATCGCCGGACTGGATGTCAAGCGTATCATCAATGAGCCGACGGCAGCGGCGCTGGCTTATGGACTGGACAATGAGAAGGAACAGAAGATCATGGTGTACGACCTCGGCGGCGGCACGTTTGACGTGTCCATTATCGAGATCGGTGACGGCGTGATCGAGGTGCTTGCGACAAACGGAGACACCCACCTCGGCGGTGACGATTTTGACAACAAGGTCACCCAGTGGATGATTGACGAGTTCAAGAAGGCGGAGGGAGTGGATCTCTCCAACGACAAGATGGCATTGCAGCGCCTGAAGGAGGCAGCGGAGAAGGCGAAGAAGGAGCTTTCCTCTGCGACGACAACCAACATCAATCTTCCGTTTATCACCGCGACTGCGGAGGGACCGAAGCATTTTGACATGAATTTAACCCGTGCGAAGTTCGACGAGCTGACGCATGATCTGGTTGAGCGCACGGCAGTGCCGGTGCAGAACGCCATGAGGGATGCCGGACTCAACAATTCAGACCTGGGGCAGGTGCTTCTGGTCGGCGGTTCTACCCGAATTCCGGCTGTACAGGATAAGGTACGCCAGCTGACCGGCAAAGAGCCGGGCAAGTCCTTAAATCCGGACGAGTGCGTGGCGCTGGGAGCTTCCATTCAGGGCGGAAAGCTCGCGGGAGATGCGGGCGCAGGTGAGATCCTTCTTCTGGATGTCACTCCGCTGTCTCTGTCCATCGAGACGATGGGCGGCGTTGCGACACGCCTGATCGAGCGGAACACGACCATTCCGACGAAGAAGAGCCAGATCTTCTCCACCGCTGCAGACAATCAGACCGCCGTAGATATCAATGTCGTACAGGGCGAGCGCCAGTTCGCCAGAGACAATAAATCACTGGGCCAGTTCCGTCTGGACGGAATTCCGCCCGCACGCCGCGGTGTACCGCAGATCGAGGTTACCTTCGATATCGACGCCAACGGCATCGTGAATGTGTCCGCAAAGGATCTTGGAACCGGAAAGGAGCAGCACATCACCATCACGGCGGGCTCCAACATGTCGGATGACGAGATCGAGAAAGCCGTCAAGGAGGCCGCTGAGTTCGAGGCACAGGATAAGAAGCGCAAAGAGGCAATCGACGCGAGAAACGACGCGGATTCCTTCGTGTTCCAGACGCAGCAGGCACTGGACCAGGTCGGAGAGCAGATCGACGCCGCAGACAAGTCGGCGGTGGAAGCTGACATCAATGCGGTCAAGGCGATTCTCGACGCACATCCCGATGCGGACCAGATGACGGACGCAGATGTCGTGGAGCTCAAAGCGGCACAGGAGAAGCTGACCCAGAGCGCACAGAAGGTGTTTGCGAAGATGTATGAGCAGGCACAGGCAGCGGGCGGCGCACAGGGTGCAGGTCCGGACATGGGCGGATTTGCCGGAGGCGCGGCAGGCAGCTCGGATGCGGGCGCAGGTTCCGCAGACGATGACGTGATCGATGCTGATTTTAAGGAAGTATAACATTTCACATATATCAGGGAAGAATGAATCGTTATGGCAGATAAAAGAGATTACTACGAGGTCTTAGGCGTCGCAAAAAACGCTTCGGAGGACGATATCAAGAAAGCCTTCCGGCAGACCGCAAAAAAATATCATCCGGATATGCATCCGGGTGACAAGGAGTGCGAGGAGAAGTTTAAAGAGGCGCAGGAGGCTTATGCCGTTCTCTCTGATGCGGAGAAGCGGAGGCAGTATGACCAGTTTGGTCATGCTGCCTTTGACGGCGCAGGGGGAGGAGGCGGATTTGACTTCTCCGGCATGGACATGAGCGACATCTTCGGAGACATTTTCGGAGACCTCTTCGGGCGCGGCAGGCGCTCGGGAAATGCAGGTCCGTCTAAGGGGGCAAATGTCCGCATGAGCGTGCGGATTACGTTCGAGGAAGCTGTGTTCGGCTGCGAGAAGGAGCTGGAATTCTCCTACAAGGAGGAGTGTGCGACCTGCCATGGCAGCGGTGCAAAGCCGGGAACTTCCCCGGAAACCTGTACCAAGTGCGGCGGCAAGGGTAAGGTAGTCTACTCTCAACAGTCGCTTTTCGGCATGATGCAGAATGTGCAGACCTGCCCGGATTGCGGCGGAACCGGCAAGGTGGTTCGGGAGAAATGTCCGGAATGCCGCGGCAGCGGCTATGTTGCGAAACGGGTGAAAAAGAAGGTGGATATTCCCGCGGGTATCGACAACGGCCAGTGCGTGCGCGTGCGCGACTACGGGGAACCCGGAAGGGGCGGTGGTCCCAGGGGAGACCTTCTCGTGGAAGTAGTCGTGGCGAGAAACAATATGTTTGAGCGCCAGGATATGAACATTTTTTCCAATGCATCCATCTCGTTCGGGGTGGCGGCGCTGGGCGGCGACATCCGTATCAAAACCGTGGACGGAGATATCATCTACACGGTGGCGCAGGGGACACAGACAGGAACTCGCATTCGCCTAAAGGGCAAAGGCGTGCCCTCCATCCGCAATAAGGAGGTGCGCGGCGACCACTATGTCACGCTCGTTGTGCAGACGCCCACGAACCTGAGCAAGGAGGCGAAGGAGGCGCTTCGGAAGTTCGACGAGCTGAGCGGAGGTTCGCTCTCGCAGGAGGCCGGAGCAGCGACGGAGCGCAAGGGGAAAAAGAAGGGATTCATGGATAAACTCAAGGAGTCCCTGGACGATTTGTAAAAATTTCATAAATATTTATTTGGCTGTTGCATTTCGGCACAAAATGTTGTATCATGGAAACGCAATATGTGGAAATAGGATCTATATCTTGTTTTGCAAAGGAGTTATACATGACGCTGGACGAGGAACGCAGGTCGTTGGATGAACAGCGGCGCATTTTGGAGCGGGAACGCCGTGATTTTACTCGCAGGGTTGAGATTGAAGATCGAAGGTTGGAGCAGCAGCAGCGGCTATTTGACATGAAAGTAAAAATTCTTCAGGAGGAGCTGGTGAAGCTGGCTTCCGAGAAGGAACATATCGAGCGGCAGAAGGCATTCTACCGCAGAGTGAATGACTACGAAACCGGCGGTGCAGGACTCTTTACCAGAGAGAGCAGCGTCGTAAAGGGAGAGCTTTTCTTCTCCGGAGTGGGAAGCAAGCAGTCCCTCAAGAAACGTTACAGAGATCTCATCAAGATCTACCACCCAGACAATCTGGATGGCGACAAGGCAGCCATACAGGAGATCAACAGCGAGTACAATAAGCTGTGCGCCTTATATGAGTGTTGACACCCCCCCGGCTATGCCGGGGACTTTTTGTTTTTCTTGCTTTTTGGCACCTTTCCGTGCTATAATAAACTATGTCTATGATTTTGTAGGGAGAGAGATGGATATGGACAAAAAAAATCTGGTGGAGGAGCTGCAAAAGGCGTTCAAGGGTGACGACAGGGAGCGGAACACCGAAGATAAAAAAGATGTAGAGTTCTTACAGAATACGAACACTCTGCGCGTCAACGAGCAAAAGACCTTTGCTATGCAGGAGGAGGAGCAGAAGATTCATACTATGACCGAGGAAGAACTGTTTTCCCGTCTTTTGAAGGAGCGCAGAGGCAAGCAGGAATGAAGTGGAAAAAGTATACGATTGAGACGACTACGGCGGCAGAGGACTTCATGAGTTCCATGTTGATGGAGCTCGGCATTGAAGGAATCGAGATCGAGGATAATATTCCCCTCACGAAGGAGGATCAGGCGGAGATGTTTATTGATTTTCTGCCGGAGCTTCCGCCGGACGAGGGGATCAGCCGCGTGAGTTTCTATCTGGAGGATGACGGCAGCGACTACGGCGCGCTCCTGAAGCAGGTAAAGCTCGGCCTGGAGGGTCTGCGTGGCACAGTGGATGTCGGTTCCGGCACGATCACCTCCTCTGAGACGGAGGATCTGGACTGGATCAACAACTGGAAACAGTTTTTTTCCTCGTTCACGATTGGGGACATCCTGATCAAACCGACGTGGGAGCAGCAAAAACCGGAGGATGCGGACAAGCTGATGATCGAGATCGATCCCGGCATTTCGTTCGGAACCGGAAAGCACGAGACAACGCAGCTCTGTATTCGCGAGCTGGACAAATATATCCGTGGCAATGACGGAAATCCGCCGAAGTGGGCGCATCCGCGCGTGCTGGACGTGGGCTTTGGAAGCGGAATTCTATCCATTGTCGCCTTAAAGCTCGGCGCGGAGTCTGTCGTCGGAACAGACTTAGACCATGACTGCCTGATCTCGGTTCGGGATAATATGCAGGTGAACTGCCTGGCACCCGAACTCGGAACCTTCTATGTGGGAAATCTGATTGACGATGAAAAATTGCAGGAGAAGGTCGGGCGGGAGAGCTTTGAAATTGTTGTCGCCAATATTCTGGCGGACGTGATCATCCCGATGGCTCCGGTGATTCCGGGTCTGTTAAAGAAGGGCGGAGTCTTTATCACTTCCGGGATCATTGATTTCAAGGAGCAGGAGGTGCGCAGCGCGATTGAGGCGGCGGGGCTTACCGTTATAGAGATCAATCATCAGGGCGAATGGGTCAATATCACCGCCCGCAGGGAATAACCATGTATCAATTTTTTACTGAGAATGAACAAATCTGCGACGGACGCATCCGGATTACCGGGAGCGACGTGAACCACATCAAAAATGTGCTCCGTATGCGTCCGGGAGAGCAGGTCCGGGTCAGCTGCCCTTCCGGCAGCTCCTTTTTCTGTCATGTGGAGGAGATCACGGCGGATTGTGTGTCTCTTGCCATTGACCGGCCGGATCACGACGGGACCGAGTTCGCGCACAAAGTGTTCCTCTTTCAGGGTCTTGCAAAGGGGGATAAGATGGAGTTTGTCATCCAGAAGGCGGTGGAGCTCGGCGTGTATGCGCTCATCCCGGTGGCGATGAAAAACTGTGTGGTACAGCTTGACGAGAGGAAGGCGAAGGATCGCACAAAGCGTTGGCAGGCGATTGCGGAGAGCGCGGCAAAGCAGTCCGGGCGATCGCTGATCCCCGAGGTGTACACTCCGGTGAGCTGGCGGGAGGCGCTTGCTCTTGCGGAGGAGCTTGCGGATCTTGTGCTGGTTCCCTATGAGAATGAACGAGGACTTATGCACACCCGCGAGGTCATTGGCGGGCTTGCGGAGGGAGCGTCGGTCGCTGTCATGATCGGCCCGGAGGGCGGATTTGCGCCGGAGGAAATTGAGAGCGTCCGGGAGAGGGAGCGCTGCCGTCTGATCTCGCTCGGGCGGCGGATTCTGCGCACAGAGACGGCGGGGCCTGCAACCCTCGCGATGCTGGTGTATGCATTAGATGATTGAGGGAGTTTATGATGGAGTGTTACTTTGACAATGCGGCGACGACGCGCTGCGGAAAAGAGGCGGCGGATCTGATGATGTCCGTCCTGACACAGGAGTACGGAAATCCGTCCTCCCTGCACGGAAAGGGCATCGAGGCGGAACATTATATCCGGGCGGCACAGGAGAAAATCGCAAGGACGCTAAAATGCAAAGAGAAGGAGATTTTTTTCACCTCTGGCGGGACGGAGTCCAACAACCTTGCGATCGTCGGCGCTGTGGAGGCGAACCGGCGTGCAGGAAAGCACGTGATCACGACAGCGGTCGAGCACGCGTCCGTGTCCGCGCCGATGGCCTGGCTTCAGGAGCAGGGCTGGGAGTTGACGATCCTGCCGGTCAATCATGAGGGCGTGATCTCATTGGATGCGTTGAGGGAGAGCGTCCGGGAGGATACGGTGCTGGTGTCAATGATGCAGGTGAACAACGAGATCGGCGCGATTCAGCCGATATCGGAGGCTGCCGTTATCGTAAAGGAGCGAAACCCGCGGGCGCTCGTCCATGTGGACGCCATCCAGTCCTACGGGAAGATGCCCATTCATCCGGGCAGCCTGGGCATTGACCTCATGTCGGTCAGCGGCCACAAAATCCGGGGGCCGAAGGGCAGCGGTTTTCTGTATGTGAGGGACAAGACCAGGATACATCCGATCCTGCGCGGGGGCGGCCAGCAGAAGGGCATGCGTTCCGGCACGGAGAATGTGCCGGCGATCGCCGGGCTGGGAGTGGCTGCGGAGGAAATCTACTCAAATCTTGAGGCGAAGGTGGAGCATCTGTATGGACTGCGGGAGCAATTCATTGCAGGGCTTGCCGATATTGAGGGTGTGAGCGTAAACGGCCGCCCGGGGCGCGGGAGCGCACCGCACATCGTGAGCGTGAGCGTGGAGGGCGTGCGCGCGGAGGTTCTTCTGCACGCGCTGGAGGAGCGTGAAATTTACGTTTCCGCCGGAAGTGCCTGCTCCTCCAACAAGCCGTCGGTCAGTGCGACGCTGCAGGCGATCGGCTTAAAGCCGTCTCTGCTGGATTCCACCGTGAGGTTCAGCTTTTCGGCGGACAATGTACCAGAGGAGATCGACTATGCGCTGGAGCAGATGCGGGAGCTTATTCCGTCGCTGCGCAGATATACGAGACATTGAAAGTAAGGGGAATAGAAATGTATAAGGCTTTTCTGATCAAATACGCGGAGATTGCCGTTAAGGGCAAAAACCGCTATCTGTTCGAGGATGCATTGGTGGCAAATATCGGGCGTCAGCTCGCGGAGGTGGACGGAAGCTTTCAGGTCCGCAAGGAGAACGGACGCATCTATGTGGAGACGGAGGGAGCGTACAGTTACGAGGAGACCGTCGAGGCTCTGCAGCGGGTGTTCGGGATCGTCGGCATCTGTCCTGTCCTTCTCGTGGAGGACGAGGGCTTTGACGCGCTCGCAGAGCGAGTCCTGCACTATGTGGACGAGACCTATCCGGACAAGCACTTTACGTTTAAGGTGGATGCGAGGCGTGCGCGTAAAAACTATCCGATGACCTCCATGGAGCTGGCGGCGGCGCTCGGCGAGAAAATTCTGGAAGCGTTTCCAGAGACGCGTGTGGACGTGCATCACCCGCAGGTCATGCTCCACATCGAGATCCGTCCGCAGATCAACATTTATTCCACGGAAATCCCGGGTCCCGGAGGTATGCCGACCGGCACGGCGGGGCGCGCGATGCTGCTCTTGTCCGGAGGGATTGACAGCCCGGTTGCGGGCTATATGATCGCAAAACGCGGAGTGACGCTGGAGGCGACCTATTTTCATGCGCCGCCCTACACCAGTGAGCGCGCAAAACAGAAGGTGGTCGATCTCGCGAAAAAGGTTGCGCGCTACAGCGGTCCGATCCGTCTGCGCGTCGTGAACTTCACCGATATTCAGCTCTGTATCTATGAGAAATGCCCCCACGAGGAGCTGACGATCATCATGCGCCGCTATATGATGAAGATTGCGGAGCATTTTGCAGAGGAAGGGAGTTGTCTGGGGCTTGTGACAGGGGAGAGCATCGGCCAGGTCGCGAGCCAGACCATGCAGTCTCTGGCGGTGACGAATGAGGTCTGCCACATGCCGGTGTACCGGCCGCTCATTGCCATGGACAAGCAGGACATCGTCCGGATTGCGGAGCACATCGACACCTACGAGACCTCAATTCTGCCGTTTGAGGATTGCTGTACGATTTTTGTGGCAAAGCATCCGGTGACGAAGCCGAGCGCGAAACACATCCGCATCTCGGAGACGCATCTGGCGGACAAGATTGACGAGCTTGTGCAGACTGCCATCGACACGACAGAGACCATTCTTGTGGAATAGGTAAAAAAAGGGGTTCCGCATGGCGGAACCCCCTTCGGGTTACTCTATGATATACGGTTTCAGCGCCTCCATGATGTCGTCAAGCTCGTCCTCCGTGTGGATGGCCAGATCGATCGGCTTGGAGAGATCCAGACTGAATATCCCCATAATGGATTTGGCATCGATCACATATCTGCCGGAGATGAGATCAAAGTCGTAGTCGAACTGCGTGATCGCGTTGACGAAGGATTTGACCTTACCAATGGAATTTAATGAAATCTGTACTTTCTTCATGAGGTGACCTCCTTAATCATATCCCTATGGTTCTGATAGTAATATTTTTTGAGACAAAAGTCAATCGGAATAGCGGAGAAAAGTAAAAATCTATGACAAATGGCAGAAAAGCAGCCCTCCACAATTTAGGCTGCAAGGTAAATGCATACGAGACGGAGGCAATGCAGCAGCTTCTGGAAAATGCCGGCTATGAGATCGTTCCTTTTTCGGAGCGGGCAGATGTGTATGTGATCAACACCTGCTCCGTCACCAACGTTGCGGACCGCAAATCGCGGCAGATGATTCACCGCGCGAGAAAGCGGAACCCGGATGCGGTGGTGGTTGCGGCGGGCTGTTATGTGCAGACGAAGGAGCAGGAGGCAGAAGCGGATGACGCCATTGACCTTCTGATCGGAAACAATCAGAAGGGGCAGCTCATTGAGCTCTTGGAATGCTTTGAAAATCGTGAGAAGGTCCGCTCAAAAACGGTGGACAACAACTGTGGGGTGCAGCCTTTTGAAGAGCTCACGATGACGCATCCGTCCGAGCACACGCGTGCCTTCATTAAAGTGCAGGACGGCTGCAATCAGTTTTGCAGCTACTGTATCATCCCTTATGCGAGAGGGCGGGCGAGGAGCCGTTCTCTGAAGGATGTGCTCGCGGAGGCCGAGGCGCTGGCGGCGAATGGCATCAGGGAGGTTGTGCTGACCGGAATCCATCTAAGCTCTTACGGCTCGGACACAGGGGAGAACCTTCTGGAGCTGATTAAAAGCATCCACGGCGTGAAGGGGATCGCGCGCATCCGGCTGGGATCACTTGAGCCGAAGATTATTACGGAGGATTTTGTGCGGGATCTCGCGGCACTGCCAAAACTCTGTCCGCATTTTCACTTGTCCCTGCAGAGCGGGTGTGACGCGACGCTCGCGCGGATGAACCGCAGGTACACAACCGGCGAGTATGAGGCAGGGTGCGGCATCCTGCGGAGATATTTTGAGCATCCAGCGATCACGACGGATGTGATCGTTGGTTTTCCGGGGGAAACGGAGGAGGAATTTGCCGAGACCGTGCGATTTTTGGAGCGTGTGCATTTTTATGAGATGCATATATTTAAGTATTCCAGGCGGCAGGGAACGCGCGCTGCGGCAATGAGCGGGCAGATTCCGGAGGAGATTAAGACGGCGCGGAGCAATGAGCTGCTTGCGCTTGCGGAGCGGATGTCGCGTGACTTCCGCGCCTTTTACCGGGGAAGGGAGGCCGAGGTGCTCTTTGAGGAGAAACAGGAGGTGAAGGGCTGCATGATGTACGTGGGCTATACGCCGGAGTATGTGAAAGCGGCGTGCTCATCGGAGGATTCCCTGGAGAATGTGCTGCTCTCCGGAAAGCTCTCTGAACTGGTTGAAGGGGAGATTTTTGTGATAGAGTGAGTCTTCTGTAACAAATATGTAATATTTTCTGCTTTAAAGGTTGTATTTTTTTTCAATTTCGTTTACAATAAACAAGAGTGGTTATGATTAGACAAAAGCATGGTGACAGAATATGGATGATATCAATAATACACAATATTTTACAGTACAGAAAGAGCCGGAGCTGCAGGTGAAGGATGTCCTTGAGATCATCTTTCGCGCGCTTACCGAGAAAGGATATAATCCGGTCAATCAGATCGTAGGGTATATCATGTCCGGAGATCCGACCTATATTACCAGTCATAACAATGCGAGAAGTCTGATCATGAAGGTCGAGAGGGACGAGCTGGTCGAGGAGATTCTGCGCGATTATATCCGAAGTCACGGCTGGGGGTAGTGTGATGCGGATTTTAGGGCTGGATTATGGGTCGAAAACCGTCGGCGTTGCAGTCAGCGATGAACTGCTCATCACAGCGCAGGGGGTAGAAATTATCCGCAGGAAGTCGCCCGGCAAGCTCAGACAGACTCTTGCGCGGATCGAGGAGCTGGTGGGCGCGTACGGGGCGGAACGGATTGTCCTGGGCTACCCGAAGAATATGAACAACACAGAGGGAGAGCGCTGCGAGCGGACGAAGGAGTTTCAGGAGATGCTGGAACGCAGAACAGGGCTTTCTGTCATTTTGTGGGATGAGCGCCTGACGACCGTGGCGGCCCATGATTCGATGATTGAGATGGGGATTCGCAGGGAGAACCGCGGGGAGTATGTGGATGAGATTGCCGCGATACTGATCCTGCAGGGATATTTGGATTCTTTGCGCTTTGCGAAGGAGCAGGCCGGAGAGGAGTGACGGCAATGGAAAAGATTGTATTTACGGACCCGGATACAGGGGAAAAGGCCGAGTTTGCCGTCGAGGAGGAAACCCGGCTCAACGGAACAAGGTATTTACTGGTCTCAGAGGGAGCGGAAACCGGAGACTGTGAAGCATACATCTTAAAAGAAGTAGGTACACAAGAGGAAGAAATATTTTATCAGATGGTGGACGACGATGTGGAGTTCGCTGCGCTGGCTAAACTATTTTCTGAACTCGCCGACGAGGATACCCTCGTCACATTTTAATGGAACGTGAAATCTGGCGTAAGGAGGATTTATGAAGAAACAGGAAAAACAGAATAAGAGGCTCAAGATCATTCCGCTCGGAGGACTTGAGCAGATTGGTATGAATATTACTGCCTTTGAGTATGAGGACAGTATTATTGTGGTGGACTGCGGTCTTGCATTCCCGGAGGATGATATGTACGGCGTGGATCTGGTCATCCCGGACGTCACCTATCTGAAGGACAATCTGGACAAGGTGAAGGGCTTTTTTATCACGCACGGACATGAGGATCACATCGGCGCGATCCCCTATGTGCTCAGGGATGTCAACGTGCCGATCTACGCGACGAAGCTCACGATGGCGCTCATCAACCATAAGCTGGAAGAGCACGATATGTTGAAAAAGGCAAAATGCAAAGTCGTGAAATATGGACAGCACATCAATCTTGGCTGTTTCCGGGTGGAGTTTATCAAGACGAACCACAGTATTCAGGACGCGGCGGCGCTCGCAATTTATTCCCCGGTGGGGATTGTGGTGCACACGGGAGATTTCAAGGTGGATTACACGCCGGTATTCGGCGATGCGATTGACCTGCAGCGCTTTGGAGAGATTGGAAAGAAGGGCGTTCTGGCGCTTCTCTGCGACAGTACCAACGCAGAGCGGCCGGGTTTTACAAACTCGGAGAAGACCGTTGGAAAGACGCTGGACAATATTTTTGCGGACCACAAGGACACGCGGATTATTATCGCGACCTTCGCCTCCAATGTGGACCGCGTGCAGCAGATCATCAACTCTGCGGACAAGTTTGGGCGGAAGGTGGTAATCGAGGGGCGGAGCATGGTGAATATCATTTCCATCGCCTCTGAGCTCGGCTATCTGTCCCTGCCGGACAATATATTGATTGATGTGGAGCAGTTAAAGTCCTATCCGGACGAGCGCACGGTCATCATCACGACCGGCAGCCAGGGGGAGTCTATGGCAGCTCTTTCCCGGATGGCGTCCGGCATGCACCGCAAGGTGACGATTAAGCCGACGGACACCATCGTGTTCAGCTCCCATCCGATTCCGGGCAATGAGAAATCCGTCACCGGAGTAATCAACGACCTGATGCGTAAGGGCGCGGATGTGATCTTCGAGGATGTGCATGTGAGCGGACATGCCTGCATCGAGGATATCAAGCTGATCTACTCGCTGGTCAACCCCAAATACTCGATTCCGATGCACGGGGAGTACAAGCACCGGATCGCGCAGGCGAAGATCGCCGAGGAGCTGGGCTATGACAGCGAGCACATCAAGATTATATCCTCCGGGGATGTTCTCGAGATCGATGAGGAAAGTGCGGAGGTGACCGGGCAGGTGCCGGTCGGCAACATCATGGTGGACGGTCTCGGAGTCGGCGACGTTGGAAATATCGTTTTAAGAGATCGTCAGCGGCTTGCCGAGGACGGAATCATCGTTGTGGTAATGACCTTGGAGAACGGCAGCGGGCAGGTGCTTGCGGGACCGGATATCGTCTCGCGCGGCTTTGTCTACGTCCGCAATTCTGAGAGCCTGATGGATGAAGCGAAGACGGTGCTCGACCGCACGATGGAATACTGTATGGATCACGGAATTTCCGACTGGGGCAAGATCAAGAACGAGGTGAAGGACGCACTCGGTGATTTTGTCTGGAAGGAGACGATGCGCCGTCCTATGATCATGCCGATCATCATGGAGGTATAGAGGCGAAAGGATAAAAGATGAATGTCAACAAAGCCTTATTTACATTTATAAAAATCGGATTTTCTTTTATGATTATTCTCATCCTGATCTACGGTGCTGTGCGGCTGTGCTCCGTGAGCTACGATTACGGCTACCGCCTTTTCACAGAGCCTGCCATGGAGGAGAAGCCCGGAAGGGATGTCCTTGTCCAGGTGAAGGAGGGAATGTCGGATCGGGATGTTGCTAAGCTGATGGAAGAGAAGGGGCTGGTGCGCGACGCCAATCTCTTCTACGTCCAGGTCATTCTCTCCGATTACAAGGATGCGATCAAGCCGGGCGTGTACACCTTAAACACTTCGATGGAGCCAAAGGAGCTGATGATCGCCATATCTCCGGAGCCGAAGGATACTGAGGAATCGGAAGGAACGGAAGGGTCGGAAAATTTTGAGCCGGAGGACATGGAGCCGGCAGAGGATACAGATGATATAGGTGGAGAAGAACCATGATCCTTGAGGAACGTCTGGTCACGTATATCAACTCACTGGATACGGGCAATACTGCGATACTGGATGCAATCGAACGGGAAGCTCTGGACTCTTTTGTGCCGATAATACGCAAAGAGACACAGAGCTTTTTGAAATTGCTCCTCGCCATGAAACGGCCCGCGCGCATTCTGGAGGTGGGGACGGCAGTGGGGTTCTCTGCGATACTGATGGCGGAGTACAATCCGGTCCCCTGCGAGATTGTGACCATTGAAAATTATGATAAGCGAATCCCCGTCGCAAGGGAGAATTTTAAGCGTGCGGGGAAGGAGGGGCAGATCACGCTCCTCTTCGGGGATGCCGCCGAGGTGTTAAAGACGCTGGAGGGGACGTTTGACCTGATCTTTATGGATGCGGCTAAGGGACAGTATATCAACTTTCTTCCCGAGGTATTGCGCCTTCTTGTCTGCGGGGGGACGCTGGTCTCCGACAACGTGCTGCAGGACGGCGATATTATCGAGTCCCACTATGTGGTGACTCGCCGTAACCGCACGATCTACAAGCGGATGAGGGAATATTTGTATGAGCTGACCCATCACGAGGCGCTGGTGACTGCGGTGCTGCCGGTGGGGGACGGGCTTACGGTGAGTGAGAAAGTAAAAGAGGTGCAGGATGAGCAAGGTTGAGCTGCTTGTGCCGGCGAGCAGCCTTGAGGTGCTAAAGGTTGCCGTGATTTACGGCGCGGATGCGGTGTATATCGGCGGGGAGGCATACGGCCTTCGGGCAGGAGCAAAAAATTTTACGATGGAGGAGATGGCGGAGGGGATCGCCTACGCACACGCCCACGGCGTGAAGGTGTATGTGACCGCCAATATTATCGCTCACAACTATGATTTGGACGGTGTGCGGGCCTATCTGCGCGAACTGTCCGAAATGAGGCCGGAGCGGCCGGATGCGCTGATTATTGCGGACCCGGCTGTTTTTGCCATCGCGGGGGAGGTATGCCCGGGGATCGATCGCCACATCAGTACGCAGGCCAATAACACGAACTACGGGACCTTCCTGTTCTGGCATTCCCTCGGAGCAAAGCGCGTCGTGACGGCGCGGGAGCTCACGCTGGCAGAGATCCGGGAGATCCGCCGGCATATACCGGATGATCTGGAAATTGAGACCTTTGTCCACGGCGCCATGTGCATTTCCTACTCCGGGCGCTGTCTGCTCTCGAACTATTTCACCGGGCGGGATGCGAACCATGGCGCCTGCACCCATCCCTGCCGCTGGAAGTATGCGGTGGAGGAGGAGACCAGGCCGGGCGAGTATTTCCCGGTGTACGAGAACGAGAGGGGGACATTTATCTTCAACTCTAAGGATCTGTGCATGATCGGGCATATACCGGATCTGATGGAGTCCGGCATTGACAGCTTCAAGATCGAGGGGCGCATGAAAACCGCATTGTATGTGGCGACGGTCGCCCGCACTTACCGGAAAGCGATCGACGATTACGAGCAGTCCCCGCAGAGGTATGAGGAGCGCATGCCCTGGTACATGGAGCAGATCACAGCCTGCACTTACCGGCAGTATTCCACCGGCTTTTTCTACGGGAAGCCCTCCGAGGAGACGCAGATCTACGACAACAGCACTTATGAAAAAGGATATACATATCTGGGACTTGTCGGACCGAAAAATGAGAAAGGCAGATATCGGATCGAGCAGAGGAACAAGTTTTCCGTGGGTGATGAGATCGAAGTGATGAAGCCGGACGGCCGTGACCTTGCGGTGTCCGTCCTCGCTATGGAGGACGAGGAGGGGAGACCGATGGAATCCTGCCCCCATCCGCAGCAGGTCTTCTACGTGGACCTGGGAGTGGAGCTTTCGGAGTACGATATCCTGCGCAGGAAGGAAAAGGATACACCTGTTAAATAGCTTAGCTGTCAGATAATTATCGATTCTGAGTTTAAAATAGTATCAATTCTAAGGAGCCGATTTCATTATTTCATACAATAATTTTGTCATTTCCTCCGGTGATTCCACAAATTCACGTTTCACCCATTCGTCTAAAAGACCAAACAATCCGTATGAATAGAATCGGCTCTCATAGCATTCAAGTGCATCTGCACCAAATTGTGGCGTCATGACCTGATAAAAGGCATCATAGATAGCAGACTGCAAATTTGTCCGGTAAATAACATTTAGTATATGTCGGCTTTCGTAGTTAAACTGAAAAAAATCTTGTGCATTGTCTAATGTGAACCGCCTCCGTTCCCGGAGCTCGTGCTCGTCAGCCCAGCGATTCCAAATCTGTACTAATTTAAAGGTTAACGCTTCATTTTTAGTGGTGAAATTCCGAAACCATGTAGAGCGATTTACACCAGCACCCTCTGCAATTTCATTGACCGTAATTTTAAAAAAATCCTTTTCCTTCATTAATTTCAGAAGTGAGTCAGCCATACATTCTTTCAGAAAATTTGTGGTCATTGCGTTTTTACTCATTTTGAAATTCCTTGCTGTTGTATAAAGCGACTTTTAGCGTTGAAAAGTTGCTTTAATTTTTGGGCACTTGATTTTTCCGTATGAAAAAATATATACTGTAGATGCGACTGTTGCTGCAATGCGGAATAGCGATTGCATTTATAGGATATCAGCTTATTTGCAGAAAGTCAATGTCTGACGACTGTTTCAGCGGCATCGATATTCAGGAAAAATAAACGGAGGCAGGCAAAATGAGCGAAAAGCTTAATACAAAAGAAATGAATAAAAAATTTAAAACGGAGAGAAAACTCTTTTCAAAAGTTTTAAAGATAGTGGGCATTGTTTTGTCTGTTTTTTTCGTGTTGGCAGTCGGAGGTTATTTTTATCTTACAAGCCATACCCAAATTATTGTGGGTATAATCCAAAAGGCGATATATACCGACGGAGCTACCCCTAATTCTTTTGAGCCGTTAAGTACTCCCGGTGAATTTTTGAGAGCAGACGGTCAGTACAGGGTCAGTAATATTTGCTATGGCACAGAGTACCCTAACAGCTTTTTGGATATTACATATCCCACAGCGGACACAGAAGTTGACCGCCCAACAATGATTTATTTCCACGGCGGTGGATTCTTTGGCGGCAGTAAAGAAATGGGCGATCCAATGGCGGTAAGCGAGAATGATGCACTTATCATTGACCTTTGTGCGCAGGGGTATAATATTGTAAACGTGGACTATGCTCTTGTTCCCGATTATCATTTTCCCGTGCCGCTCATTCAGATGAATCAGGCTATTCGGTTTATTGAAGAAAATAAAGATAAGTACCATATCAACATGGATAATATCGTTTTGATGGGGTCTTCTGCCGGAGCTATTATGACTGCACAGTTCGGAGCGATTGTTTCCAATCCGGACTATGCGGCCTTGCTTTCCATCACGCCTGCGGTGACAACCGGGCAGATTTCGGCTGTTGTCGTAGATGACGGCCCGGTTGACTATACAATTATGCCCCTCGGCTGCAAGCTTTTGGTTGGAAACTATGTAAAAGGTTCTATTTATCTGAATAAAGACGAGAGGAAGCGCTATAACTGTATTCCTCATATAACAGCCGATTACCCAACGACATTTTTGCTGGGAAGTGAATACAGAAAAGATATGATAAATATGCACAATCAGCTTGACAATTTCGGTGTGGAGAACATTCTCATTGACCCATATGAAGAACATGGCGAGGTGAAAGCACATTGCTTTGTCGCCAGCGAGCGTACAGACCCAATAGCAAAAGAAGCTTTTGATAGATTAACCGCTTTTTTACAGGAAAAGACAGCAAAGTAAATAAAGCAATCGGGTGGAGCAAACGATAATGAAAAAGATAAAAGAAATTTTTAATCTGATCTGTGTTAACTTAAAACCGCTGATTGCATTTGAACTGATTTATAAAGCCACCTGTGGTGTACTCTTTGTTCCACTGATATGGCGTATATTTGACTTGATTATGTATGTTAGTGGGTACACTTATCTGACTTTGGAAAACATTATCAGTTTTGCGGCAAATCCGCTGACAATTTTGACAATTGTACTGTTGCTGATGTTGGCGGCAGTCTGTGCCATGATCGATATCAGCGCTGTCGTGTTTACACTGGATCAGTCCCGGCAGAAAAATCCGGTTCATTTATGGCAGATTATACGATTTGCGGTCAAAAACGCTTTGCGGGTATGCTTGCCGAAAAACATCCTTTTAATCGTAGTAGTGCTGATTTTCATACCGTTCTTAAATGTCGGCATGGCGTCGGGCTTTTTGTCCGCAATCTCCATTCCGGAGTTCATTTTGGATTATATTCGGGCAAATCATGTTCTTTCGACATTGTTTCTTGCGGTTATACTGATTCTGTATGCATTGATGGCGAAATGGCTCTATGCGTTTCATTATTTCACACTGGAAGGATGCTCCTTTCGCGAAGCACGAAAAAGAAGCAGCTCACTCGGTAAAAGGAAAAGACTGAAAGATTTTATCTCTCTGTTTTTGGTGCAGGTTGTTTTTGCACTTTTAATGTTGCTCGTTATCCTTCTGCTTGTGGCATTGACATTTCTGTGTGGCAGCTTGTTTTCGGAAATTTTTGTTGCACGCTGGATATCAAGCACTGTTGTTTGGATGGTGATAGATCTTGTCCTTGCTGTTACCGCCGCACTTTCACTGCCAGTCAGTTATGGATGTCTCAGCGTATTATACTATCGTCATAAAGCAGAAAAGAAGGAATCTGTCTGTCACAGCTCTGCACCGCAATACAGCAGTAATCCGCGCATTGTTCGGATGATTCATTATGTCAATGTTGCCTTTGGCTGCGTTATGATAGCGGGAAGTCTTGTACTTGGATATTTCCTGTGTTCCGGCAAGTTAAATCCGCGGGTTGAGTATTTGCGTACAATGGAAATAACCGCCCATCGTGGTGCATCTGTCCTATATCCCGAAAATACTATGGCTGCTTTCAAAGGAGCATATGAATTGGGAGCAGACTGGATCGAACTGGATGTTCAGCAGTCAAAAGATGGCGAAATAATTGTCATTCATGATACAAACTTCAAACGGACAACCGGTGTTGACGCTAATACATGGGATTTGACTTATGCAGAGATTTCGGATTTAGACGCCGGCAGTTTTTTCAGTCCTGATTATGCCGGAGAAAAAATCCCGCTCCTTTCGGAAGTTGCTGTCTTTGCAAAGGAAAACGGCATTAAGCTGAACATTGAATTGAAACCAACAGGTCATGAAACAGACTTCGAAAAAAGCGTTGTTGATATTATCCGTGAAACAGGAATTGAGGATATCTGCGTGATTACTTCACAGGTATATGAAGTTTTGGAAAATGTCAAGGCATACGATGCATCAATTTCAACGGTTTATGTTATGAGCATTGCTTATGGAGATATCACGCAGCTCAAAGCTGCAGATCATTTTAGTGTCGAGGCTTCTAATGCGACGGAGAGTTTGATTGCCCGTGTACATCGTGCTGGAAAGGAATTGTTTGTGTGGACAGTAAACACCAAAGACAGCATTACAAAAATGGCAGAACGTAATGTGGATAACATTATTACGGACAATATTGAATTAGCAAAGCAATGCGTTTATGAAAGCAGGTACAGCAACTTGCTGATAGAATATTTAGAGCTGTTTCAATAAAATACGGAGGAAAAAACATGAAAAAAGTTTTGAAAATTATCGCAATTATCGCACTTATTGTCGTGGTTCTCATCATCGCGTTCGTAGCCTATCTCGTTATCACCTTCCTGCACGATAATAAAATACAGGAGCAAGACCAGCTTCTGATGGTAAAATCCGATGAGGAACTTCTGGGCGAGAATATTTACATAAAGCGGGACGACAAAGGTGAAATTGATCTGAATTTCTATGCTGGGGAGGGAGATTTCCTTCCGCTCATAATTAATCTGCACGGCGGGGCGTTTATTGCCGGGGATGCTGACACGCTGGATACACAGAGCGAACGAATTTCGAAAAGTTGGAATGTGAATGTGGCTACAGTCAATTACTCTCTTATGAAAGGTAATGTCACAAAGGAATATGTGATTGAAGAAATAACAGACACAGTTCGCTATTTTATTAATAACAAAGAAACATATCACATTGACACAGAAAACATATTTATTATGGGATACTCGGCGGGGGGTTATTATGCCGCTGCGTCAACGCTTGAATTGCATCGATCCGGCGTGAGGATAAAGGCGCAAATTCTATGTTACGCTTTTATTAGCGACATCCAGGACAAATTTGCTGCTTTAACCGAGCAGGAGAAGACGGAAATGCCAACAGCTCTTTTCGTGGTCGCAAAAGGCGATCCTATCGGGGAAGGTTCACTTGCCTATGAAAAACTCCTGCGTGAAGCAGGGGTTTCAACAGATATCGTTACATATGAAGGTGTAAAACACGGCTTTATTGAGGAGAACAACCCCGAATACGATAAGCTCCATGATAAGAATAAAGCAAGTAAATCCGAAACGGCTGAGAAAATTGCAAGAGAAGCTGAGGATTACATTGGTTTGTGGTTTGCAAAACTTTAGAAATCTCTGCGGTAAAAATCCGCAATGCGGTCCAGACGCGCGGTCATGTTGGCGACCAGAGCGTCCAAAATGGTGATAGCAGCCATGGATTCCACGACAACCACGGCCCGCGGGACGATAATAGGGTCGTGGCGGCCCTTGATGTTGATGGAGATTTCCTCGCCGTCCCGGTTCACGGTCTGCTGGGTGCTTGCGATGGAGGGCGTCGGCTTGAAGGCAGCACGGAATATCAGTGGCGCGCCGTCGGTCATGCCGCCCAGAGTGCCGCCGGAGTGGTTGGTGCGTTTTGATACGCTGCCGTCTTTCATGCAGAATGCGTCGTTGTTTGTGAGTCCCGTGGAGGCGGAGGCGGCAAAGCCGTCGCCGATCTCGAAGCCCTTCACTGCTCCGATGGAGAAAATTGCCTTCGCCAGATTGGCATCGATTTTTTCAAAGACCGGGTCGCCCAGGCCAACCGGCAGTCCCGTGATGACGCACTCGCAGATTCCGCCCGCAGAATTTGTCTCCTGCATGCATTTCTTCAGATACGCTGCGGCCTCCCCGGCAGCCGCAGCGTCCGGCATATAGAGGGCGTTGTTGGTGATTTCAGCCTCGTCAAAGCGGGACATATCAATGGACACCGGTCCGATGGATCTGGTGTAGGTCAGCAAACGAATTCCCAATTCTTTCAGTATCTTTGCGGCAATCGCACCTGCCGCCACTCTGCCGACGGTCTCCCTTCCGGAGGAGCGCCCGCCGCCGCGGTAATCCCGGAACCCGTATTTGGAATCGAAACAGAAATCGGCGTGCCCGGGCCGGTAGCAGGACGCGATCTGGCTGTAATCCGCGGAGTGCTGATCCTTGTTGTGAACCATGAGCGAGATCGGCGTGCCCGTGGTTTTTCCCTCAAAGACCCCGGAGAGGATCTCCACCGCATCATCCTCGCTGCGCTGGGTGGTGAAGCCGGACTGGCCGGGCTTGCGCCGGTCAAGATACGCCTGAATATCCTCCTCGCAAAGCGGCAGCCCTGCCGGGCAGCCGTCCACCACAACGCCGATGCCTTTGCCGTGGGACTCCCCCCATGTGGTGATCTTAAATATGTTTCCGTAAGTCGATCCTGCTGACATTGTTCTCCCTCATTTCCTAACTATTCAGTACAATATTTCCTCTATTGTACCTAATGTGTACGAAAACTGCAAGATTTTTTACATCATCGATCATAAGCAGTAAATTGACGGAGAAAATATAAAGTGATAAAATAGCATAATTAACCTTATGGAGGTGCAAAATGATACCTGACTCCAAAGATACAGGACAGAGGATAATAGATTATATAGAAGAAAATTTATTGGAAGAACTGACTCCCGCTATCATTGCCGCGCATTTTTCCGTTAGTGTATCAGCTCTCTCTTCTCTCTTTAAAATTGTCTGTGGAATGACAGTTATGGAATACATTCGTAACAGACGACTTACGCTTGCAGCAGAGGAATTATCCTCATCAAATACTCCAATCATAAATCTTGCTTATAAATATGGCTATGAAACTCCGGAGGCTTTTACAAAAGCTTTTTCAAGATTCCATGGTTTTCCTCCCAGCTTTATCAGACGTGGTTTTCCGATTTCAAAGGCTTTTTGGCCTATGCAGGTCAAAGTCATCATCCAGGGTGGGTGGGACGCTGTAAAACTGACAAAATCAAATTGTACAGGACAGGAATCATCGTCTCTTTTCTCTTATAATTCCTATATTGGAAGCCTGACGAATACGGACGTACCCGCCGGGCTCGTTGCTTATGGGAAGATAGGAGGAAACAAAATGAGGGATCAGAAAAATATGTGTCAGATCGACACAAGCACCATGCAGTTTCAGAAAGAGTGGAAGATCTTATGCTTGTTAGCTGAGAACCTGCTCCAAAGCCATATTCCATTTAAGGTCGATGGGAAAACCATGATTTTTGCGCATGGACTGGAATTTCCATTAGAGAAAATCTGCCTGACCTTTAAATGGGGGGACGAGGAAGCGGTCAGATATTTCTTTCGTTATGATAGGGAAGCCATACATACCGGAGACAGTTTCAAGTATTTTGATGTACAATACGAAGAAATGAAAATCAGATGCATGTTTTATGGCGGCTGTCCCGGCGCGGATACCGATGAATTTTTATACAAGAATACGGATTTCGTGCAAATTAATAATCTTACGATTCCGGTACAATCCCTGGAATTTTACTATGAAAATGCAGAAAAAAATACGCCATATTATGAAATGACCGCCAAATGGTTACAAAAACAGAACAATTATCGTATGCAAAACAAGAAAGCATGGGAATATTCCGCTTATGAATTCTGGCTTCAAAATACCGGAGCCCCCGCTGAAAGAGCCAGGAAAGATATAGAAAATCCATTGGGAATGTTAAGAAAATATGCGGATTATTTCGACACCTATGCAAATGTACGGATAGCAAATATATGTGGCTCCTGTGGGAAAAAAGCGATTCCGTTAGCTGTCTTGGGCGCGGAAGTGACTGTTTTTGATATTTCAGAGGATAACAGAAAATATGCATTAGAGGTTGCGGCGGCTGCAAATGTGGCGATCAATTATGAGGTGTGTGATGTCTTAAACATCAATATGGAGAAATATGAAGATTATTTTGATGTAGTATTCATGGAAGGCGGAATCCTGCACTATTTTCATGATATCGATGAGTTCATGCATGTCATGTATACCTTGTTAAAGCAAGGCGGAAAGATGATATGCAGTGACTTTCACCCGTTTACCAAAATATCGGATATTCTGGAGTTTGAACAGCCTGTCATGAGTTATTTTTCAACGGATGTTTTTGAAGGCGAAATGGCACATGCACGTTTTTATGAAGAGGCTGTCAGAAATCAGATGCCCAAGTGTCTTTACCGAAAATACACGATTAGTGAAATCATCAATTCTGTAATAAACAGTGGATTTACATTAAAAAAGTTTGATGAACATCCCGCATGGACAAATGACAAAATCCCCGGCGAGTTCACAGTTGTGGCAGTAAAATGATCGATTATGGCATGCTTGACATTCAACAGGAAAGGAAGTATCCTAGTGGTAAATGGAGGTTAAAATGTTGCGGACAGCGTGGAACATAATGATAGACAGACCATTTAAAAATTGCATGTTTGTGCATCCCTTGCAGCAAAAGAAAGTAAGTGAAATATTAGATGCGCTGAAACAAAACAATAACATCAAATTTGTGGCATTATTTGGATCGAGCGTTCAGACTTCCTGTCATGTAAACAGTGATATAGATATCTATGTCCATCTTGATAAGGAGGAATCAGAATTGTTGGAAAAATCGTTTGATTTTCCAATAGACCTCTGGACTAATTTTACGGCGGATCAACACCTGAAAATGGAGATAGCAAAGAAAGGGGTATTAGTCTATGAGAGAGACGCAGCTTGATATCGCTTATTCTAACTGGGAGGTTTCCAGGATTCTTATCGCCAGCCAGACGGATGATGAAAATATTTTAAACCACGCTGCATATCATTTACAACAGGCAGCTGAGCTTGCGTTAAAGTATGTATTAGAACAAAACGGCGTTTTCTATCCTAAAACACATGATATTGAAATTCTTCTTAAGGCGGCAAAGGATAATCAGGTGTTTCTTCCCGGATCTGACTGGATCGAATCACACGCTGAAATGCTGTCCTCGTGGGAAGCCAAAACAAGATATATTGTGGCATATCTTGTGGAGAAAAATAAGATTTTGAACGCCTTGCCGGAGGTACATGACTTTTTAATTTCCGTAAAAGAACTTCAATTTACTGCTGATATGGAGTTTGATGGAAATGAGCTTTCCCATATGATGAATTAACCTACGCTTTTTAAAGAATACGATGTCGCTTTAGTGTCAGGGAAGCAAAGGGGGGATAAGCCATGACAAACATTCAGAAAGCAGAAGCTTTTTTGAGAGAGCAATTTGCAAACTGTGACTTTTATAAGGAGCATCCGGCTGATGGGGAATACCGCCTGCAGCATTCCTATCGGGTGGCCCGTGCGGCCGGAGAGATTGCCCGCAGGGAAAAGTTGGATGAGGAGGGGCTGGTGATTGGCGGTCTTTTGCACGATGTGGGTTACTGCCGGCGATGGGATGACTGGAAGGACTGGCAGGAACATGGGCGCATGTCCGCCCGAGCGGTCAGACCTTTTCTGGAACAGCTTGATCTGGGGAAGGAGCGGGTGCAGGAGATTTGTTATGGCATTGCGATCCATGTGGACGGTCAGGCTGATTTTCCTGGGGAAAAGACGACTTTTGCCCTGAGTATCGCAGATGCGGATGATGTGGACAAGTTTGATGCCTATCGAATCTATGACGCCATGGAGTTCGCAGATTTCCGCAACCTTAAGATAGAGGACAAGCGCAGTTGGCTGCTGAAGAAACTGGACTGGATCAGCCAGCGGCTGGGAGAGAAGTCCGCCACAGAGACTGCACAGCAGATGATTGCAGAGCGGCTGATGTACCAGCGGCAGTATTATGAGAAGGTTCTGGAGCAGATGGAGCATAGCGAAACGTTGGACTGAACAATAGGAAATTAGTATGAAGATCGCCATTGTTGATGATGAGATAAGTGAACAGGAAATCATAGCAAAGTATATAGGGGAATGGGCAGAGGCTAAGAAAGAATTGGTGGAATTCTCCTGTTTTGACAGCAGTGAAGGATTTCTTTTCTCATGGGAGGATGTCAAGGATTACGCGCTTCTTGTCCTTGATATAGAGATGGGGGAAATAAGCGGTCTGGAACTGGCGAAAAAAATACGTTTCGAGGATAAAAGAATTCCCATTATTTTTGTCACCGGATATGATGAGTATATGCAGTATGGTTATGATGTATCAGCGCTTCACTATTTGATAAAGCCGGTGAATAAAGAAAGACTGTTTCAGGCGCTTAATAAGCTGTCTGAGAAGGAAGAAACCGTAAAGAGCCTTATATTAAATTCGGAAAATAAGGTAAGGCGTATTCAAATAAATCATGTTTTGTATGTTGAGGCAGCCGGGCACGGAAGTATTATGCATACAGTAGATGAGGTGATTCGTCTGAAAGAATCCTTTGGCTACATCGAAAAACAAGTGCTTCCGATGGGCGAGGCAGTAAAATGCCACAGGGCATATCTTGTGAACCTGAGATTTGTTTCTGCCATTTGGAATTCAAATCTTATTCTGGATAATGGTGAAAATCTTCCGATTTCAAGAAGCCAGATGAAAAATGTTCAGCGTGAGTTTTTGCGATATTATAAAAGCAGGCAGGGATGAAGGATATGGGGGGAACAATAGCTGTAATCATTACGACGATTATTTTGATCAATGCAGGGCTGTGGATTTTTTTGATGCCGTGGTATGTAAATAAGAGAATCAGCCGGTTTCAAAATGAGTTAGTTGACAAGCATTACACTGAGGTTGAGACTATGTATCGAAAAATGCGCGGCTGGAGGCATGATTATCACAATCATATTCAAGTGTTAAAAGCGCATATGGAACTTGACCGTTACGATGAAGCAAAGCAGTATCTAGATATGTTGAATGATGATCTGACTACCGTTGACACCGTTATAAAGACAGGGAATGTTATGGTGGATGCGATTTTGAACAGCAAACTCACCAT
>CAZWRT010000007.1:37101-54132 GCA_964636375.1 uncultured Lachnobacterium sp. | reverse complement strand
TGGGGATTCAAAACGCTCATTGCTTCTTCATATAACCTTTTCCATTCTTTGTCCACTGTTTTGTCCTCCTTAATAAATCCCGATTGTGATTTAAAATTTTTAAGGGAAATATTAGCTGTTATAAACGGTTATTAAAATATCCGCTAACCCTTGAAAACACTAAATTTATCGCAGGTGAGCTTTCCCTTAAAGTTTCCCTTGTATTATATCTTCCTAATTTAAGTTCAGCCCCATTATTGAGGATACAACATATTGTATCATGTGGTAATCAAACATTATTATTTATCTACCAAGAAACTTCTTGATGTGTCCAAATAATATTTGAAAAATTTTTTGACTAGCTGAAACATAGGTGTAAATTATTCCTATATATGGAGTGAATGTTCAAGAGGGATGCAAAACAAAACTAATAACAGTCCGCCAATTATAACAAATAAAAGCACTATCCACCAGGGAATATATCAAGAATCAGATACCGCAATTTATAAATATGACTTCGTTCTTCTCATATCTGTAACTAAATCTTCATTTCCATCTGCTTTCATTAACTTAATCAATTTCTCAATATTACTCGAATCTTCTATGATTGCCTGTATTTCTGATTCTGTTATTCCGATCAATTGCATAAATTCTGTTTTTCCGTATACAGACATCTGGGGTTCTGCTTCAGTATCGCTTACGACTAAAAGAGCCGTTATCATAGAGTCTTCCCCTACATGAAGAGATGTTCCGTTACCCTTTACATACTGGTTGGGTTCAAAAAATCTTTCTGTCTTATATGTATATCTTGCAAGATTCGACATCATATTAATAGCCCACTTACAGTTTTCAGTGGAATCTTCCCTGAGTTTCATGGTCATTTCATATCCCCAGCCATTCCACTCGCCGCCAAAAGCCTCCTCATCACCATATAGAACAGTCATTCCATAGGTAACTAAATGTTTATACCCCTTAGGTGATGTGTATATCGAAAAACCATCCAGATACTCATCTCCTCCCATTATAGCTCTGGAAGGAAGGCTTGTTCCAAAATGATCCGGCTGTTGTCCGGGATATAGTTTTTCAAAAGCATCATCTATCGCCTGCCATCCGGGCGAATATTCTTCATCTTCTTTTAAATGTTTTAAAAATTCTTCCTTTGTCATTATTTTTCCTTTTAGTTCCTTCCGTTTCTTAATTTCCTTCCATTCAATAATATCGTAAAATCTCGGAAATAGCAAATCAAAAATTACCATTGTTATTTAATGCGCAAAACGGCGCGAAACATGAACCATATGTGTTCTGCTTCGCGCCATTTAATGCGGGCAACAGGACTTGAACCTGCACGTCATGGACACCAGAACCTAAATCTGGCGCGTCTGCCAATTCCGCCATGCCCGCATATTAAATTTTTTGCCGATTTTTACCTGCCCCACAGCCGCAGTGATCAAAATATTTCGCAAAGTTCACTAAGGCTGTCTACCGTATAGTCAGGTTCTTCATTTTTACTTTTAATGCTCCAATACCGCCAAATACTTTGCTTTATCCAAACAGTATGCATACCCAATAAATTTGCCGGCACAATATCATTATCGATCCTATCCCCGATCATAACTGAATCGCATGCTTTGCAGCCGCTTCTGTTTAAGGCTATTTCAAATATCCTTTTGTCGGGCTTTACAACTCCTTCCTCTGCGGAAGCAACGACCAAATCAATATATTGCAGCAAACCGTATCTCTCTAAACGCTGTTCGGTTCCAGGCGATTGGTTTGCAATAACTCCGATTTTGTGTTTGCCGCTTAAAAATTCAAGGCATTGAACGGCGTCTGCATAAAGCGTTTCATACTCTTTTTGCCAGACAGGCAAGTCTACGCCCAACAATTTTGCGGTCTCCTTGTCGCCCTTTTTATTTTGTTTGTAAAAATTAAGGGCGGTTTCGTAAACATTGTCATATGTGGTATTTGCCGCCTCAGCTATTTTCCTTAGCCGGTCTTCAAATGCATTATCTTCATTGACTAATGTCCAACCGACATCAAAAAACAGCCATTCCGGATTTTTTAACATAAGCGCCTCCATTAACTATACTGATTCGATCCGCATCTGTCAATATATATTTCTTGGCGCTTTTGGTTCTTTATATTGTATTCTCTTTAAATTCACACCTCAGTATCGAATGCCAGACCTGATCGCACATGCCGCTGTTGTTGCGGGCGGCAGCCCGAAGGATTCCCTCCTGCTTCATTCCGGCCTTGTCCATTACGCGCCCGGACTTCGGGTTGGTGCTGGCGTGGCAGGCAGCGACACGGTTCGCGCCGACCTCCTCAAAGAAAAAGTGTATCACTGTCCGCAGGGCTTCCGGCATGATCTCCCGGCCCCACCATTTTTTGCCCATGCAATATCCGATGTCTACGGCGGCTATTTTATCGTAAACCCGCACCGCGGCAATGCTGCCGATGACTTCATGGATTTCTTTTAGCTCGATCGCCCAGTTGTACGTTGAGGGGTCCGGATACCTGGTGATCCAGTCGCTGAGCACACTCTGCGTTACGCTTACATCTGAGTGGGTCGGCCAGGTCAAAAATTCGGTGACGTCCGGGTTCGAGGCCCAGTTGCGAAACATTGTCTCTGCGTCTGTCGCTTCAAATTGCCGGAGGATCAAGCGCTCCGTTTCCAGTCGTTGTGTTCCTTTGTGTTCCATAAGTCTGCCTCCTTGTCCCTGTTTTCGTATTTTTATTTTCCGGCGATATTATCACATTTCATTTGTCCTGTCAATAAAATTGTTCAGCACTTTTACATAGAAAAAAATCGCAGGATGGGATAAAATAAACGGAGAACCTATTTGTCAGCGAAATAAAGGGGGCATGGACGGATGGAGAACAAGTATTTTGCGGAGGCGCTTGCCAATTTCACATCTGAGGTCGCGTATAAGAAGGCGGTGCTGCATTTACATGAGCTGGGCTATTCTGTGACGGAGATTGAAAAGCAGTTAGATTATCCGGTCTCACAGCAGAAGATCGCGGATGTTATCGAGAAGTTTGAGAAGGAGAAGAACAGCCCTAAGGCACACTACACCTATGTGCAGGACGTGGACTCGTTTGGGCGAAAGTCCTTTCGGAGGGTGGAGCTGGAAAAAAATGATCAGAAGTAAGCCTTGGAAGATTGCAGAAATTCATTGCTAAATTGCGGCGGCTGTGTTATATTAATCCGTAGGAGAGTCGGTTGAATCGGCTTTCCCACTGTTCTATAGACTGTACAGCGGCGGGAGAGGGGATGGCACCCATGATAAAAAACGGCGTAAGCTGAGGTACAGCGGGGGAGACACCCAAACAAAAAACATGAAAGGGGGAGACACCCATAACAAAAAACGTGACAGTAACAGACGAAACAGGAAAAAACATCGGCACCACCTACCCGAAGAGGGCAAGGGGGCTGGTCAAGAATGGACGGGCGCTTTATGTGGACGACTGTACCATTCGTTTGTCCGCAAAAGCGGAGCCGTCCGATATAAAATCGGAGGTCAAACAAATGAATTATATTTTTTTCAATCCACGGGAATGGTATTGTGGCGACATGGCCAAACAGAATATTTTTTCTGAGGCGAATACATCCGCAGAGCGGAGCTTTGCCAGTGGCTTTGACGGCGATCTTGTCGAGATTCTTATGCTCGGAGGCTGGAACACGGCAAGATCGGAGATGGTATCTAAAATCTACTCGCTGATGCCGGACACGGAGTACAGCTTTGTATTCTGGCTGAATGGAGGCGAGAACGACAAGCAGAGCGAGGTATGTCAGCTGCGCATTGCTTTTTCCGGGCGTACGGACTGCTGGAATGTCTATAAGCTGAACCGTAACTTTATCAAGCCAATTCTGCACTATCAGGGCTGGGAACTGTATGCCATCACCTTTAAAACTCCAGAGGTCGATTCCGTGGCGCCGACAGTGCCGGTGGTGAACACACAGCTTGGCTTTTTGTCAGGCTATGCGCCAATGGCGATACAGGCGGCGAAGGAACCGGAGTTTTATAAGGATTGGAAGGATTCGCCAGACGAGTTTGCCGGACTGCGGCCCCAGCGCCACAACATCGTATTCGAGGACGGCTGGCCGTCCAGAAGCATGTACGGCGGCAACAAGTATTCCACAGAGTTCCTGAGGGAGCAGCATTCCTTCAAGGGGCAGAATTTATTCAGGGAGCAGAATCCCTTCAGGGCAGTGAATCTGGCCGGTTATACGGACGCCCAGCAGCAGAGTCTTGGACAGCTCGGAAAGATCGTGGAGCACTACAAGGGGCTTGCCAACCGCTACAACGAGCTTGCGGTGCGTAGGAAGGATATGGAAAAGAAGCTTCTGAAACTCCGAAACTCTTTGGTTTCGGCCGGCGAGGAAGGCGAGTACGAAAACGAAGATCTGGAGGAGCGGCTGGAAGAGCTGGATTCAGCGCTGGCGGAATGTCAGGAACTGCTGGACGAAGTCGTGACAAGCGATATTCAGGACAGTTTTGGGAACGTAGAGGACACACTGGACGAAGCGGAGTCACTCAGGGATGAGATCTTATCCCGACTGGGAGGAAATTAAAACGAAAGCGTAGAGTCTGTAAAAACAAAGGGGCTGTAAAAATCCCCTAAAGAAAAATCGCTGAGGTCGTGCGGCCTCAGCGATTTTTTAGTTTGACTCCAAAAACCACTGGTTAAAAAACTCAACGATTTGTCCTTTGACTTTAGATATGTGAGACAATAAACTATATCTTGTAAAGTCATTTATATTCAGAGGAGGTCAGCATGGAAAACAAAAACGCAAATTCATTTATGTCGGATGAGATTCGCACGGAACAAATAAAGTATCACGGAGTGGCTATGGGCGGAAAAATATATTCCCTGCGCATGGCGAAACGGATGAGCCAGGAACAGCTTGCGGCGGTGCTCAGCATCAGCCCGGCGGCTGTTTCCAAGTGGGAACGCAACCTGTCCAATCCAAGCATTGAAATGCTGTGGGTACTGGCTGATTTTTTTGAATGCAGCATCGATGAACTGGTGGGCAGGACCCTGGCTCAGGTGGATAGGGTAGGAACATACGACGAGACAAAACTCCGTCTTATAGTAGTCGGGGAGGATCTGTTAAAATGCAGCGAAATCAGCAGGGCAGAGGGATTGCTCGCAATGGAAGACTGCATCCCCAAACTCAAAAGCGGAAGCAGGTTTCTTGCTTTTGCAATTCCCCTCATCATGAATTTTTTTATGGAACAACTGCCATTGGACGACGCATTTCAACTCCTTGAAAACTATGTTACAACCCTGCCGGAGGCGGAGCGTCAAGAGGGAACTATGATCACAGCAGGGCTGCGAAAGATTTTTGCCGGGGAATCCCCTGTGATCCTGCAGGAACTGATCGCATCTTATATCGGAATGGATTACAGAGAGAAACATGGAAAGATGGGGGATCTGTTGAAAAATTCTCGTCAGGAAATTCTGAATCAATATAAAGACAAAAAACCTTATTCGGACAATACGGATTTATTGGAGGAGTTCGTACATGTTGGAGATTTCGAAATTCAACTGATCCTGCGGAACCTGGATACTGTGACCTTGACGGCGGCACTGGCTGGCGCATCTGGCGAAGTCACCACAAGATTCCTGTCAAATCTGTCAGACAGGCTGCTGTACTTTATTCATGAAGACCTGAAACAGTGGAATGGTACGGAGGAAGACATTCTGGCGGCGCAGAAAAAGGTGCTGGAAATTGGAAGCTTTTTCCTGAGCGACGGGAAAGAGGGGGAGGGGGAGTGATATTCACTTCCCCCCGGCATTTTATTATCGGCTAGTTTTTGTTGACGAGGATACTATTGTGCAGATCGTTAAAGAGCGCATCGTACTTTAAGGGGCGCAGGTTCGGACAGGTCACAGCCACGTGCAGCGAGAGGGGGACCTCTTTTTCGTCGAAGATGAATGTATCGCCGTTTCTGGCGAGGATCTTATCCGCAATCTGTTTGGCGTAGGCGGCATCCGTGCTGGCGGTCAGCAGGGCAAATTCGTCTCCGCCGATGCGGAACACGTAGTCGTCCTCCCCCGCAGCGTCGGACATGCGTTTCATGGACTCTAAGATGGCGAGGTCGCCTGCCTTGTGAGAAATTTCATTGATGGGAACCAGGCTTTTGATGTCGCAGCACACGAAATAGCAGCCGTTTCTTGTCTTGAACAGGTCGTATAGTTCTGTGATGTCTACATGTTTTCTTTCTTGCATATAAAGCTCTCCTTTCTGAATGGGTGGAAGCAGCCTCGGATAGAGCTCTTCCGAGAAACGGTAGCGTTCTCTGAACTTCGAGGGGTTGCAGTTCCACACTTTTTGAAATGCCCGGGTGAAGGACTCGTTGGAGTTGTACCCATAGGTGAGCGCGACGTCCAGAATACCGGATTCGGGATGCCGGGACAGTTCTCTTGCAGCCTTCACCATCTTGCGCCGTACAATATAGTTGTGTACGGAGATTTTGTTAACACATTTGAAAAGCTTTTCAAGGGAGGATTTGGAACAATGGCAGTGTCGGGCGATATCGTCCGTGCTGATCGGTGTTTTCAGATTGGTCTCGATGTAGCAGAGTGCATCGGAAAGCAGTTCAATATTGTCCATAGCGCCTCCTTAATATCAATTTACCGCTTAAGCTTAATGTTATTATAATACGGAATGCAGGAGGTTTCTTGACTTTTTGGGTAAAAAAATATGTAGAAATAAGGGGGCTTTTTAAGCCCCCTTAGCAGTCATCTCATCCTTGAGCGGATTGGAGATATCGTAGCGGATTGTGATGTCCTCGTCTGTGTTCTGGCGGGCGAAAGCGTCCATAATCCGTTTGGTTACAATGCGAATTCCGCTCTGGTCAATGTTTAAGAGCAGGATCACCCGCTGAGTGGCGGAGATCTGCGTGGTCATGTCCGAGTTGCGCAAAGAAGAAACCACCGCAAGCTTTAGGTTGACGATTGCGAGCCGTTTTTGCTCGTCCGTCAGGGGCAGCTTTGATTTGGATTCCAGTGTGAACATGATCAGATACATGTTTTGCTTGTTCCGAATCGCCAGTTTCTTCAGATAGGTCACGAACTTGCCCCACTCGGCGTAGGAAACCTGATAGGCGTTGGAGTAGTCCTCCTCCTGGAAGACGGTCTGCATCAGATTTTCCAGATCATCCTTGGAGAGTCTGGTTCCGGTCTCCCTCTGTTCGATGCAGAAGGAGGCAAACGCCGCGCGGCATGCCATAAAAGCGTCTACGAGCCGCGGGTCAAACTGTGTGCCTTTCCCCTCCTCAATAATGCTAAATGCCTGCTCCAGCGTAAATTCATCCTTGTAGGGGCGGCGGGAGGTCAGCGCGTCAAAGACATCCGCGATCGCCATCACGCGGGCACACAGCGGAATTTCCTCGCCGGTGAGTCCGGTGGGGTATCCATTGCCGTCCCAGCGCTCATGGTGGTACATTGCGGTCTGCCATGCGATCTGGTAGTATTTCTGGTCCTCCAGCGTGGACAGGGTCTCATCCAGAATATTTCCGCCGAGAAGCGGATGCTTTTTCATTACCTGATATTCCTGAGGCTCATATTTGCCGGGCTTGTTGAGGATGCTGTCCGGGATTGCGATCTTGCCGATGTCGTGGAGGGGCGCCGCCATGCACAGATCTTTGATGTAGTCCTCATCCGCCAGCTCGGGGAAGAGCTTCATTTTTGCCATCTGATCTGCCAGTATCCGGACATAGCCGCTGGTGCGCTTGATGTGGCCGCCGGTGACGTGGTCACGGCTTTCCACGATATTTGCGAAGCTTAAAATGATATCCTCCTGCATTTGCCGCAGGTTGGAGGTTTTTCTGGCGACCTCCTGCTCTAAGGTGCCGTTAAAGCTTTCGATCATTTTTATATAATTTTGCTGCTTGGTGTCGTCGCAGATCTCCACTAAATAGCCCGCATGGCGGTCGCGTAAGCCCTCGTTGATCCTGCACACACTGCATTTAAAAGTCTGTTCTCCGTGCGAAATCTGCTTTCCCGAAGGGGAGTTTTCGGAGGCCTGCAGCTGCTGGAGCCAGAGGATGATCTCGCGGTGGAAGGCGGAACTTTCGTCAGTGACCGGATGGTCGATCCGCTGCTCCCGGATCTCCGGAAAAACTTTTGACGCAAACTCGTTGTAGGCGACAAATTTCAGATCGGCGGTAAAGGTCAGATAGCCGTTCTCGGTGCGGTTCTGCGCCACATTTGCCACGTTGGTTGACACATCGTAAAGGCTGATGGACCGCAGACGGGCAAGCAGCAGGATTTCGGAAATGCAATAGGAGAGCGGCATCAGCTCAAGCGGAATGCCGATCAGGCGCTCCGCGGCGTAGAGGATGGTGTTACAGGCAGCCATCAGTCCGAGTGTGATGACTGTCTTGTAGGATACCAGCTGCTGCCGGAAAATGGAGAAACCGATAACGATGAAAATGACCAGCATATACCCAAGCCACAGAGCCAGATAGAACTTGTGCATGGGACCGTAAGTTTTGGTCAGATAGGAAATACCGCCGTAGCGCACCAGCTCCTGTGATTTGTAGTACAGAGTACTGTAGCCCGGAGAGAGCGTGTACATGAGTACTACGAAGTTAAGGGCGGTGAGCAGGATGACCAGCACGCGGGATATCTTAATGTGACAGAGATCCAGCACGATCAGGCAGAGGAAGAAGGCAAGAAACACGCCACCGAAGTATGTGATCCGAAGGGCGAGCAATGCTTCCTCGATGGTGGTTGACATCGCGAGGGCAAGATTGCCGAGGTTCGACAACAGGATCAGGACATAGGCCAAGGGATAGCAGACATTCAGTTTAAAGCCGAAGCCGATGTATAACAGTAATAACAGAAGCGCAACAAGCGTCATTCCAACATAATATCCAATCAACATAAATAATCCCCCCACTTTAAGTATATTCTATATAAAAATGATGAAAAAAGCAACCGGTAGGTCAGAAATTTCTTGTAAAAAGTGCCGGGATGGGATACAATCTAGGGTGTGGAGAACACGAAAGGGGGCGTAGGATGAAAGACATATTGAGTATACTTGATCTGATGACGGTTCTATGGCTTCTGCTTTTTGCAGTGTTTGTGGTCGGGGAAATCGCAACCGTCGGGCTGACTATGATCTGGTTTGCGGCGGGGGCACTGGCGGCAATGATCGCTGCACTCTGCGGTGCGAATATTATCGTTCAGGTCCTTGTGTTCATCGCGGTGTCGGTAGGCTGCCTCGCGCTGACGAGGGCCAAGGTACAGGACTTCATCAACGGGCAGACACAGAGGACGAACGCGGACCGTGCCATCGGGCAGATCATTCGTATCTCGGAGCGGGTCAGCAACCGCGACCAGAGCGGCAAGGCTGTGTTCGGAGGCGTGGACTGGACCGTGCGTACCCGCTCGGACGATGAGGTCATTGAGGAGGGGGAATCTGCGAGGGTTCTCGAGATCAGCGGCGTCAAGCTTATAGTTGAAAAAGTGTAAAGGAGGAGTTATTTATTATGGAACCATGGATTATACTGTTGATTACTTTGCTGATACTGCTCATTATTCTTGCGAGCTGTGTCAAGATCGTGCGTCAGGCGACGGCGGTGGTCGTCGAGCGTCTGGGCGGTTACCTGACCACTTGGTATGTAGGCATTCACTTTAAAGTGCCGTTTATCGACCGCGTGGCAAAGCGCGTTACCTTAAAGGAGCAGGTGGTGGATTTCCCGCCGCAGCCGGTGATCACGAAGGATAATGTTACCATGCAGATTGACACGGTGGTCTATTTTCAGATCACAGATCCCAAGCTGTACAGCTACGGTGTCGAGAATCCGATTATGGCGATCGAGAACCTGACCGCGACCACGCTCCGCAACATCATCGGTGATCTGGAGCTGGATGAGACGCTGACATCCCGCGAGACGATCAACACGAAGATGCGCGCGACTCTGGACGAAGCGACGGACCCGTGGGGAATCAAGGTCAATCGTGTCGAGCTCAAGAATATTATTCCGCCGAAGGCGATTCAGGATGCAATGGAGAAGCAGATGAAGGCGGAGCGCGAGCGGCGTGAGGCGATTCTGCGCGCAGAGGGTGAGAAGAAGTCCACCATTCTTGTGGCAGAAGGAAACAAAGAGTCGGCGATTCTGGATGCAGAGGCGGAGAAGCAGGCTGCAATCCTTCGCGCCGAAGCGAAGAAGGAAGCTACCGTCAAAGAGGCGGAAGGCCAGGCGGAGGCCATCTTAAAGATCCAGAAAGCGAATGCGGACGGACTCCGTATGCTGAAGGAGGCGGCGCCGGACGAAGCGGTGCTCACGATCAAGAGCCTGGAGGCGTTTGCCAAAGCGGCGGACGGCAAGGCGACCAAGATTATCATCCCATCCGAGATTCAGGGGATCGCAGGCCTCTCCAAGTCTATTGTCGAGGTGGCGAAGGAATCTCAGTAAACCGGAAACCTGTGGAAGCGGTTTAATCAGCGTTTCCCATAGATTTGGTAGTAAGAACATTGGATACCCCCTACTTCTTGTGGGGGTATCCTTTTCTTTGTGTTTCATAGGCGAAAATACTTTCTTTGTGGAGACGGAAATGGTATAATGGTACGCGAGGAGTAAATATTAAGGAGAATGCCATGAGGTCAAAAATTCGATTTAGAGGTAAGCTCAAGCGTTATCTGTGCTGGCCGATTTTCCTGACTGTACTGCTTGTGCTGGCTGATGTTGGATTATTTTATTATGATATAAGATCCGGGGCTCTGCTTTCCGCGTTCACGGTGGTCTATTTTGTTTTCCAGCTTGCGAGTTACTGTTATTTAAAGCCGCATTTGGCGAATGAGGTGGTTAATTTTGCGACTCAGTACGCTACCGTGCAGAAAAGGCTGTTGAACGAGTTTGAGATTCCTTACGCGATGCTGGACTCGACCGGCAAGGTGCTCTGGGTCAATGAGCAGTTCTCGCAGCTCATGGGTGTGAACCGGGAATATCACAAGTCCATAGCGACGTTGTTTCCCTCGATTACGCGTGATTTCCTGCAGAAAAATGAGGGCATGGGCAATGTGCAGGTGGAGCGGAACGGCCGCAATTTCCGGGTTTCACTGAATCGGATTTATTTCGACGCCATCACGGAGCAGAGTATGTATTTCGATCTGGAGAATTCCGTAGAGTTCCTCACGGCGCTCTATCTGTTTGACGAGACGGAGTTAAACCGCTGCAAGCAGGAGAATCTGGATCAGAAGCAGGTTGCTGCGCTCGTGTACATTGACAATTACGACGAGGCATTGGACAGCATTGAGGATGTGAAACGATCACTCCTCATCGCACTGATTGACAGGAAGGTCACCCAGTATTTCACCAAATTTGACGCGCTCGTCCGGAAGATTGAGAAGGATAAGTATTTTATTGTTTTTAAATATAAGTATCTGCGCGCCCTCACCGATGATAAATTCAGTATCTTAGAGGATGTCAAATCTGTCAAGGTGGGCAACGAGATGGCGGTCACGCTGAGTATCGGTGTAGGAATCCGCAGGGACTCCTACAACGAGAGCTTCGATTATGCGAGAGCGGCGATTGATCTGGCGCTGGGGCGCGGCGGCGACCAGGTGGTAGTCAAGGAGGAGGAGGATACCTCCTATTATGGCGGCAAAGCAAAGCAGGTAGAGCGGAATACCCGCGTGAAGGCGCGTGTGAAAGCGCATGCGCTGCGGGAGATCATTTTGAGCCGCCAGAATGTGTTGATCATGGGGCACGCTATGACAGACGTGGATTCGCTCGGCGCGGGTGTCGGTATTTTCTGCGCGGCGAGGGCGCTCGGGAAAAAGGCGCAGATTGTCATGAACAACCCCAGCAGCTCCGTCCGTCCGCTGTTGGAGGGCTTTACACTGGAAAATGAATATCCGGAGGACATGTTTATCGACAGTGAGGAGGCGCTGGAGGTCGTGAGCCGCGAGACCGTCGTGGTTGTTGTGGACACGAACCGCCCCGGTCATACAGAATGCCCGGAGCTTTTGAAGCGTGTGAGCACCGTGGTCGTGTTCGACCATCACAGGCAGGGCAGCGAGGTTATAGAGAATCCGCTGCTGTCCTACATTGAACCCTATGCGTCCTCTGCCTGCGAGATGGTGGCGGAGGTGCTGCAGTATTTTCAGGAGGGAATCCGGCTGCTGCCGCCGGAGGCGGACTGCCTTTATGCGGGCATTCTGATCGACACGAGCAACTTTATGACCAAGACGGGCGTCCGTACTTTTGAGGCAGCGGCGTATCTTAAGCGCTCCGGCGCGGATGTGACGCGCGTGCGGAAATTGCTTCGCAACGATATGAACTGTTACCGGGCGCGTGCGCAGGCAGTGTCCCGCGCGGAGGTCTACCGCGGGGTGTTTGCCATATCGGAGTGCGACGGAACGGATGTGGAAAATCCCACGATCGTCGGCGCGCAGGCGGCGAACGAGCTGCTCAACATTGTCGGAATTAAGGCGTCCTTCGTGCTCACGGACTATGCCGGAAAGATTCATATCAGCGCCCGCTCCATAGACGAGATTAATGTACAGTTCATCATGGAACGCATGGGCGGCGGCGGACATCTGAGCGTCGCCGCGACGCAGCTGAAAAACTGTACACTTCAGGGGGCGAGGCTCCAGCTGAAGGACACGCTTGATCAAATGCTTAGAGAAGGAGATATTGAATTATGAAAGTGATTTTATTGGAGGATGTAAAGTCCCTCGGGAAAAAGGGAGATGTGGTGGAGGTCAGCGACGGGTACGCCCGCAATGCAATTCTGCCGAAAAAACTGGGCGTGGAGGCGAGCGGGAAGAATCTGAACGATCTCAAGCTCCAGAACCAGCACAAGGATAAGGTTGCGGCGGAGAATCTGGAGAATGCAAGGCAGCTGGCGGAGGTTGTCGAAAAGACCACGGTTGAAGTCCGGTTAAAGGGAGGAGAGGGCGGCAAGGCTTTTGGCTCTGTCTCTTCGAAGGAGATTTCGCAGGCGCTCAAGGAGCAGGCGGGGCTGGATATTGACAAGAAAAAAATGCATTTAAAAGAGAACTTAAAAAACCTTGGCAGCTATGAGGTGCCGGTCAAGCTGCACCCGCAGGTGACGGCGAATTTGACGGTGCGCGTTCTGGAAGAATAGATTTTTAGGAGGAAATACTCTTGGAAGATACGCTGATTAAGCGGGTGATGCCGAGCAGTCTGGAGGCCGAGCAGTCCGTGGTCGGATCGATGATTATGGACAAGGATGCGATCGTTACGGCCATGGAGCAGCTCCTGAAGGAGGATTTTTACCACCAGCAGTACGGAATTCTTTTTGAGGCCATGGTTGAGCTGTACAGCGAGGGTCAGCCGGTAGATCTGGTGACGCTGCAGAACAAGCTCAAGGAAAAGGATGTGCCGAGGGAGGTCTCAAGCCTTGAGTTTGTGGGAGAGCTGGTGCGTGCGGTTCCCACATCTGCCAATGTCAAGTATTACTGCAATATTGTAAAAGACAACGCCGTGAAACGGAAATTGATCCGAATCACGGAGGACATAGAAAACGAGTGCTACGCGGGGAAAGAATCGTTGGAGAGCGTGCTGGATAAAACGGAGCACGACGTGTTTGCTCTGCTGTCGAGCCGGACCAGCGGTGACTTCGTGCCGATCCGCCAGGTAGTTATGAATGCGCTGGAGCGGATCGAAAGGGCCTCGAAACAGTCCGGCTCGGTGACGGGCATCTCGACAGGGTTCACGGATCTGGATTACCGGACGGCAGGGCTGCAGCCCTCGGATCTGATACTGATTGCGGCGCGCCCTTCCATGGGAAAGACGGCGTTTGCGCTGAATATTGCTCAGTATGTGGCTTTTCATGAACACAAGGCCTGCGCGTTTTTCGCGCTCGAGATGTCAAAGGAGCAGCTCGTAAATCGTTTGTTTTCGCTGGAGGCCAGAGTGGATGCACAGCTGCTGCGAACCGGTAATCTGGGTGAGGAGGACTGGGCGAGCCTGGTGGAGAGCGCCGGGGTCATCGGCGACTCCAAGCTGATTATTGACGACACTCCGGGCATCAGCATTTCCGAACTGCGCAGCAAGTGCAGGAAGTACAAGCTGGAGCACGGATTGGACATGATTATGATCGACTACCTGCAGCTCATGTCGGGCTCCGGGCGGAATACGGACAGCCGTCAGCAGGAGATCTCCGACATTTCCCGCTCGCTAAAGTCGCTGGCGAGAGAACTGAATGTGCCGGTGGTGGCGATGGCACAGCTGTCCCGCGCCGTGGAGCAGCGCCCGGATCATCGGCCGATGCTCTCCGACCTCAGAGAGTCCGGCGCTATCGAGCAGGACGCGGATGTTGTGATGTTCATTTACCGCGACGACTACTACAATAAGGATACGGAGCTCAAGGGCATCTCCGAGATCATCATTGCCAAACAGCGAAACGGCCCGATCGGAACTGTGAATCTCGCCTGGCTGCCGCAGTACACCAAATTTGCAAATCTGGAGCGCTGATTTGCCGGAGCTCATTGGGATTGTCTAAAATACAGTACATAAGGAATTGTACTTGATCTTCTGATTGATTTGTACTATGATACAGATGAGCCAAAAGGCGAATTATGATTAACATATTTTAAGGAGGAAATCAATTATGGCATACGTTATTAATGATTCATGCGTTAGCTGTGGTACATGTGCCGGCGAGTGCCCGGTAGGAGCAATCTCTGCAGGAGATTCTCAGTATGAGATCGACGGATCTACATGTGTAGATTGCGGCACCTGTGCAGGTGTTTGCCCGACCGGAGCTATCTCTCAGGGCTAATTCAAAACATAAAAGCTAAGCAAAATTTCCCCGAACCGGAATGCGGTTCGGGGATTTTTAATCATATAGAAAAGTTCTGCAAACTTAGGGATGCATATTCTTTTTCAAAAAAAGGAAAGATTTTCAAAAGAAATGTTTATAATAACGAAGAGCGGCGAAAAATAATAACAATTTGTGGAGGTGAATGAAATGATTTATACCGTAACCTTTAATCCGTCTCTGGACTACATCGTCACGGTGGAGGACTTTACGGCCGGAGTCGTGAATCGCACGAGCAAAGAGATCATTTATCCGGGCGGCAAGGGAATCAATGTCTCCATGGTTCTGAAAAATCTGGGATGTGAGAATACCGCGCTGGGGTTCATGGCTGGCTTTACCGGTCAGGAGATCATCCGTCTTTTAAAGGAGAAGGGTATCAGTACGGATTTTATTCATGTGTCCTCCGGTTTTAGCCGTATCAACGTAAAGCTGCGGGCACAGAAGGAGACCGAGGTCAACGGGCGGGGACCGCAGATCGGCGAGGAGGATATCGCGCGGCTGTACGCGAAACTGGATCTGCTCTCCGACGGTGACACGCTGGTGCTGGCGGGCAGCATCCCGGATACCATGCCCGGGTCTATGTATATGGATATTATGGCACATTTACAGGGAAAGAAATTGAATATCGCGGTGGATGCCACGAGGGATCTGCTGATGAATGTGCTTCCCTACCGGCCGTTTCTGATCAAGCCGAACAATCATGAGCTGGGGGAGATTTTCCGAACGGTGCTCACGGACAAGGACGATGTGATCCGCTATGCGAAGGAACTGCAGGCGAAGGGCGCGCGCAACGTGCTGGTATCCATGGCGGGAGACGGCGCAGTGCTGGTTGCGGAGGACGGAAGCGAATATCGGACTGAGGCGCCGAGAGGAAAAGTGGTGAACTCGGTGGGCGCCGGAGATTCCATGGTCGCGGGCTTTTTGTATGGCTATATGGCGACCGGAAGCTGCGAGGAGGCGTTCCGCTGGGGCGTGTGCACGGGCAGTGCCAGTGCATTTTCTGAAGAACTTGCGACAAAGGCCGAGGTGGAGGCCCTACTCAATCAATTATCATAACAGGGAGGGATTTGCTTATGCGGATCAAAGATCTGCTGGCGTCGGAGTGCATTGAGCTGCACGGCAAGGCGTCAGGAAAGGAAGACGTGCTGAATCAGATGGTGAATCTGATGAAGAAGAGCGGCAAAATTTCGGACATTGAAACTTACCGCAAGGGAGTTTTTGCGAGAGAGGAGGAGGGAACAACAGGAATCGGTGAGGGAATCGCCATTCCGCACTGCAAATCTTCGGCGGTGAAATCGCCGGGATTGGCGGCCATGGTCGTTCCGGACGGGGTAGAATTTCATTCGCTGGACGGCGCGCCGGTGAAAATTCTGTTTTTGATTGCGGCGCCAAACAGCAAGGAAAATGTGCATCTGGACGTGCTGAGCAAGCTGTCCATGCTGCTCATGGACGAGAACTTCACGGAGAGTCTGATTCATGCGAGCACCGTGAAAGAATTTTTGAGTATCATTGATCATGCGGAGCGCGCAAAGGACGCTGCAGAGAGTGCAAAGCACGACAAAAAGCCAAAGGAGGGTTATCGGATTCTGGCAGTCACCGGCTGTCCGACCGGCATTGCGCATACCTATATGGCGGCGGAGGCACTGGAGAAAAAGGCTGCAGAGCTCGATGTCACGATCAAGGTGGAGACACGGGGCAGCGGCGGCGCGAAGAACGTGCTGACGAACGCGGAGATTGCGGCTGCGGAGATGATCATCGTCGCGGCGGACACCAAGGTTCCGATGGAGCGTTTCAACGGCAAGAAGGTCATTGAGTGTAAGGTGGCGGACGGTATCAACAAGGCCGATAACCTGATCCAGCGCGCCATTCGCGGCGAGGCCAGTGTTTATCGCTCGTCCGGCGAGCGGGACGAGGAGAGTTCGGGCGAAACATCGAGCGCGGGCCATATGATTTATACCCATCTGATGAGCGGCGTGTCCCATATGCTCCCGTTTGTCATCGGCGGCGGCATCATGGTCGCTCTGGCGTTTTTGATTGATACGCTGATGGGTTACGGCGCGACCGGCGGCGGGGACTTCGGAAGCTGCACACCGCTCTCTGCATTTTTCAAATACGGCGGCGGACTGGCGATGGGCCTGATGGTTCCGGTGCTGGCGGGCTATATCGCGTACTCCATCGCGGATCGGCCGGGTCTTGCGGTGGGCTTCACCGGCGGACTGCTTGCCGCCAGCGGAAATGCGCTCG
>CAZWRT010000007.1:0-37091 GCA_964636375.1 uncultured Lachnobacterium sp. | reverse complement strand
ACCCAACAATAACCCCCCTGCCGACCAGGCGGCCGAGCAGGAGAAATCTACGGGGTCGCAGATTTCGCGTTTCAGGGTGCGGGAAGCGGCAGCACCGTGTCCGGTTTCCTCGGCGGTATCGTGGCAGGCTTTTTGGCAGGATATATTATCCTGTTTTTGAAGAAGGTGTTTTCCGGGCTGCCGGCTTCGCTGGACGGAATTAAGCCGACACTCATCTATCCGCTTTTGGGAATTATCATTATCTGTATTTTGATGTGCTTTATCTTCAACCCGTTGATTGGTTTGATTAACACCGGGCTCAGCAATATGCTGACGGCGATCGCTGACGCAGGATTTATCATGGTGCTCGGGCTGCTGCTTGGTGCGATGATGGCGATCGATATGGGAGGTCCGATCAACAAGGCAGCTTACGTGTTTGGCACGGGCGTGCTTGCGACGGCGTCCCAGCTGATGGCAGACGGCGCGTCCTCCTCTGATCCGGCTGTGCAGGCCTGCTATATTGCAATGGCTTCTATCATGGTCGGCGGCATGGTGCCCCCGGTAGGAATCGCGCTGGCGTGCCAGTTCTTTCCGAGGAAGTTCTCCCTTGCGGAGCGTGATTCGAGAGTGTCGAATCTGGTCATGGGAAGCTCCTTTATCACGGAGGGAGCAATCCCCTTCGCGGCGGCTGATCCGCTCCATGTCATCCCCTGCACCATGGTCGGCGCGGGCGTGGCAGGCTTTTTGTCCGCATTGTTTGGCTGCACGCTGATGGCGCCTCACGGCGGAGTCTTCGTGTTTGCTACCGTGGGCAACCCGCTTTTGTATATCGTTTCGTGGCTGACAGGTTCCGTGATCACGGCCGTGATGTTAGGGTTTATCAAGAGAGACGCGCATGCGTAGACAGGTTAATAAGTTAGGAGGATAATACTGTGAAAGAATTCAGGTATGTAATCAAGGATGAACTGGGAATCCATGCACGCCCGGCAGGAGAGCTGGTTAAGGCGGCGGCGAAGTACCCGTGTGAGGTCAAGATCGAGAAGGACGGTCATGAGGTTGATGCGAAACGCATCATGGGTGTGATGAGCCTTGGCGTAAAGTGCGGCATGGAAATCACGCTCCGGACGGACGGCGAGCAGGAGGAGGAAGCCATCGCCGAGCTTGGAAAGTTTCTGGAAGAAAATCTTTAAAATGGAGAGGGACTATGGAAATTACGGGAAAGAGTGTGTTCGGCGGCATTGCGATAGGGAAACTGGCAATTTTTGCCAAGGCGGACCATCCGGTGAATCGGGAGAAAATCGAAGATGCGCAGGCGCAAATCCGGCGCTTTGAAGAGGCGAAGGAGGGGGCAAAGGCGCAGCTTGGCCAGCTCTATGAGAAGGCATTAAAGGAAGTGGGCGAGGTCAACGCGGCAATCTTCGAGGTGCACCAGATGATGCTGGAAGATCTGGATTACGTGGAATCCATCACGAACATGATCGAGTCCCAGATGGTCAACGCGGAGTACGCGGTGGCGACGACCGGGGACAATTTCTCGGCCGTGTTCGCCGAGATGGATGACGACTATATGAAGGCGCGGGCGGCGGATGTCAAGGATATCAGCCGCCGGGTGATCACGCTTTTGCAGGGCGGCAGTTCTTTTGGACTGGACGCTGAGGAGTCGGTGATTCTGCTTGCGGACGATCTGGCTCCCAGCGAGACGGTTCAGCTCGACAAGTCCATGGTGCTGTCCTTTGTGACCCGTCACGGCTCTACGAACTCCCACACGGCGATCCTTGCGCGCACGATGAACATTCCGGCGCTGATCGGCGTGGATTTCCCGGAGAATGTTGCCGGAAAAACCGGAATTGTGGACGGCTATGAGGAAAAAATCATCATTGATCCGTCGGCTTTGGAACTGGAGGAGTATCGGAAGAAGCAGGAGGAAGAGGAGGAGAAAAAGCGTCTGCTGCTGGAGCTGAAGGGCAAAGAAGACATCACGCTGGACGGAAAGCGCATACATCTGTACGCGAATATCGGCAGTGTGACCGATGTGGCCGCCGTGCTGGCCAACGATGCGGAGGGGATTGGTTTGTTCCGAAGTGAATTCCTGTATCTGGAATCGAAGGACTATCCCACGGAAGAGGAGCAGTTTGCCGCCTACCGTCAGGTGGCGGAGATGATGGCGGGTAAAAAAGTCATTATTCGCACGCTGGACATCGGCGCCGACAAGCAGGTTGACTATTTCGGCCTAGAACAGGAGGAGAATCCCGCCATGGGCTACCGCGCCATCCGCATCTGTCTGGACCGGCCGGAGATATTCCGAACACAGCTGCGGGCACTGTATCGGGCAAGCTGCTACGGAACGATCTCCATCATGTTCCCCATGATTATATCCGTGGATGAGGTGAAGCAGATCAAAAGTGTCATCGAGGATGTGAAGGCGGAGCTGGACGAAGAGTCCGTGCCGTACAAGGAGGTGGAGATCGGCGTTATGATCGAGACTCCGGCGGCAGTGATGATAAGCCGGGAGCTGGCGGAAATGGTGGATTTTTTCTCCGTGGGCACCAACGACCTGACCCAGTACACGCTGGCATTGGACCGGCAGAACCCGAAACTGGACAACTTCTACGACAGCCATCATCCCGCAATTTTAAGAATGCTTCAGATGATCGTGGACAACGGCCATGCAGGGGGCTGCTGGGTCGGCATCTGCGGCGAGCTCGGCGCGGACATTACCCTCACGGAAGCCTTCCTTCGCATGGGATTCGACGAGCTTTCCGTGAGCCCGTCCATGATTCTTCGGGTACGCCAGAAGATCCGGGAGACAGACCTGTCATCATAAAGCAAGGATTTACGGCACTTTTTGAATCTGGTATCACTTGTCAGGAAATCGTAAGAAAATTTTATAAAATTTTATAAAATATTTAAGTGTAATTATAAAAAATGCGCGCTGATCTGTGGTATAATGATGGTATCAGGGTCAGCGTGTTTTTGCTGCCTGTCAAAAGAGGAAAAACACACAGCAAAATAGAAAGAAATTGTGCGGAGGTACTTAAGATGCAAAAGAAAAAAATTGCTGTTATTTTTGGAGGCCATTCTACGGAATATGGAGTGTCTCTGCAGTCGGCTTTTTCCGTTTTGGAAAATATCAATATGGATAAATACGATGTTATCCCGATCGGAATTACTAAGGAGGGCGAGTGGTACCGCTTTTCAGGAGAGAAAGAGAGGCTTGCAGATGATACATGGTTTCTGGACAGGGAAAATCTGTACCCGGTTGCAGTTTCACAAAACCGTTCTGTGAAAGGCCTGATCGAGTTTAACGCAGATACGTTCCGTGTGCTGAAGATTGATCTGGCTTTTCCCGTACTGCACGGAAAAAACGGCGAAGACGGAACTCTGCAGGGACTGTTTGAGCTGGCAGGAATACCTGTTGTTGGCTGCAATACGCTGTCGTCAGCTCTTTGCATGGACAAGGACAGGGCGCATAAGCTCGCGCGGCTTGCCGGTGTATCTGTTCCCAAATCGGTAACGTTTGGGCATTCCCGTATAGAAACCGCATTGCATGAGGTTAATGCGGAGCTTACTTATCCTCTTTTTGTGAAACCTGTCCGTGCAGGCTCCTCCTTTGGAATCACAAGGATAACCGATGAGGATGAGCTTGAAACCGCCGTGGAACGGGCATTTGAACATGATACGGAAGTGATTGTGGAAGAAGCGGTAGACGGTTTTGAGGTAGGGTGCGCAATACTTGGCATAGATGACCTGACGGTCGGCAGAGTTGACGAAATTGAATTGACGGGAGGCTTTTTCGACTATACGGAGAAATATACACTGAAGTCCTCGAAGATTCATATGCCTGCAAGAATTGATGCGGATGCAGAAAAGCGGATACAGGAAGCTGCTGTGACCATATACAGGGCGTTAGGCTGTTCAGGCTTTGCAAGAGTGGATATGTTTTACACTCCTTCCGAAGAAATCATATTTAATGAGGTAAACACCATCCCAGGCTTTACGTCCCACAGCCGTTATCCCAATATGATGAAGGGCATAGGTATGTCTTTTGCCCAAATGCTGGACAAGCTGTTAAGTCTGTATGTGGAAAACTGATCGCGGAGCTGATGATAATGAAACTGAATCGATACAAGGCAAAAAAGGGAAAGAATATGTCCGGCATGGACAGGGCATATCTTGAAATTAATCTGCAAAATTTAGAACATAATGTAAAAGCATTGAGGCAGGCAATGCCGCCAAAATGTGAATTGATGGCGGTTGTAAAGGCGAATGCTTATGGACACGGGGAATATGAAATTTCTACATTTCTTGATAAAATCGGCGTAAAAGCGTTTGCTGTTGCAACCATTGATGAGGGGATCAGGCTTCGGAAATACGGCGTTCGCGGAGAGATCCTGATACTGGGGTATACAGGCGTTTACCGGGCGGCTGACCTGAGAAAATATGATCTGATGCAGACGCTGATCGATTATGCTTATGCGGATGAGCTAAATAAACAGGGCGTTGCCGTAAAGGCCCATATCAAAATCGATACAGGCATGCACCGGCTGGGGATAGACAGCAATGACTCCATGAAAGTTGAGGAGATCTTTGCTATGAAAAACATAAAGGTCTGCGGCATCTATACACATTTAAGCTGTTCCGACAGCTTAAAGCGCGAAGATATTTCATTTACGGAAGAGCAGATTGCCCGTTTTTATGAATTGATCGATATTTTAAAAAAGGATAATATAGAGATACCTAAGCTGCATATCCAGAGCAGCTACGGTTTATTAAATTATCCCAACCTGCAATGTGATTATGTCAGGGCAGGCATTGCGCTTTATGGAACTTTAAGCTCCCCCAATGAAGACACGCTGCAGAAACTCAACCTGCGCCCTGTGCTTTCCCTGAAAAGCAGGATTATTCTGATACGCTCCATAAATAAAGGTGAGAGCGTCTCGTATGGCAGATGCTTTACGGCGGAGCGCGACAGCCGGATCGCAATCGTGCCTGTCGGCTATGGAGACGGATTCCCCAGAAGCCTTTCCTGCGGCAACGGCACGGTACAGATCCGACGCCAATATGCGCCCATTGTCGGGCGCATCTGTATGGATCAGCTTGCCGTTGACATCACGGATGTGAACGAAGCTGCAGTTGGTGATACCGTAACACTGATTGGCTCAGACGAAAACGACAGTCTGGCCGCACCGGAAGCGGCGGCCCGTTCGAAAAGCATCGCCAATGAATTGCTGTGCCGAATGGGGGCAAGGCTGCCGGTCATCAGTCATGCCTTTCTTCCTCGTTTTTAAAGCATTCGCAAAAACGGGCGGAGAAGGACGGCTCCATTCCGGCAACATACAGGTGGGAGGTATCCCCAAAGGAATTGGCCCTAAAGGAGGCAATGCCCTCCCGGCGCTCCTCTGTGTAGACGACAGAGACTCCCGTGGGTGCGGCGCAGAAGCCGTGCCAGAGGATCATGGGCGACACGGACATCAGATGGCTGAGCAGCACGCACTCCAGACCGAAATGGCAGAAAAAGACCAGCGTCTCGCTGTTCGGCCGCTCGGCACGGTAATATTTGCCCTCCCGCACATAGCCGTGCTCTGCTAAGAGCGCATCAAAATTGGAGCATACCCAGTCGTAATCCTCCTGCACCTTTCCGGCCTGCATGACCGCTGTTTTTGCCCAGGTGTCCACATCGTAGTACATGGGTTCCTTCGTCCAGTCGGCGGGCAGCCAGTCCCAGGAAAGCTTCATGGAGCCGCCGGCGTCCGGCCGGAGAATCCGCGGCGCAAATTCCCGAAGCCATTCGCAGGTGGTCGCCGTGCGGTGCATTTTCTCCAGAGTGCAGCTTGCCGTGGCCTGCGCACGTCCCAGCGGCGACACGTAGAATTCTGTCACATCCAGCCGGGCGATTCGCTCCGCCAGCAGTTTTGCTTCTTTCCACCCGGTCTCCGTCAGGGAGTCAACCGCATAATCCGGATCTCCGTGTCTGATAATTACAAGCTTCATCTTTTTTCCTCCGTATATGAAATGCCCTCTTGGAGGGTATTTCCTGCGCCAATCGCTCCGCAAAGCGGTTTTTCATGCGATTGGCTCAACATATATCCTGCCGCCCGCCAAATGCGCCGGCGTGCTCTTTTTGCATGCGCTCATTATAGCATAGATGATCGGAATGTGCATTACGTTTTTGACAAAGAAACTGTTTTTGGTGGACTTTTTTTAAATATAATCTTATACTGTAACTATTCAATTATATCAGGAGGGAGAGTTTTATGTTGAGAGTAGAGGGAGGCGTGACGGCCGCCGAGGGCTTTGAGGCAGCGGCAGTGCACGCGGAGATAAAAAAGGGCAGCAAGAAGGATGACATGGCGCTGGTGTATTCGCGGGAGGAAGCGGTGTGTGCCGGAGTATTCACTACCAATATCGTGAAGGCGGCTCCGGTCATTTGGGACATGCAGCTGGTGGAGAGTAAAAAGGGCGTTCACGGAATGATCTTTAACAGCGGTATTGCAAACGCCTGCTCCGGCGAGGAGGGCAGAAAGAGCAATTATGCGATGGCTGAAAGTGTGGCACATGCTATGGGCGTGGAGACGGATCAGATTTTGACTGCCTCCACCGGGGTCATCGGCTATCAGCTTCCCGTGGAGAAGGTGTCCCGCGGAGCGGCGGAGCTCTGCGCAAAGCTGGCTCACTCAAAAGAGGCGGCTCATGAGGCGGCGGTCGCGATCATGACGACAGACACGATTCCCAAGGAATGCGCTGTAGAGTTTACGCTGCAGGGTAAGACCGTCCGTCTGGGCGGGATGACGAAGGGGAGCGGCATGATTCACCCCAATATGGCGACCATGCTCTGCTGTATCACTACGGACTGCGCCATCACGAAGGAGATGCTGCAGAAGGCGCTCTCCGCGGATGTGAAGAAAACCTTTAACATGATCTCCGTGGATCGGGACACCTCCACCAACGATACCTACATACTTATGGCGAACGGACTGGCGAAAAATGCAGTAATCGACAGCGAGGGGGAGGATTTTGACCTCTTCTGTGAGGCGCTCTCTGAGGTGAGCACCTGCCTGGCAAAGCTGATGGCGGGCGACGGTGAGGGAGCACACAAGCTCCTCGAGGTTGTTCTCACCGGGGCAAAGAGCCGCGAGCAGGCAGAGATCATTTCCAAGTCCGTGATTACCTCCAATCTGGTGAAAACCGCCATGGCGGGAAACGACGCTAACTGGGGGAGGATTCTCTGTGCCATGGGCTACTCAGGCGCGCAGTTTGACCCGGAGCAGGTGGACCTTGTGATCAGCAGTGACGCAGGAGAGCTCGCCCTTGTAAAAAACGGAATCGCGACGGATTTTTCGGAGGAGCTGGCGACCAAAATCCTTTCGCAGAAAGAAGTACGTGTGGACATTGACATCCACATGGGAACAGAGTCTGCTACCGCCTGGGGCTGTGACCTGACTCATGAGTACATTGATATTAACGCGGATTACCGGTCATAAAGAGATGGATAAGAAGAATTATTCGGTTGTTTTGGGGATAAAGGTGGTTATCGCTGTCCTCGTACTGATTTGTGCTCTGTTATATTTCTTCGGAAAGAATCGGAAGCAGGATATTGGGAAGCCGGATACGGAGTTTTTCACTCAGACGGAGTCCCGGACGGAATCACAGGAGCAGACGGAGTATCGGACAGAATCGCAGGAGCAGACAGAATCGCAGGAGCAGACGGAGTCTCAGGCTGTGGAGACCATCACAGACATTGCGTCCGCTTTTTACCGGGAGTCCCTGTCGGATGCGATAAAGATGCGGATCACCGGCGTCTCTTATCCCGCGGATGATAATGCGCAGATCTCTTATGAGGAGCTCGCGTATGTCCATGTGCTGTATTATGATTTTCACGGAGAGGTTCAGGCGGGGGAGTTGGTGTGTAATCAGGCGGTTGCAGAGGATATGGTAGAGATTTTTCAGGAGCTGTTCGAGAATCAGTACCCGATCGAAAAAATCCGGCTGGTGGATGAGTACGGCGGGGATGATGATGCCTCTATGGAAGATAACAACACTTCCTGCTTTAATTACCGGTCGGTTGAGGGGACGAACCGCCTTTCCAAGCATGCTTACGGTCTGGCGATTGATATTAACCCCCTCTATAACCCCTATATCACGACGAAAAACGGGAAAACTGTGGTTTCCCCGGAGAATGGGAGCGCCTTCGCCGACCGGAGCCGGGAGTTTGCCTACAAGATCGACGAGAATGATCTGTGTTACCGGCTCTTTACGGAGCACGGATTTACCTGGGGCGGCTCGTGGAAAAACAGTAAAGATTATCAGCACTTCCAGAAGGAACTCTGAGGAAACACTGATTTAATCAGTGTTTCCTTGTCTTAAGTGATCCGGTACGCCGGTTACGCGCGGGCGTCGTAGGAGCCGCCGGTTTCCTCCTTCCGGTGTTCCCGTTCATGGATACGATCCAGATGCGCGCGGAACCGCGAGGTCATTTTTGAGAGCTCTGCATCCGGAACGAACTGTTTTAAGGTGGCCTCGTCTACGTCGATCCGGTTGTCCATGGTCTTCATGATATCTGTGATCTGAATCTCCTTATAAACGGCATCCTTGCTGAGGTCGAAAATCTGGTTATCCGAGAGGCGCAGAACGATCGGACGCATGAAGTCGTTGGTGTTCTCCACGAGGATGATGCCCTTGTCGCCGCTGGAGAGATCTACGCTGGCGGCGCGGGGCACAATGTGGATGCATTCGGCGAGCAAGGTCACATTGTTCGGGTGATACAGATTCGGAGCACTCATAAGGTCGCGCATCGCCATGATCTCGGATACCGGCTCATACCCCACGTTCATCGCGGTCATTTTGTCGAATCGGACGGCAACCCTTAACATGTTTACCATGACGCTCAGGTCCTGATCAGGAGCGGCGGTGAGGGTTTCGGGGCTCTCCATTTGGACAAAGGTCTGCATCAGCGCGTATGCCCTCGGGAAAAAGTCGTAGCTGTTCGTGTACATGGAGATGCGGTCCAGTCCGCGCTGAAGTGCGTGCTGGATGACCTCCTGATCGTCGGGAGTGATCGCAGGTCCTTTTTCGAGGATGGGTTTCGGAACATAAATGTAGCCGAATGTGTGGAGGAGCGCCGCGGTGATCATCATCATCTGCTTGCGCAGGGTGAACTTTAAGCGGCTGGTCATCATCGCGATGAGGATTGCGGTGCTGATCGCATGCTTGTACATAAAGTCTTCGCCGCTGCGGAGGTTCTGGTTAAAGTTCACGCGATGGTCAAGAGAGCCGTAATGCTTGATGATATCCTGTAAAAATGGGTAGAGACTGTCGAGCTTCTGGCGCTTTTGGATGAGATCTATGCACTCCTTCAACTTGAACATGTACACCGTCTGAAGCTGTTCGAATTCCAGATCCTCTTCCGAGAGAGGGGGAACCGGCTCGGCGGGCTCCAAAATGTAAATTCCGATCAGTCCAAAGTTCTTTACGCTGCTGATACCGGTGGAGGAGAGTTGTGAGTTGCGCTCATAAAGCAAGACCCCGTCCTTATTGTAAATTGGTTTGGCAAGGCGCATTCCCGCCTTTAAATCTTCTGTTTTGACAAAACGCATACATCCACCTCTTTCTATAAAATAAGAGAAAAGTTCCCTATATGGAACAATTAGATAATTTTACCATACCACAAATTCACGAATTGTTCAATCCTCACAATGAAAAAGAAAAATATTTTCTTAAAAAACTGCATTGTCCATAATTTGAGATTGATTTCATGTGAAAATTGTGGTAAAATACCCTCGTTAAAGTTCACAGCGCTTCACGGCGTTAATATGAAGTTAAAGGAGACAGTGATATGGCAAAGAAAGTGGTATTAGCAGGTGCTTGCCGTACGGCAATCGGCAAGATGGGCGGAGCTTTGAGCAACACTCCGGCAGCAGATTTAGGTGCAATCGTGATTAAGGAGGCCTTGAACCGCGCAGGCGTGAAACCGGAGATGGTTGACGAGGTGAAGATGGGCTGTGTGATTCAGGCGGCACAGGGACAGAATGTGGCGCGTCAGGCTTCTATCAAGGCAGGTCTGCCGATCGAGGTTCCGGCGATCACTATTAACGTGGTGTGCGGCTCCGGCCTGAAGTGTGTGAATGATGCGGCGACCATGATTCTGGCCGGTGAGGCGGACATCGTGGTGGCAGGCGGTATGGAGAATATGTCCATGGCTCCTTACGCGATGACCAAGGCGCGTTTCGGATACCGCATGAACAACGCGACCATCATCGATACGATGGTGAATGATGCGCTGACCGATGCGTTTAATCATTATCATATGATGATTACCGCAGAGAATGTGTGCGATAAATACGGTATTACCAGAGAGGAACTGGACGAGTTCTCCGCAGACAGCCAGCAGAAGTGCGAGGCGGCGATCGCGGCGGGCAAGTTCAACGATGAGATCGTTCCGGTTCCGGTTAAGGTAAAGAAGGATATTGTTGATTTTGTTAAGGATGAAGGACCTCGTGCCGGCACGACGAAGGAGTCTCTCGCGAGCCTGAAGTGCTGCTCAGGCAAGGAGGGTGGACTTGTGACCGCAGGAAATGCTTCCGGCATCAACGACGGCGCTGCGGCGATCGTTGTGATGAGCGAGGAGAAGGCCCTTGAACTCGGAGTGAAGCCGATGGCGACATGGGTTGCGGGTGCTCTGGGCGGAGTGGCTCCGGAGATTATGGGTATCGGACCGGTGGCTGCTACAAACAAGGTGCTTGCCAGAACCGGACTTTCGATTGACGATATTGACCTGATTGAGGCAAACGAGGCATTTGCGGCTCAGTCCATTGCAGTGGCAAGAGACCTGAAGTTTGACATGAGCAAGGTGAATGTGAACGGCGGCGCAATCGCATTGGGCCATCCGGTAGGAGCCAGCGGATGCCGTATCCTTGTAACTCTGCTGCATGAGATGCAGAAGCGCGGCTCAAACCGTGGTCTTGCAACTCTGTGCATCGGCGGTGGAATGGGATGTGCCACCATCGTTGAGAAATACTAATAACAGATCTTTGTCTATATAAAATTATATTTAGGAGGAATTAACATGAAGGTTGGTGTTATCGGCGCTGGCACAATGGGCCAGGGAATTGCAAAAGCGTTTGCCCAGGTAGACGGATATGAAGTCGCGCTCTGCGATATCAAGGAAGAGTGGGCACAGGGCGGCAAGGACAAGATTGCGAAGGGTTATGCAAAGCTTGTCGAGAAAGGCAAAATGACTCAGGAGGCTGTGGACGGAATTCTTGCGAAGATCACTCCGGGCCTGAAGGAGAATCTCTGTGCGGACTGCGATCTGATTGTAGAGGCTGCATTTGAGAATATGGAAGTGAAGAAGACCACTTTCGCAGAGCTGGACAAAATCGCAAAGGCATCCTGCATTTTTGCATCCAACACCTCCAGCCTTTCCATCACAGAGATTGGCAACGGACTTACCCGCCCGATGATCGGCATGCATTTCTTTAACCCGGCAGACCGCATGAAGCTTGTTGAGGTGATCGCAGGCGTCAACACCCCGGCAGAGACCGTGGAGACGATCAAGAAGATCTCCGTTGAGATCGGCAAGACTCCGGTGCAGGTGAACGAGGCGGCAGGCTTTGTCGTGAACCGCATTCTGATCCCGATGATCAATGAGGCTGCTTTCATTAAGATGGAGGGCGTGTCCGATGTCGAGGGTATTGACAGCGCGATGAAGCTCGGCGCGAACCATCCGATGGGACCGTTGGAGCTGGGAGATTTTATTGGTCTGGATATCTGCCTTGCGATCATGGATGTTCTCTACAATGAGACCGGTGACAGCAAGTACCGCGCATGCCCGCTGATTCGCAAGATGGTGCGCGGCGGCAATCTCGGCGTCAAGAGCGGCAAGGGATTCTATGTGTACAATCCGGACCGCACCAAGGCCGCGATGGATGCAATTTAAATTATTATAAATGGAGGAAATTTATATCATGGATTTCACGTTAGACAAGAAACATGAGATGGCCCGCGACCTGTTCAAGCAGTTCGCTGAGACCGAAGTAAAGCCTCTTGCACAGGAGACTGACGAGACTGAGCAGTTCCCTGCAGAGACGGTTAAGAAGATGGCAAAATACGGATTCATGGGAATTCCTGTTCCGAAGGAGTACGGCGGACAGGGCTGTGATCCTCTCACCTATGTGATGTGCGTGGAGGAGCTGTCAAAGGTTTGTGCTACCACCGGCGTTATCGTGTCCGCACACACCTCCCTCTGCATTGACCCGATTATGACATACGGCACGGAGGAGCAGAAGCAGAAATATGTGACTCCGCTGGCAAAGGGCGAGAAGCTCGGCGCGTTTGCACTGACTGAGCCGGGCGCCGGCACGGATGCGCAGGGCGCGCAGACCAAGGCGGTGCTGGACGGCGATGAGTGGGTGCTGAACGGCTCCAAGTGCTTCATCACCAACGGCAAGGTTGCGGATGTGTACATAGTGATTGCGATCACCAGCGTTACCGAGGACAAGAGGGGCAGGAAAAAGAAGAATTTCTCCGCATTTATCGTAGAGAAGGGTGCTCCGGGCTTCTCCTTCGGAACTAAGGAGAAAAAGATGGGTATCCGCGGATCTTCTACCTACGAGCTGATTTTCGAGGACTGCAGAATTCCGAAGGATGCGCTGCTCGGACCGGAGGGCAAGGGCTTCCCGATCGCAATGCACACGCTGGACGGCGGACGTATCGGTATTGCCTCCCAGGCACTCGGCATCGCAGAGGGCGCGCTGGATCGCTGCATCGAGTATACCAAGGAGAGAAAGCAGTTTGGCCGTTCAATCGCTGCACAGCAGAATACACAGTTTAAGCTGGCTGATATGGCTGCGAGAATCGAGGCTGCACAGCTTCTGGTATACAAGGCTGCAATGGCAAAGGCAACCCAGAAGGTATATTCCGTAGAGGCTGCCAAGGCGAAACTGTTTGCCGCTGAGACCGCAATGGCTGTCACGACCGAAGTGGTCCAGCTGTTCGGTGGATACGGATACATCCGCGAGTACGATGTGGAGCGCATGATGCGCGACGCTAAGATCACAGAGATTTACGAGGGAACTTCTGAGGTTCAGCGTATGGTTATCTCTGGCGCACTGTTGAAGTAGTCGTGGATAAGCAAACAATATTGGAGAAAAGGAGATCATCATACATGAATATCGTAGTATGTATCAAACAGGTTCCGGATACCAAGGGCGGCGTGAAATTCAACCCGGACGGAACCCTTGACAGAGCGGCAATGCTCGCCATCATGAACCCGGACGACAAGGCCGGACTTGAGGCGGCGCTTAGAATTAAAGACGCAACGGGCGCGAAGGTTACCGTGATTACCATGGGACTTCCGAAGGCCGACGCAGTGCTCCGCGAGGCTATGGCGATGGGCGCTGACGATGCAGTTCTCGTGACGGACCGCGTGCTGGGTGGTGCGGACACATGGGCTACCTCCACCACGATCGCGGGTGCGCTCCGCAACATGGAGTATGATCTGGTTATCACAGGACGTCAGGCGATCGACGGCGATACCGCTCAGGTTGGACCGCAGATTGCAGAGCACCTGGGACTTCCGGTTATCTCTTATGCGGAGGACATCAAGATCGAGGGCAATTCCGTGATTGTTAAGCGCCAGTATGAGGACCGCTACCATGAGGTTAAGGCGCAGATGCCGTGCCTGATCACCGCACTTTCCGAGTTGAATGAGCCGAGATATATGACTCCGGGCGGAATCTTCGATGCGTGTGACAAGGAAGTGACTGTATGGGGCCGCGCAGACTTAAAGGATGTGGACGATTCCAACCTTGGTCTTGCCGGATCACCGACAAAGATTGCGAAGGCTTCCGACAAGGTGCCGAAGGGCGCCGGGGAGAAGGTCAATCTTGATCCTGCAGAATCTGTCAATTATCTGATTGGCAAGTTCAAAGAAAAGCACATCATCTAAGATATTTGGAGGAAGAAAATGGGTTTAGAAGAATATAAGGGCGTATATATCTACGCTCAGCAGGTAGATAACAAACTCAGCTCAATTGCGTTTGAGCTGATCGGAAAAGCGAAAGAATTGGCAAGCGATCTGGGAACAGAGGTAACCGCTGTACTGCTCGGATCGAATGTAAAAGCTCTGGCGGATGAGCTGGGTGAGTACGGCGCAGACAAGGTGATCGTAGTTGACAATCCGGTTCTTGAGACCTACCGCACAGAGCCCTATGCACAGGCTCTCTCCGCAGTCATCAACGAGTATAAGCCGGAGATCATGTTAGTCGGAGCAACCGCAATCGGCCGTGACTTAGGCCCGACTGTTTCCGCGCGAGTGGCGACCGGACTTACCGCAGACTGCACCAAGCTTGAGATCGGTGATTTCCCGCTGCAGGCAGTACCGGGCAAAGAGGATGAGCAGAAACACAATCAGCTGCTCATGACCCGTCCGGCGTTTGGCGGAAACACGATCGCAACGATTGCATGCCCGGACAACCGCCCGCAGATGGCGACCGTCCGCCCGGGCGTTATGCAGAAGCTGCCGAAGGAGGCTGGCCGCAAGGCAGAGGTGATCGAGTTTGCTCCGGCGCTTGAGGAGAACAACCGCTATGTAGAGATCATGAATATCGTGAAGGCGGTTGGCAATGTGAAGAACATCATGGATGCCAAGATTCTGGTATCCGGCGGCCGCGGTGTCGGCAGTAAGGAGAATTTTGCAATTCTTCAGGAGCTTGCAGACGTGCTCGGCGGAATGGTGTCCTGCTCTCGTGCAGTTGTTGAGAATGGCTGGCTGGCTCAGGATTATCAGGTAGGACAGACCGGAAAGACGGTCCGTCCGCAGATCTATTTTGCAATCGGTATCTCCGGAGCAATCCAGCACGTAGCTGGTATGGAGGAGTCTGATCTGATCGTCGCAATCAACAAGGATGAGGACGCTCCGATCTTCGATGTGGCAGACTATGGCTTAGTCGGCGATCTGAACAAGATCGTTCCACAGCTCACAGCAGCACTCAAAGCTGAGATGGGCAAGTAATCCGGTATTCGGGTAAATAATGACCCCCGCGGCCTGCCGCGGGGGTATTTTCTTTCTTATTTTTTATGAAAGATCCTGTTCCACAGTGTTCGGAACGGATGTCTCAGCTTTTCCTTCAGTCTGTTTAAATCGTTGCGGAGCTTGCAGTTTTCTTCTGCGAGCTGTTCATTTTTTCGATACAGATCCGCGGTCACCGCAGTGACGAAAGTAAACAAATCGTCCGTGATCCGGTCATTTACCGGCTGCCATTTCAAAACATTTCCGATTTCATTGGAGAACAGAGGGGCGTCGTCGCCGATGTACTCGCGCACGACGCGGTTGTTGCTCTCCTCATACTTTTCTAAAAGTGATCGCGTCTCATCTGCGGAGAGCATCCAGGGCTTTTCGGCGTCCGATTGGCTGGAGCATATCCGTATCATGGAGGTAAAATAATCATTTTCATTGGCGTCCAGCGCAGTATTTTGGTTGAGGCTTCTCTTCATTTCCAGGAAGTTGCCTTTCAGCGCGTTATTGACCTCGCGTTCGGGATATCGAAACGGCGCAGTGAGATCCATGCCCACCGCATCCATAAAATCCAGGTAAATCGAGTTACCGATCCAGGTGGCAGGTTCGAAGCGACGTACCGTGATATGATCTTTGCCGATGATGGCTGCGATTCGGTCAAGTGTTTCGGCATAGTCAGTGAGCAGCGGAAAGTGGACGGAATTATTTTCATAATATTCCTCAAAGGTTTTGCTTGAGTTGGCGGACTTCACCCGCTGGTTCCACTGTGAGATGAGATAGCTGTCCTGTCGGCGCAGATAAACGATGACCTGAATATCGTAATCGTGTGTTTTGGCGTCTTCCGCCAAAAGCTCCAGCGGATTGATTTGCGCATAGTTGATCGCACGCCAGCAATCTTCATCCGTCAGTATCATTTTGTCATATTTGGACAGATGGCCATGCATGATGGAAAAGCCGGATTCCAGTCGGTCCTGAAACCTTTGCTCCCGTTTCGGACTCACTTTCCTGCCGGCTGGACCGGAGAGAAGAAAATGCGCATTGCGCTCAATTTTGACGTGCGGATAGCTAAACGGCATGATCGGGAAATCGTAGCCGTATTTGCGCAGCAGTTTGCGGTTGAGCTTGCAGAACCTCTGGATTGAGGAGGTTGCAGTCTTGGTTGTTCCGATATGAAAATATAAGGTTGCCATGGAATCACCTTTCTGAATTTTGCCTATGTCCGATACCGACGGATTGCTCCGTTGCCGTGTAATTTCCTAATATTATTTATAAAGGAAATTCCTTGAAGTAAAATTGAAAATGTAAAATTTATTAAAAATGTTTAAAATTTGTGGGCGATTGGTTATAATGAGACAAAACTGTTTGAGAGATACAAAGGAGAACGGCATGAGAATTTTGATTGTGGAGGATTCGCTGAGTCTGTCAGACACGCTGGCGGAAGCTCTGGAAAAAGAGAATTTCATTGCAGATGTCGCGAATGATGGAAGAACCGGTTATGAGTGTGCCGTTTCGGGAATTTATGATCTTGTCGTGCTGGATCTGATGCTCCCGTTCATGGATGGCTATGAGGTGCTCCGGCGTCTGCGGAGCGGCGGGAGCGAGATCCCTGTGTTGATTCTATCCGCAAAGTCTGAGGTGGAGGACAAGCTCGAGGGATTTCGTGCCGGCGCCGACGACTATCTGGCAAAGCCCTTCGATATCCGGGAGCTTGTCATGAGAGTGCGCGCGATCGTTCATCGCCGGGGAGGACAGGAGCTCGTGAACCTGCAGGCGGGAAATCTTTGTCTGGATGCTGAAACCTGCGAACTCTCAAACACGGAGAGCCGGAAAAGGATAAGGATTGCGGGAAAGGAGCTGCAGCTTCTGGAGCTTTTACTTCGAAACCAGAATCAGGTGATCGAAAAAGAGCAGCTTGTGACAAAGGTGTGGGGGTTTGAGTCCAATGCGGAGTATAACAATGTGGAGGTTTACGTCACTTTTTTGCGGCGAAAGCTGAAGCTTCTGCATGTGAATGTAGGCATTCGGGCGGTTCGTGGAGTGGGCTATATACTGGAGGCTGTGGATGGTTAAAAACTTAAAGAGAAAAATCAGTATTTTGGTTTTCCTTCTGATTGGTTCCCTGCTGACAGCCGGACTGATCGCATTGAACTGGATGAACTTCCAGAGCCAGGTGTGGGAGTTGAGAAACAGCTTCCGGCAGGATGTTCAGGAGGCCGGCTGGAAAAATTTTCTTGAGGGAAATGCGGAAGGAGAAATGTTTGAGGAGGCCGCCTACTGCATCCTGAAGCTCGAGCCGGACGGGAGCGTCAGTCTGGTCGACAATCGTTTTTCCGGAAAGAGCGAGGAGACGCTTGTGCGGTATGGAGAAGGGATTGTTGAGCATCTGAAGTCGGGCAGTACCAAGAGGTCATCGGGTTATTTTCGCGGCGGAATCTATTTTTTTAAAACATCAAACCGCCGTAGTAAATATCTTATTGTTGTCAGCGCTGCTCCCGCATATCGGGAGGTTTTGCCGTTTGTGGGAGTGAGCGCAGCGGCCGGAGTGGTTGGAATTGTGCTTTTGATGCTCGCTGCGAGGAAGCTCTCCCAGTGGCTTGTGCGTCCGGTGGAGGAATCCATGCGTGCAGAGAAGGATTTTATGATCAATGCAAGTCATGAATTCAAGACGCCGCTGACGGTGATAAGAGCGAACCTTGAGTTTCTGTCGGAGGAAATAGGTGAAAATCGGCATCTGGACTATATTCGGCAGGAATCCGAGCGGATGATGTGTCTGGTCAACAGAATGCTGACGCTTGTGAGGCTCGACGCTCCGATGCTGAAGCGCGAACACAAAAAATTTCGGGTGGACGAGGCGCTGCTCGAGGTCATCTGTCCAATGGAAAGCGTAGTTTATGAAAAACGGCAAAAGCTTGATCTTCAGATTCAGGAGGAGATGACCATAATTGGAGATGAGGAGCAGATCAAAAGTCTGGCCTCCATTCTTCTGGATAATGCGATTTCCTATACGCCGGAGGGCGGTTCGATTACGGTGATATCCTATCTGAGTGCGCACAGCTTTTATCTGAAGCTTGCGAACACAGGCGAGCCGATTCCCGAGGAGGAGCGGGAAAAACTGTTTGAGCGGTTTTACCGGCAGGATAAAGCCAGAGGTCGTGAGGGGAATCACTTCGGACTTGGACTGTCCATTGCAGGAAGTATTGTCTCAAACCATGATGGAACCATCCACGTGAAGAGCGAGGGAGGGCAGAACTGCTTTACGGTCACACTCCCAGCGGCGCGCAGCAGTTTTCTGGCAGATAAATGGTAAGTTTGGGAAATGGTGTTGCGCCTTTTCGGACATGGAGGTAAAATAGTAGAGAAAGTTCATTAAATATCAGGCTCAGCATATGCTGTGCCGGCAAGGAGAGGAAAATGCGTAAAACAAAAATCATCTGTACGATTGGACCGGCGAGTGATACGGAGGAAGTGCTGACGCGGATGTGCGAGGCGGGAATGGATGTGGCGAGGCTCAACTTTTCCCACGGCACCCTCGAGGAGCAAAAGATAAAGATTGACCTGATTAAGAAGGTGCGCGAGTCGCTTGGCATGCCGATCGCCATTATGCTGGATACAAAGGGGCCGGAATACCGGATTAAGACGTTTGAGGAGGGGTCGGTCACACTGAGTCAGGGGGCTTCGTTCACACTCACCACGGAGGATATTGTCGGCAATCAGGAGCGGGTGGCAGTCACTTACGGCAAGCTGGTGGACAACCTGAGCATCGGAGACCGCGTGCTGATCAACAACGGTCTGATTATTCTTGAGGTCGAGGAACTGAAGGAGAAGGAGGCTGTGTGCCGTGTGCTCGCGGGGGGCACGCTCTCGAACCAAAAAAGTATGAATTTCCCGAATAAGGTCATGGATCATGACTATCTGAGTGAACAGGATAAGAAGGATCTGCTCTTCGGGATTGAGAATGATGTGGATTTTGTCGCGGCATCGTTTGTGTCATCCAAGCAGGATGTCGCGGATCTGAGGAATTTTCTGGACGAAAACGGCGGCGGGGATATTGATATTATTGCAAAGATTGAGAACCGCGCGGGCGTGGACCATGTCGAGGAGATCTGCGAGATTGCAAACGGAATCATGATCGCACGCGGCGACCTGGGTGTGGAGATTCCGGGAATGGAGGTTCCCGCGATCCAGAAATATCTGATTAACAAATGCCGCCTGATGGGAAAGCGCGTCATCACGGCGACGGAAATGCTGGAATCGATGATCCACAATCCGCGTCCGACCCGCGCCGAGCTCTCGGACGTGGCGAATGCGGTTTACGACGGATCTTCCGCGATCATGCTTTCCGGCGAGTCGGCGGCGGGAAAGTACCCGGTTGAGTCCGTGCGCAACATGGCGGAAATTGCGGCGTACACGGAAAAACAGATCAATTATGACAAGCGTTTTCAATCCACGGAATTTCAGATCGCCAGCATTCTGGACGCCATTTCCCATGCGACCTGTGCGATGGCGATTGACGTGCAGGCAAAGTGCATTGTGGTGAGCTCTCTGAGCGGGCGCACGGCGCGCATGGTCAGCCGTTTTCGCTGCCCGGTGGATATTGTCGGGATGACGACCTCGGAGAAGGCGTGGCGCAAGCTCAACCTGAGCTGGGGCGTGAAGCCGGTGCTCTGCGAGGAGTTCAATTCGATGGAGGTTATGTTTTACCATGCGGTCAAGCGTGCCAAGGAGGTCTGCGGGCTGGAAAAGGGCGATGTCGTAGTGCTGACCGGCGGTCTCATCAACGGAACGACCGGAAACACGAACGTAATCAAGGTAGAGCGGGTGTAAATCTCTTTACTTTTTTTCAGTCTTGCATTATAATATTTATGTTTCTTTTGCAGGGGCGGCAGAAGCGGTTACACCGACCATTTGGTATGGAGGTGATAATAAATATCTGTTTTCCCGTAAATCTGCGGAAGAAATAATAAAAATACACTGTATTCCCGCTGGGAAACGGAAGTAGGAGGTCAATTGAATATGGAAGTGATGGAAACAACAAAAAACACGGGAACAGCAAGGTCGGGAAGATTCAAAAAGACGAATGTAGTTCTTCTGACGCAGATGGCTTTGCTGACGGCAATCATTATCCTCATGGCGTATACACCGCTGGGATATCTGAAGATTGCTATCGTGGATATCACATTTATCGTTGTGCCGGTGGCGGTAGGCGCGGTGATGCTCGGGGGGAAGGCCGGAGCCTTTCTGGGTCTGGTATTTGGGCTTACGAGCTTTGCGCAGGCTTTTTCCGGGGCGAACCCTATCGGAGCGCTTATGCTCAACACGAAACCGCTGGCGGCGGCGTTTTGTTGTATTGTGCCGAGAATCATCGTGGGGATTATGCCGGCGCTTGTGTATCATGGCATGTCGAAGCTGTGCAAAAAGCGAGTGGTCAATATCGCGGTATCCTGCGTTGTGGCTCCGCTTACAAACACAATTCTGTTCGTTACGTGTGTGGTGATGCTGTTTGAGGATACGTTGAGGGGGTATTTTTCGTACACCGGAGAGGGCGGTATCGTATTCCTTGGATGGTTTTTTGCGGTGGTTGCGGTCAATGCGATATTCGAAGCGCTCGCCTGTCTGCTGATAGGGTCTGCGATCTGCAATGCGCTGTGGTCTGTCGTGAAGCGTCATAAAAAATGAGTACAGAAGGCGGACAGTGTCCGCCTTTTTTGATACGCACAGGAGGGAAAATGGAAGAAATCAATATTATGGAGGTCGACGGTTTTCGCGTCGGACAGGCACAGGATTATGAGGGGATGACCGGCTGTACGGTGCTGCTGTTTGATGAACAGGCACCTGCCGGCGTGGATGTGAGGGGAGGCGGTCCGGCTTCCCGCGAGACGCCGCTTTTGAATCCGGCGGCGGATGCCGCGGGGGTTCACGCGATTCTGCTCTCGGGCGGTTCGGCATTCGGACTGGATGCTGCCGGAGGTGTTATGAAATATCTGGAGGAGAGAGGTATCGGTTTTGATGTAGGTGTGACTAAAGTGCCGCTGGTTTGTCAGTCCTCGCTTTTTGACCTGGCAATCGGCAGCAAGGACGCCAGACCCGATCAGAAAATGGCTTATGCCGCCTGTGAAAATGCGAACGCTCTGGCGATGGAGGAGGGAAATATGGGAGCTGGAACCGGCTGTACGGTGGGAAAATACCGGGGGCCGGCCCATTGTATGAAGAGCGGGATCGGAACCTATGCCGTGCAGCTGGGCGAGCTGAAGCTGGGGGCGATTGTGGCGGTAAACGCGTTGGGAGATGTCTATGATATCGACACGAATCAAAAGCTGGCAGGCGTGTTGGACGAGGAGGGCAGGCTCCTGGAATCCGAGCTGGATTATTTTGAGGATGCATGGAACATGCAAAAGCTTATGGGCGGAAATACAACATTGGGCGTCATTGTGACCAATGCGAAGCTGAATAAGTCCCTTCTGAACAAAGTGGCGTCTATGGCACATAATGGCTATGGCAGAGCAATTCGCCCGGTTCACACCATGATGGATGGGGATTCGATTTATGCGGTGTCCCTTGGCATGCTGAAAGCTGATGTAAATTTGGTGGGACCCTTGAGCGCCTATGTGATGGGAAAGGCGATCGGCAGGGCAGTTCTTTCGGCAGATCCGTGCTGCGGACTGCAATCGGCACGAAGCCTCAAGGCACAATAGGGATAGCGGAATAAAAAACGGGTCAGGAGAGTAGATTATGTTAAGTGGAAAATGCGTGGTTCTCGGAGTTACCGGGAGTATCGCGGCATACAAGATTGCAAGCCTTGCGAGCGCGCTCGTCAAGCTGCACGCGGACGTGCAGGTCATCATGACGAAAAACGCGACGAATTTCATTAATCCGATCACGTTCGAGTCACTGACCGGAAATAAGTGTCTGGTGGACACCTTTGACCGGAATTTCGAGTTTCAGGTGGAGCATGTCTCTCTGGCGAAGAAGGCGGACCTGTTTCTGGTGGCTCCTGCATCCGCAAATGTGATCGGAAAGATCGCGCACGGGATCGCGGACGATATGCTGGCGACTACCATCATGGCATGCAAATGTCCGAAACTGATATCGCCTGCGATGAATACAAATATGTATGAAAACCCAATTTTGCAGGATAATTTAAAGAAGATTAAACAATACGGGATGGAGGTAATCGACCCGGCATGCGGATATCTGGCGTGCGGTGACACAGGGGCGGGGAAGATGCCGGAGCCGGAGGTGCTGCTGGCTTATATTCTCCGCGAGCTTGCCTGCGAGAAGGATATGGCCGGGAAGCGTGTGCTGGTAACGGCGGGCCCTACGCAGGAGAAGATTGATCCGGTGCGCTATATTACGAACCACTCTACCGGCAAGATGGGGTATGCGATCGCGGAGAACTGCATGCGGCGCGGCGCAGAGGTCACGCTGGTGACGGGCCCGGTGGCGATCGCGCCGCCGCCGTTTGTGAAGGTGGTTCCGGTGGTGTCAGCCGCGGACATGGCGGCGGCAGTGAAGGCAGACTGTGAGACGCAGGATATTATCATCATGGCGGCAGCGGTGGCGGATTACCGGCCGGCAGCTCCGGCAGAGGAGAAGATCAAAAAGAAGGCGGAGGACTCTGCGCTCAGGCTGGAGCGCACGGAGGACATACTTGGCGGGCTGGGGGCCCGGTTTGCGTCGGACAACAAAAAAGGCCCGTTTCTCTGCGGCTTTTCAATGGAAACGGAGCACATGCTGGAGAATTCCAGGGCAAAGCTGGAAAAAAAGAATGTGAATATGATCGTCGCCAACAACCTGAAGACGGCGGGAGCCGGTTTTGGCACGGACACCAACGTGGTGACGGTCATCACGGCGGACGGCTGCAGGGAGCTGCCGATTATGGCTAAATCGGAGGTCGCTGCCGCGATCATTGATTATATTCTTGCGCTTATGAAATAGCAGAAGGAGCATGTATGGGGTTTGTGGCAAAAAAGAACCGGATACGAAAGATATCCTCGGTGGTGTCCGATGCGTTTGCGCAGCGGGACATTTCCGCGTATTCCGGACAGGCGGCTTTTTTTCTTATGCTGTCCTTTTTCCCGTTTATGATGTTTTTCTTCGCACTGCTGGATCTGACTCCGCTCACGGCTGAGGCGTTTGCAAACTGGGCGATGACCTTTATTCCGGAATCCTTCTGGGGGGTCATCTCTACTTTTACGGACGAAATCTATGCCGGCAGCAACGGCGGGCGCCTCTCCATCACAATCATCACGGCGTTGTTTTTGAGCGCCAAGGCGTTTATTTCCCTTCAGAACGGGCTCAATTCCATGTTTCAGGCAAAAGAGACAAGGAACATTATTGTGCGGGAGCTGTACGCCATGCTCTATAGCGTGGTTTTTGCGCTGATGCTTCTCTCCATGCTGGCAATCTTGGTGTTTGGAAATTATATCTACAATAAATTTTTTCAATGGATTCCGGTATGGGAAAGCGTGATGCATTTTCGGATTCTGATTTGTCTCCCGATTTTGTTTGTGTTTTTTTTGATTCTCTATGTAGCCCTTCCAAACAAAAAACAGAGGATCAAGGCGCAGATGCCCGGTGCGGCAGTTGCCGCAGCCGGATGGATCATCTTCTCCTCAATCTTCTCTGTTTACGTGGACAAATATACAAAATATGCGACCTTTTACGGAACGGTGACGATTATCGCACTGATTATGGTATGGCTGTACGGCTGCATGTACGTGCTGTTTTTAGGTGGATTTATCAATTCCGCCTGGGAAGAAAAATACTGGAAACGCTATCTGAAGTAGTCGTGCGCATCCTATTCTCTTATATCAGAGGTATTCCTGGAAGGCGCGATATTCTGCAGAGCCGGGGCTCGCCTGTGTGGAGGCTGGGAGCTGCCCGGTCACGTCCAGATAAAAGTTCACGAGGGTCTGCTCCTGATAGGGTTGAACCCAGAGGGCGCCGATGCCGAAGGAGAGCAGGCATAAAAGCAGCAAACTCAGAAAGCTCAGATATAGATAGAAGAGTCTCTTTTTTTGTGTGCGCATGGATTGAATGCTGTTTTTTACACAACACCACACGGAAAGTTCCGGTCGGTCAATGACCAGGTAGAGAACCAGGAACATGTTGAGTAAAAAGAAGATGGTTATAACAATACTGATAATCAGAAGAATACCAAGTAAAATATAATTTAAACTTAAGAATAATCGATGGACGGCATATCCGATGAGGAATGGCAGCATCCCGAGTATGACGGCCAGCATTCGGAATATTCCACACAAAATAAAGTGGTCCGCGTGCTGTTTAAAGCCGCAGAGTACCATTCCAAGCGCAATCTCCTTCCTGCGCGCGAGGTTCAGATGGATCACGGCGATGCCTGCTGTCAGTACATAGGAGACAAGTACGATCAGAAATTCCGCCGTGTAGAACGTGATGTTTTGAAGCAGTGTCGGGTGTTCACCCATTGTCATGGAAAATGGGAGTTCGACCATCTGTGGAATGAGCCACGAGACGAGCAGCGCCCCCATCGGTATTCGGTATTGCCCCGTCAGGTTCTTTCTGGATATCCGTTTCAGTTCTTTACACGGTCTGTTCATGGCAGGCGGCTCCTCAATTTGAATCGTTACTGATGCCAATACAGTATAACACTTAGGGGCGGGCAGTGCAAGTTGCGATTGTTTTTTAAGAAAATACTTGTAACGGACAATTCCGGCAAGTATAATTAAAACAACGGAGGAAGAGTTTATGAGAAAAGTGATTGAAAACAAGCAGTACGATGAAGAGAGGGCACTGTATTATTCGCAAAACTGTGATATCCGTGCATGCGTTTTCGCGGGACCGGCTGACGGGGAGTCTGTGCTGAAGGAATCGAGGGATATCACCGTGGATGCCTGCACGTTTTCGCTGAGATATCCGTTGTGGCATGTGAAGGGATTTACGATGAAGCACTCCGACATGGACGAGAAGACGAGAGCCGCCATATGGTATGCGGACAACGGTACGATCGAGGACAGCCGCCTCGGAGGGATTAAGGCGGTCAGGGAGTGCAATCATATTCTGATAAAGAACTGCGACATCGTCTCGCAGGAGTTTGGCTGGAAAAGTGATGACATTACATTGATCGATACGACCGCTGAGTCGGAGTACATGTTTTTGGACAGCAGCAATGTCTGTCTGGAACGGGTACATATGAAGGGAAAGTATTCGTTTCAGTATATGGATCATCTGGAAATCATAGATTCGGTATTGGATACGAAGGACGCCTTCTGGCACAGCCGCAATGTGGTGGTGCGCAACAGCGTGGTAAAAGGCGAATATCTGGGCTGGTTTTCCGAGGGTCTGACCCTGATCGACTGTAAGATTTCCGGCACGCAGCCGCTGTGCTACTGCAAGGACCTAAAGCTTGTGAACTGTACCATGGAGGACACGGACCTGTCCTTTGAGTACTCAGATGTGGAGGCAGATGTCCGGGGACATGTGATCTCTATCAAGAATCCGAAATCCGGGGTCATCACAGTGGACAGCGTGGGTGAGATCATCCGGGAGGATCCCGTCATGGAATGTGTGGGTCAGGTTGTGATTCGTAAGGGAGAGTAACGGAATCGTTGGAAACGGGGAAGGCAATGCCTTCCCCGTTTTTGTGCTTCTGAAATAAATTAAATCATAATATAATAATGCTGGCGCACGCAAGGTCTTCGCCGAGTGCGTATACTTTTCCAGTGGTCAGTCCGACAACCGTCGGGCGTAAAATATAATGAGGAATATTTTTTACGACCTTTGCCTTTTCCCCGTTGCTGAGCTCGACAATGCTGTCTACAGGATAGAGAATCATGCTCTCGAGGAAGCTTTTCATGGCATTCATATCCAGCTCCATGGTCATGGACATGATCATCTCCACCGCGTCCCTCTGGGAAAACGCTTTCTTGTAAGGGCGCTCCGTCACCAGCGCGTCATAGATGTCCGCGACGGAAAGAATCCGCGCGTAGGGAGAAAGTTTGTCATCTGTGACGCCGAGGGGATAGCCCTTGCCATTGGTCTTCTCGTGATGCTGGAGAACGCCAAGGCAGACCGCAGGGGAGAACTCCGGGCGGTCCTTGATGATATTGTAGCCGAAAAGGGCGTGCTGTTTCATGATGGCGAATTCGGCGTCATCCAGTCTGCCGGGTTTGTTCAGCACTTCGATCGGAACCTGGGTCTTGCCTACATCGTGAAGCAGGCCGGTGATGCCGATCTCGTGGATGTCTTTCTGCGAGCAGCCCTGTTGTTTGGCGATAATCATGGCGATGGTCGCCACATCAACGCTGTGCTTAAAGGTGTATTCGTCGCTTGTTTTGAGCGCAGAGATGTCAATCGCGATCGCGTCATTGTCGTTGATGGCCCCCATCAGGTCGTCGGCAATGCTCGTCGTGGCATCGGAGAGACCTTTCGAGTCCGTGTTGTTGTAAATGTACTGGATTCCCTCTGCTACGCGCGCGCGGACGCTGGCGGACAAAGTGACCTTGGAGCGGTCGTCCGTGTGGAGTTTCTCGATATTGCGCTTCGCCTCCTCGCACATGGGGACCTCATCCTTCACTTCCTCCTCCGGGACACCGTCCTGAATATATACGCTCATGATTCCCATTTTAATCATGGAATCAATCATGTATTCGTCCAGTGTTGCGCCTCTGGCGACAAGACTGCGCCCGAGCCGGTCTACCACCGGGTGGTCCAGTTTCATTCCCGGTCTAAGTTGTCTTGTCCGCATGTATTTTCGATCGCTCAATTTTTATCCTCTTTTCCGGCCGGAGCGTTATCCTGTGCGCTGTCCGATCATTCTCTACTATTATACCTTGTTCGGGAACATTTTCCAAGAGTAAATTTATAATATGTGCATCTTTCCTAAAAATGTCGTAGTCCTTTTGGGTAATGATTCTTTATCATATTGGAAGCGGCCTTGCCCCAGCCGACGCTGTAGCCGTCTACAGTGATCAGATTCCAGCCCTTTTCTGCGCTCATACAAAGGGATTGACCGCCCAGATAGGCGCCAATTTCCGGATTGCCGGAGGACAAGCTGAGCGTCTGGCGGACGGATGTGGGGTCTAAAGACAGTGCCAGTGCATGGCTCGGCTCGAATCGGTTCTTTTTGATTGTGCCGAGATGCAGCCCCGGGCGGATAACCTTCAAGCCGCGGAGGGAGATTGCGTCCTCCGGGAGGAGATAGAGCTGTTCGCCAAAGCGGATCATTTTGCCGGAGGGGGGTGTGCGCAGGATGGTGTCCCGAAATTCGATGTATTCCCGGCAGTCCCTTTCCGAGAGGCCCTGTTCCTTTCCTCCGCGGCCGAATCCGCGGAACGAGGCGTCGGGATCGCCGTCCTTTTGCAGGAGTGCGAGAAAGTGGCCTTCTCCGTCCAGAAGGTGAGGAAAAAAGCGGATGGTGCCGGATAGGCCGGGGGCAGGATCGGGGGTCCAGTCAGGATTTCCCGCAGACATGCCCGGACCGTGCGCAAGCGGCGAGACGGAAAAATCGGGGTGGCTGTGGAGAAACCGGCTTACGGTGCCTTCATTTTCCTCTGGAGCAAAGGTGCAGGTGCTGTACATCATGCATCCGCCGGGGCGGAGCATCGTGGCGGCGCAGGAGAGGATCACGAGCTGCCGGTCTGCGCAGAGCGCAACCTGCCCCGGACTCCATTCATCACAGGCTTTTTCGTTTTTTCGGAACATGCCCTCGCCGGAGCAGGGGGCATCCACCATGATGCGGTCGAAATAACCCTCAAAATGCAGGGCGAGTGTTTCGGGTGCCTCGTTTGTAACGATGCAGTTTGTGATGCCCATCCGCTCGATGTTCTCCGAGAGGATTTTGGCGCGGCCGGGATGAATCTCATTGCTGATCAGAAGTCCCTGCCCCTGCATTGCCGCGGCAATCTGCGTGCTCTTGCCTCCGGGGGCGGCGCACAGATCAAGAATCCGCTCGCCCGGAGCCGCATTGAGGTAAGCGGCGCTTGCCATGGCGCTAGCCTCCTGAATATAATACACCCCTGCCGCATGGTAGGGGTGTTTGCCCGGCTCGTCTCCGGCTCCATAGTAGAGACCGCTCGTCTCCCACGGGACAGGAGTCAGGGTAAAGGGGGCGTGAGCGCGGAACTGTCCGATTTCTGCCTTCAAAAGGTTGACCCGCAGTGCATGAGTGCGCTCTCGTTTGTAGCTATCGAGGAAGGCCGGGTATTCCTCACCCAGCATTCCGCTCATTCTTTCCAGAAAATCTTGTGGTAACATAATGACCTCAATTGTTTAAATTAGATTTTATTTTTATATCCGGTGGCCGCCACCACCGCCGCTGTGACCACCGCCGCTGTGACCGCCACCGCCGCCACTGTGACCGCCACCGCCGCCGGAGCTCTGCGGGCTGTAGGTTTTGGTCTGATGGGTGAATCGCGCCTTGGCATTGTGTATCCGAAAATTCGTGTAAGTCCCTGAGAGGATCTGCCGGATGTCTGCCTTTTTCTGGCGGGACACGGATATGAGGACGATGTAGTTGACAATCAATGCGACAATCATCGCCAGCAATGCGCTGCAGATATACTTCATGGGTTCTGCGATCCGGTGCCCCCTCATGAGCGTGAGGACCTGTTCCATTGTCTTATAGCTGCAGGTGTAGTAGTCGTAATTATGCGATCTGGTCGCGTATATGTAGGTGTTGTCGGTGATGGAGTATGCCTTCGAGTCGGTGATGGTCTTCCTGGCAGCTCCATCGCTGTACAAAAAGATTTCATTTAAGTACCGGTCGATGACGAAAATCGTTCCGCTGGTGTGGGCGCCGAAGCATTCCTCAAAATAAGTACCTGCAAAATCCCTGGTGCTGCGGCAATTGTGATCGGTGGTCGTCACGACCGCTACGTTGCAGTATTCGGTAATTTCCTCCATGAGGGACTGCAGGGAGTCGGCCTCCGAGGAGGAGAAATAGCCGGCCTGGTCGTCGATGATGAGGCGGTTGCCGTTTGCGGTAAGGTGTCGCGAAGCGACGGATGCCTTATCGCTATTTGCATTGAGCGCATAAGTATCTGCAGATATGGCAAAAAGCAGGCAGATCACGCTGGCAAGAACAGCTGTAAAGCGTTTTATGACTGCTGTCAAAACGTGTTTATGCACGGTCATCACCTCCTGTTCTGTCAAACTGCGGAAGCCGTCTGGTGGACAGAATATTGTAGCAGCGGATGAGGTCCCAGATACACAGCCCGACTGCAGCCAGACCAAAAATCGCGGCTGCGTAATAGAACAGGTCGGAGACCGGATTCAGTAAGAGTACAAGGGCGCAGACCACAATCGCCGAGATGGATGTCAGGTAGCCCAGTACGCCTTTCCTCGCGGAATCTCCCAGAGGCTGGCCAATTTTGCGCAGCCAGTTTCGGTACTGTACGCCCCTGTCGTCGGCTCCGGTGTCTTTCCTGTGAATACGACTCAATTCCGACGAATAGAGAATCAGAGTCAGCGCCGCCAGAAAGATTGTGAAACCAACCAGTATCTTTGGCAACAGAGTAAACAACAAAAAGAAGAAAAATAGCGGAATTGACAAAATTATTGAACTTAGAATAAATTTTTTGGGATCAATTGGCACATCCGCGGAAATCTTGCAGGTCTGTCCGTTGACCGTCACATATGCCACACGGTCATGCTTTCGATAGGACATAAACCAGACCGGGAACATTGTGCTGTCAATGGTCTCTGTCTTTGTGTTGATGAGCGAGGCGGCTTTGTTGGAGTTGATTGAGTAGCCCGAGAATTCCGGCTGTTTGCAGATCTGATTAAGGCTCTGCTCGGTTGCGGTCGCCTCTGCTCCCTGCTGGTAGACTGACGCCGGAACATCTGCAACATCTGCGTAGAAACCGCTCAGATAGGCGGGAGTGAAAGACTTCATGCCTTTCAGGTCATAGGGGGCAAGCGTCTCGCTGATGCTGTCCGCAAAGGAGGACGAGGCATCGTAGGAGAGTCCTTTGTAGTAGGCATCCAGATTTCCCTCGAGATTATAGTGGTCGGTGATCAGATAGTCGCCGCGGCGGTATTGCTTCTTGGCGGGAAGAGACATCTGGCCCCGCTGTGTAATATAGAACGCCCAGTAAGGCATGTAGATTCCGCGGAAACTGTCGATATATTTCGGGTCCTTAAGCTCCTTTGGGGCAAAAATCGCTTTTTTCATAAACGCGGAGTATGCCTGCTTGCAGTCCTCCTTCGTTTTTTTGAACGGAATAATGAAATTTGGACGTTTTTCGTGGCTGATTCTGCTGTAGAGGATCGTTGAGGCACCACAAAAGCTGCAAAATCCGGCGGCTGAGTTGTCGGTGCTTAAGATTTCTCCTCCGCACTGGGGACAGGTAAAAATGGTCGCCTCGAACTCACTCTCTGCACTGGGAGTTTCCTCGGCGTCGCTTTTTTTGTCCTCAAAGGCGTAAGGATCATAGTGCTCATTGCAGAAGTCGCATAGTAGTTTTTGGGAAGGAATGTCAAATTTTACATTTCCTCCGCAGTTTGGACATGAAAACATGCGCGATTCCCTTTCTATAATAATATACTGTAAGAAAAAGCTTCCTTGACTATCGTAATACATTTTACGCTCCGCGTAAATGAGAAAATGTGCATTTTGGGTAGAAAATTGTGTCCACCTGTGCTATAATCGCCCCGGTGAGGGAGAAACTATGGATTATTTGAAGGCTAATTATCACACGCATACCTGGCGCTGCCAGCATGCATCAGGATCAGAGCGGGAATATATTGAGGCGGCTATCCGCTTGGGAATTGAGGAGCTTGGATTTTCTGACCATGTGCCCTGCCCGTTTCGGAGCGGCTATGTGTCCGGGGTACGGATGAAAATGGAGCAGGCGCCGGAGTATGTGGATTGTATTCGCCGACTTGGCGCAGAATACCGGGATCAGATTCGATTATATGTGGGATTTGAAGCGGAGTATTGCAGGGAATTTCACGAGGATCAAATGTATTTGTTTCGGATGCTGGACTGTGATTACCTGATTCTTGGGCAGCATTATCTGGGCAGTGAGGAGACCGGACCATATACAGGGACGCCGACGGACGACGGGGAACGGATCAGAGAGTATGTGGACACGGTCATCGAGGGGATGAAGACCGGGGCCTTTCTGTACCTTGCGCACCCGGATGTCATGAATTACCGCGGGCTGGACTCGGTGTATGAGTGGGAGATGACAAGGCTTTGTCAGGCGATGAAGGAGATGGATATTCCTCTGGAACTCAATATGCTCGGAGCGACCGAGGCGAGACACTACCCGGCGGAACGTTTCTGGAAAATTGCGGGGGAGGCAGGCTGCCGGGCGATCATCGGTGTGGATGCACACAGCCCGGATCAGATAGACAATCCAAAAGGATATAAAGAATGTATGAGAATTGCAGATAAATATAATCTTGAGTTAATAAGCAGAATGGGCTTGTGAGCATAGTTGCTACCCTATTTTGACCTTTTCGTCAAGTAAAAAAATAGACAAAAGACTCTTCTCTATTTGTGAGAATTGCCTTATAGCCATAAAACACAACATATTGTACAATTGGAAATGTTAGTAACAATATATTAGTTTTCATAGGCAAAGGAGAGAGTTATGTCAGATGAAGTGATGGATGATGTCATGCTTAGGGGAAGCTGTAAAGGAAAGGCCGAGGCGATTGTGAACTGCCAGTGCAACATTGAGAGCGCTCCCAAGCGGTGCAGCGAGGCGGAGCACTGTATGTTTTATTCCTATTACAAGTGCAGCCGGCAGTGGAAACGACTGTAATCCTTCCAAACAGGGTGACCTTATGGGGGCTTTATGAAGAAAATTCTGGTTTTGAGTGATTCCCACGGAAAATTAAATCCTATGTTAATGGCTGTGGAGGCCGAGTCTCCGGATCTGATTATCCATCTGGGGGACTGCTGGGAGGATGCCGGGCGGCTGAAAGCGAAATATCCGCAGATTCCGATGGAGCGCGTGCCGGGAAATTGTGACTACTCGAATGAGCAGGCGGAAAGGATTATCGTGGTCGAGGGAAAACGGCTGTTTATCTGCCATGGACACACGTTTAACGTCAAGATGGGATATTTAAATCTTGAATTAAAATCTGAAGAATTGGGTGTAGATGTCGCACTGTTTGGACATACACACCGAGCATACTACGAAAATAACAATGGGATTACTTTTTTAAATCCGGGGAGTATTGGTTCGCCGCCCTTCGAAACTCCGGCCTCCTATGGAATACTGGAAATTGACGGCAGCACGGACACTTTGCGCTATGATGTCCGGTTCCTTGAATAAATATCTTTTTTATTTTAAGAAAAAAATTGACGAATATCGCAGGATGGTCGTATAATGAATACTGTTCGTGTAGGAACAGTATTTTTTATGAGGAGTAAAGTGATATGGTAAAGGTGGTAAAATTCGGAGGAAGCTCTCTGGCGAGTGCGGAACAGTTCGCGAAGGTGGGGCAGATCATTCGGGCGGATCAATCGCGCAAGTATGTGGTGCCGAGTGCTCCCGGCAAGCGCAATTCCAAAGATACCAAGGTGACTGACATGCTGTACGCATGCTATGACCTTGCTGAGAAGGAGGAAGAGTTCCGCGTGCCGCTCATGAAGATTAAGGATCGCTATGATTCGATTATCAACGGCTTGTCGTTAAAGCTCTCGCTGGATGAAGAGTTCAAAAAGATTTCAGAAAATTTCAAAGCGAAGGCGGGCATAGACTATGCAGCCTCCCGCGGGGAATATTTGAACGGCATTATTATGGCGAACTATCTTGGCTATACGTTCATTGATGCCGCGGAAGTCGTTTTCTTTGACGAGAACGGTGATTTTGATTCGGAAAAGACGGATAAAGTATTGTCCAAGCGGCTCGAAAAGTGTGAGAAAGCCGTGATTCCGGGCTTTTACGGTATGGGTGAGGACGGACGCATTGTGACATTCTCAAGAGGGGGCTCGGACATTACCGGCGCCATCGTGGCAAAGGCGTGCCACGCGAGCATGTATGAAAACTGGACGGACGTGTCAGGCTGTCTGATGGCAGACCCGCGCATCGTTGACGACCCACAGCCGATTAAGGTGATCACATACCGGGAACTCAGAGAATTGGCGTACATGGGATTCAACGTCCTTCATGAGGATGCCATCTTTCCGGTGCGCAAGGCGGGAATCCCGATCAATATCCGCAATACCAACGATCCGGAGGCAGAGGGTACGCTGATCGTGGAAAGCACCTGCCAGAGGCCGGAATTTACGATCACCGGAGTTGCCGGTAAAAAGGGTTTTGTTGCGGTGAACATTGACAAGGACATGATGAACGCCGAGGTAGGGTTCTGCCGAAAGGCGCTGCAGGCGTTCGAGGAAAATGGAATCCTGATTGAACATATGCCATCAGGCATTGATACAATGACAGTTTTCGTCCACCAGGCGGAATTTGAAGGCAAGGAGCAGCAGGTGATCAGTGCGATTCGCAGGCTGGTCAATCCCGATGTGATTGAGCTGGAGGCGGATCTGGCTCTGGTAGCCGTAGTGGGGCGCGGGATGAAGTCCATCAGAGGAACCGCGGGCAGGATTTTTTCGGCGCTTGCCCATGCCAACATCAACGTAAAGATGATCGACCAGGGCTCCTCGGAGCTGAATATCATCATCGGCGTCAGCAATGCGGATTTTGAGAATGCGATCCATGCGATCTACAATATTTTCGTGGAAACCCGACTTTAATCAGGTTCTCTCTGCCGTGAACCAATGAACGCTCCCTTTCATATGATATATGGAAGGGAGCGTTTTATTATGGCTGGAAATACTGCAATTTTTGTTACGGATGCCAGACAAAAGTACATCGCAGATTATCTTCCGGGCAGAGTCTGCCCGATCGACTGGAAGATGAAGTACGATGAGTATAAGGCGAAAGAGCTGCTGGATTCCTGCGAGCGGATCGTCCTCCCTACGCCGGTATCCAAGCTGGATAAAAATACAAAGATCTGTGAGTTATTAAATGACGAATTAGCAAAAAGACGAAAAGATCGTTTTTTAGTTGTGGGAGGCGCATTTACAGACGAGTGGATCGAGCGATTAGAGAAAGAAAAAATATTATATTACGATTTAATGAAAGATGAGCGCGTGGCGTTAAAAAATGCGCAAATCACAGCGGAGGCGACTGTGGCGGAGCTTTTGACACACAGCGCATACTCCATTCTGGGGCAGAAGATCATAGTCACCGGATATGGCCGCTGCGGCAGGGCAGTGGCAAATCTTTTGAAGGCGATGGGGGCAAAGGTTACAGTGCTGGCGCGCAGTGCCGACGACCGGAAACGCGCGCAGGCTGAGGGCCATGTCGCCGTGGACTTTTCCTACGGACCGGAGGAGGCTTATGGGGCCCGCTCCGTGATCAACACCGTCCCTGCCATGGTGTTAAAGGAACCGATCTTGAAGGAGATGCACCCGGACACGGTCATTCTGGACATTGCCTCCCGTCCCGGCGGAACTGACCTTGCGGCGGCGGAGGCGCACGGGATACAGGTGATTCCGGCGCTGGGCCTTCCGGGAATCTACACGACGAAGAGCAGTGCAAAGGTACTGGCAGACGCGATAGGCAGCTACGCGCACCCGGAGGAAGAAAAGAGAGAGGGCAGAGTATGGATTTTTCAAATTGTAATATAGGATACGGAATTACCGGCTCCTTCTGTACGTTTGCGAAGACACGCAAGGAGGTCGTGCGCTTGACGGAAATGGGGGCGAATGTAATTCCCATCTTCTCCTATCAGGCGCAAAAATGCGACACGAGGTTTGGAAGTGCCAGAGAGTTCGTCGAAGGGATCAGCGAGATCACCGGAAACGAGGGAATACGGACGATGCAGCAGGCGGAGCCCATCGGGCCGAACAATTTTTTAGACATTATGGTGATTGCTCCCTGCACCGGCAATTCCGCCGCAAAATTGTGCAACGGGATCACGGACACCCCGGTGCTTATGGCGTCAAAGGCCCATATGAGAAACGGAAAACCGCTGGTGATCGCCATCTCTACAAACGATGCGCTTGGCATGAACTTCAAGACGATTGGGGCGCTGATGAATATGAAAAACATCTATTTTGTGCCGTTCGGGCAGGACAATTACAAAAGCAAACCGAATTCCATGATCGCAAAGATGGAGCTCCTCCCGGAGACCATTGAAGCCGCCATGCAGGGCAGGCAGATTCAGCCAATCATTGTGGCTGAATAAAAGAGCGGGGTGTGCCCGCTCTACATAGCTTTGCTTATACAGAAAAAATCTTCATGCAGAGGCGCCATGAGACTTCTCGGCCTCGTAGGCCTCCCGCAGTGCCTTCGCCAGCTGGTCTCCGCAGGAAGTACCCTTCATACCGCATTGAATTCCGCTGATTCTGCGTGTGACCTCATCGACCGTCATTCCCTCCACCAGTCTTGGAATGGCCTGCAGGTTGCCCTTGCACCCGCCGGTAAATTTCACGTATTTTACTACATCGCCATCCAGCTCTACCTCGATCTGGGAGGAGCAGGTTCCCTTAGTTTTATATATGTATGACATCAGTTTTTTCCCCCTTTGCAGTTTAAACTAAATCTAATTATAACAATTCCCCACACTGTTTACAAGCCGTATTTCAGGAGATTTTCTGCATCGTTAATAAAAAATTCACAAAAACTATGGCGCCTTAGAGTTGTGAATCCATCCAAAAAGTGGTACAATGTTGATAATCTATGTGAATAGGAGAATAACGATGGGAGTATTGACAAAAGTATTTGGCACCCATAGCGAGCGGGAGCTGAAACGTATTTATCCGCTGGTTGACCGGGTGGAGAGCTATAAGGAAGAGATGGGAAAGCTTTCGGACGGAGAGCTGAGGGACAAGACCGCTAAATTTAAGGAGCGCCTGAAGAAGGGTGAGACACTGGACGACCTTCTGCCGGAGGCTTTTGCGGTGGTGCGCGAAGCGATGCGCAGGGTACTTGGCATAGAGCATTACAGGGTGCAGATCATCGGCGGAATCCTCCTCCATCAGGGGCGGATCGCGGAGATGAAAACCGGTGAAGGAAAAACGTTTGTGTCCTCGCTGCCGGCGTATCTGAATGCGCTGGAGGGGAAGGGCGTGCACATTGTCACGGTTAACGATTACCTGGTAAAGCGTGACGCCGAGTGGATGGGAAAAGTGCATGAATTCCTGGGACTGACCGTCGGATGTGTCTTAAACGACATGTCGAGCGATGAGCGCCGGGATGCCTACGCCTGCGACATCACCTATGTTACAAACAATGAGCTCGGGTTTGACTATCTGCGCGACAATATGGTCATCTACAAGGAGCAGCTCGTGCAGAGAAGCCTGCACTACGCGATCATCGACGAGGTGGACTCGGTTCTGATCGACGAGGCGCGCACGCCGCTCATCATTTCCGGACAGAGCGGAAAGTCCACAAAACTTTATGAGGCCTGTGATATTCTGGCGCAGCAGCTGAAACGCGGCGAGGATATCCCGGAGTACTCCAAGATGGATGCCCTCATGGGCGTTGTGCAGGAGGAGACCGGAGACTTTATCGTCAACGAAAAGGATAAGGTTGTGAACCTGACGCAGGAGGGAGTCCAGAAAGTAGAGAAGTTTTTCCACATTGAAAATCTGGCCGATCCGGAGAATCTGGAGATTCAGCACAACGTGATCCTTGCGCTTCGCGCGCACAATCTCATGTTTCGCGATCAGGATTATGTGGTGAAGGATGACGAGGTTCTGATCGTGGACGAGTTTACCGGGCGTATCATGCCGGGGCGGCGTTATTCGGACGGACTGCATCAGGCGATCGAGGCAAAGGAGCATGTGAAGGTGAAGCGGGAGAGCAAGACCTCTGCGACGATCACCTTCCAGAATTTCTTCAACAAATTTGAGAAAAAGGCCGGCATGACCGGTACGGCGCTGACGGAGGAGCGGGAATTCCGCGACATTTACGGCATGGACGTCATCGAAGTCCCGACCAACCGCCCAGTCGCCCGCGTGGATCTGCAGGACGCAGTGTACAAGTCCCAAAAGGAGAAGTTCCGTGCAGTTGTGGAGGAAGTGAAGCGTGCGCACGCCAAGGGGCAGCCGGTACTGGTCGGCACCGTGTCGATTGAAAAGAGTGAGCTGCTT
>CAZWRT010000006.1:0-56491 GCA_964636375.1 uncultured Lachnobacterium sp. | reverse complement strand
ATTGGTCATAAGGGATCTTCCCACTCCGTGGGGCCCTCCTTATGACATCGCACACTCATCCGCGAAGCGGATCTCTCATGTGTGCACATCCCGTATTTAGCCATTAAACTAAATATCTATCAACCTGCAAAATCTTTGTTTTCTCCCGCCAGAATCTCTGGCTATTCAGAATCGTATTCTGAATTTACTGTTTTGGTCTCTTTTAGGAAATTGACCTGATGACGATTTCTCGCCATCTACATGTTTTTAAATCTTTCAAGGTTTTCACTGTTCAGTTATCAAGGTGCTGCTCCTGCCACAACACGCAATCAGCTTTGTGATAATGGCAAGCTTATAAATATTATCACGTTCAAAATGTCTTGTCAACATTTTTTTACATTAATATTTATAAGCGAGCGGAGAAGGAGGGATTTGAACCCTCGCGCCGCTATTAACGACCTGCACCCTTTCCAGGGGTGTCCCTTCGGCCAGCTTGGGTACTTCTCCGAATAAGATAAATTTTGAAAAAGCAAGCGCTTTTTCAAACGGAGAGGGTGGGATTCGAACCCACGCGCCCTTGCGGACAAACGGTTTTCAAGACCGCCTCGTTATGACCACTTCGATACCTCTCCCTATATGCAGTTGATTTCCTTATAATCAAGTCTAAAGCATGTACACTCGCGGCAGCCAAATACGTCACAGAGTGCAGAAATCATAATACCATGAAAAGGGATGCGTGTCAACGAAAAAATTTAAAAACTTTAAATTTATTTGCCCGCGTCGCCTGACTGCAAAACCATGAATCCCTCAACACCCATAATGCCAAACAATAGATCAGCACACCCATACAGATCTGTATCGCAAGAACAACAATCGGATATCCCAGATTCAACCTTCCCAGAAACCATACGACTGCCGTCATTATCATCCCGGCAGCCAATTTTTTCCAGGACATCTGCACCAGCTTTTCTACCGTCATATAACCCCTGCTAAAATGTACATACAAACTCGTAATAACAAATTCGGCAATGATGGAAGCCAGCGCCGCGCCAGCCGCTCCCCATGTCGGAATAAGGCACAGGTTCAGCGTCAAATTGATCACAGCACCCATGATGAGATATTTGGTGCTTTCCGCCCTCTTTCCACTTGGAGTATAATACTGCGCTCCTAAGCAGGTACTTATTCCAATAATTACAACAATCGGACTCAAAATATATAACAACGGAATCACCGGTTCATATCCGTCGCCGAAAAAAATCGGCACAAAATTGATTGCAATTCCGACAATTCCGCACGCACAGCCAATTGCCATAAACAAAATAAAGTTCATGGAATCTGCAATCCTATGCCGAATCTCATCCTCCTTATGCTCCTTGAACAAATACGCAATTCTGACACCCAGCACGGAGTTAATCGCCGCAAACGATACCCTTTTTGCAACCTCAATCACGTTTTCCGCCTGCTCATAGTACCCATTCTGCTCCTTCGAATTTGTAATCACTCCAATCAGGGTCTTGTCAAGCATCGTATATACAGAGGTCGCTATCGTCGGAATAAAATACACCAGCGACTGCCTTAAATGCGTTCCGAACCTCAACTCCCGCAGCTCTACTCTCTGCAAAAAGCGCGGGAGATCCAGCCATAGAGAACTATTTGCCGCCAGCACACTCAACGACCGAATCAAAATATAAATCCACAAATCCTCTTTGCTTTTTACCAATAAAAACATGAGTGCGATCCCAAGCGTCTTAAAAAACATATTTCTTACAACTGTGCGCCTGAAATCTTCCAATCCGTTATAAAACCATGAGATATCAAATATAACCGCAATCAGGTTCGGGATCATTGCAATATAAAAAAGCCGGTATTCTCCGGCGAAAACAATCATCACAACCCATGCAGCGGTACTCAGCAGGGTAGTAAAGACCGTAATCCCTTCTATTTCCCAGAACAGTTTACTGTATTCATTCTTGGAATCCCTGTGCTGTGATATCTCCCTCGCTCCATAGCTGGTTGTACCCAATGCGGCCAAAAGCACAAAATAGGACTGCACGGAAGCAGTAAAGCTCTGAATCCCAGCTCCATCTGGACCTAATACACGCGCCAGATACGGCGCTGTGACCAGCGGCATGGCCACAGAAAATATCTGAAACAGGATGCTGTATATAAAATTTCTCTTTAAATTAGGTTTTTCCATATTCGCACATTAATATTTGGTAGACTCTGTTTCATCTTTTACAAAGGCAGCTATATTATGTGATGCTCTCTCCTCAACCGGCGGAAGCTTCATGTAATCACCATATCTATGCTTTAAGATATCATCATATCTCTTAAAACATTGAAATTTTTCTCCTTCAAAAGTTACTGTGGTATATCCCTCAAAAAAATCTATGGAGTACAGGTCCTTCTCTCCTGCTGACGCCCATATCAAAGTTCCTCCATACTGCTTTTTTTGAAACTCATGTTTTTCCTGCAGTTTATTCTTCCAATAATATAAATCCTTTTTCCAAATATATTTACTTACAAATTGATAACATTTTCTCAGCAATCTTTTACTATATCTTTGATCGACCAGAATAAATCTGAGCAATTCCCTCTGGGCAATACAATAATGATTGAAAATTTTTTGAAAATTCCCATCGCAATAATCGATCGGAAATATATCTACATACAAACCAAGCCCCATATATACTACATCCGCTTCGAACGCAACGGTCTGACTGTCAATCACTTTTAAAAACGGATAAAAATAATTTTTTGAGGAGGGATATTTTACTATATATCGATCCGAAATTCTCCCTCCATTCTCCTTTGTCTTTTTTATAAAAAGCTCATAGTCTTCTCTCATCATAAAAATATCAATATCGTCATCCCATGGGATAAAGCCCTGATGCCGAATTGCCCCAAGCATCGTTCCGGCCCCCAGTGAATAGTTAATTTCATTTCTCTCACAAAATCGCTTGACCTCTTTTAATATATTGAATTCAAACTTCTGTATTGTCTTAATCCCTTTAATCGCTTTCATGAACTTAACCTTCACCTGCCTCTCATTTTTTATACATAAAACACATTTCATTTTGCCATCTGTTCTATATTCATGGCTTTATCCAATTCGCGGTCTTTCTTGCGGCTTTATACAAAGCCGGGTTAATTAGCAAAAGCAACATCTGCATTTTATGCCGGATCGGTACATAGCGGTTCCTGAGAGCTTCCCTCCAGTATGCCTGATAATCGTTTCTCAATTCCAGATAAATGCGGCTGTACTCCTTCGAATCCACCAGGCGGTACAGATAACAAATATGATCCTTTACCATTCTTGCCACAGCCGCATCGTGAAGCTGCGGGAATTCCTCATCAATATAATCCGCCAATTGCTTCACATTGCGTATGATGTCCCAGTCTTTTTCCGAGATCGAGTGATGGGTAATACTGCCGGGATTCATCACATAGTAATACTGAACAGACGGATGATATGCCACCTGCTCATTCTGTGCAAACACCTGGGGAATCGCTATCAAATCTTCATATATCACGCCCACAGGAAACCGTATTTGATCCCATAGCTTCCTGTGATAGATTTTGCCCCATACCGCGACGCCAAACTTATCCTGCCCGATCAGTATTTCCCTCAATGCCTGCTCTTTGTCTAACAGTTCTACCGGAGTCCGGACATCCACGCAGTGGGTTACAGCCTCTTTACCTGCAACAACAATACTCTCTTTAATAACAGCTATCCCAACCGGATAATTGTGGATCATGTCTGCCAGCAGCATCAGATACTCCCTGCCCAGATAATCGTCCGCGTCAACAAAGCTCAGATAGGTACCTCTCGCCTGATCAATCCCATAATTCCGCGCTGCAGATACGCCTCCGTGCTCAATCTTACAGACTCGTATTCGATGATCTTTTTTCATATAATCATTACAGATTTGAAACGATCTATCCTGTGACTCGTCATCAACCAGAATCAATTCAAAATCCGGATAGCTCTGGTTCAGAATACTGTCTACGCACACACGGATCGAATTCTCTGCATTGTAAACCGGAACAATTACACTGATTTCAGGACATATGCTGCTTTCCCCGATCATCCTTTATCCTCCTACCAGTCTCTGAGTGAAAAAAATGTTTGATAAGGCAGTACACCATGCCCCTTTTGATAGAGAATACTGTAGGAAGTCAGTGCAAGGAAATAGAGCAAAAAACCAGCCTTGAGACTGGCCCGTGTTTTGGCATCCTTTCCCATATCAACAATCTGCGGAATTGCAAACAGCAAAAGCCATTCAAAATACATTCCGATACGCAGGAACACATTCACACCGTAAAAAAAGTTATTGATCACCAGCCATATACAAAATCCTATCATATAGGTATGCATCAAGGTCTTTTTCTCTTCGTTTCTCTGCCAGAAGAACCATAGGAACCAGATAATATTCGGAACAATAAATTTCAGCAGGGAATCCCAATCCCTTGAGACAAAAAAATGCGAGGAAAGATACCCCATATACCGTTCCGGAATAATGTAATCTGCGATCAGCTTAATAAAGCTCCGAATATCGACGACCATTCCGGCAACCGAAATCATCATCAAAATATTCAGCCCTGCATATATGTCTCTCTTCTTGATGATCCTGCTGCATAAATACACAAGATAAAATACAAGAAAGCAGATTGCACTGCTATGAAAGGAAATTGCCAGCAGCGTCAAAACCGCAGTCTGAATATACCTCGCATTTTTAAGTCTCTCGAATGCGTGGATCAGGAACGCGATGGCAATATACTGCCTCTCCAGATTCATCGTGGCAAAATAAATGGTAGACGTCACAAAAAGTCCCAGCGTAAAAAACCAGTATTTTTCCTCCACATTTTTGTAAATCCCATATCCAAAAGAAAACACCACAAATACGCTGGCAATAAAGATGAACATTTGAAAACTGCCAAACACCCGATCAACAAGATTAATATACGCGCGAAATCCGATCTCAAGCCAATCCTTCGTCCAGCCATTCACTGTCCAGTTGTAATAGTTTACCTGAATGCCGTAATCCGTCCCCACATAATATCGAATTCCCGATATCATCGCCAGTATGGCAACATAAGTCCAATAAATCTGTTTTGTTTTTTTCCCAAAATTTACAAACGCACTGACGTACAGGATCAAGATTATTCCTAGATACACTCCCATAAATCTGTTACCTCACCCCAAAAACCAAGCCAGTCTCATGGTTTATATACTTTTGAATAGAGTTTCCAAAACCAATCACTCTTTATATTATAATAAGCCCAGCTGACCATACGCAAAAACATATACCATCTATGCACAATGCCAAACCATAAGATTTTCTTGGCGATATTTCCATTATATCTGCGCTTTTGCGCTTCTTTTGCATATTCTTCTTCCAGCAGGTCGTCCAAACGCGCCATCCGTTCCCTTCGGTTCAATGGACTATCGGGATGAAAGATGTCCTTGAAAGCGGCAGCCTTGATCACATCCTGCATCAAATGGTAAGACATATCCGTGACCGTTTGATTATCAAGAGCCAGTATGTTTTGATAAATCACTGCTGCTGCTCTGATATACATCATCCCTGCTCCCACCTTCCACTTCTGGCTCGCAGATTCCATGTTCACAGTATAGTGATACAACGGTTTCTGTAAAAAGGCGCAGCGTCTCAGATGCATCCCAATCCTCACGATATACTCACAATCTTCCTTCAGAGTCAGGCTTTCATCAAAATATATCCCGTTCTCCGTCAAAAACTCCCGCTTAAAAATACTGCTCCATACTAATTGAAAATGACAGCTGCGGTCAAATATTTTGATACAGAATTCGTTGTTACCGATCACTTCATCATCGACTTGATTTTCAAATAATTTTTCATTTCCTTTGCGTTCCTTGACATAGTCAAACGCCACAACATCATTCTCAGCAGCCAATACCCCGGTCAGACACTCAAGTGCTGTGGGTTCGATCCAGTCGTCTGCATCAATAAACCAAATCCATTCTCCGGCTGCTTTCTTTAATCCCTGATTCCTCGCCGCGGAAACTCCGTGATTTAATTGATTTTCGATCATCTTAAAACGACAGTCGCCCTCTATGCTTTTTCTGCATAAGGATACTGTCCGGTCGGATGACCCGTCGTCAACCAACAGTACCTCAAAATTGTGAACAGTCTGTTCTTTGATGCTCTGTAAACAGCGTTCTATATATGATTCCACATTATACATCGGAACAATCAGACTAAACTGTATGTTCTCCAACCCTTCCTCATCACTCATCATCAAAAGCTCTCCTCATATTTTTTCCCGAGGAACTTTGCCTTAAGAAACGCGCTCCCTTTTTTCGCCCAATTTATCTTGTCCGTGAAGACGTAACCAAGTTCCCTGATCTCTTTACTTCCAATCCGTCCGAGGCTTGTCATCTGTTCAAGCCAGACATTAAACAAAATCTCGCTGACCCTGCCGAAAAACCGTGCCTGAAACCCGGACAGGGAAGAGGCATCCACCCGCTTTTCCAGTTCAAAGAGGATATCAAACAGCCATCCGCAATAGCAATCCAGATAGTCCTTCCTCATAATAAACATATTGAACATATAGCCGCCGGTCCGCCTGAGCACCCTGTCATATGTGTTCAGATATTCCGGATATTTTTCTTTTACAATCTCTCTCGTGATGTCAAGATGCTCTGCGTAATGCGTGTGCGCATAGTGGGAATACAGGCTCTCAATATAATATCGTCGTTTCTTCGGCACAAAAACGGAATAGTTTCTCAGCAGCGGTTCCAGCTCCCGATAGCAAAGAATCTGCTTTCGAGCGCAGAAATATCTTCTGTAGTGCACAAGTCCGAGAAACCGGACATCCAGATTTTTCCATGCCCAATACAAACCGGTCAATTCACAAAACCCGTAATTTTTGCCGGAGATATGATCGCCCTCATTATCCTTCACATATCCGAAATCCAGCGGATTCCCCTGATCATCCAGCTTTCCCTCAGCGCCTACATGAACCGGAAGATACATTGCATCATCGGGCATTGGATATGCTTTATGAGTTGCCACAATAATTTTTACAGGCAATTTATTTGCTTCCATCTTCACATCGCCCCATCCCTCTTAAACACCGCTGGGATGGTTTTCCCTAAAATCTTGAAGTCCAATGCCAGATCCCAGTTCGTGATATAATACCGGTCCAGCTCGACCACCTTCTCGAATTCGGTGATATTGCTGCGCCCGCTGACCTGCCACATACCGGTGATGCCGGGTTTAATGGCGAGGCGGGAGCGGTGGTGCAGCTCATATTTCTCCCACTCGTCCTCCGTGGGCGGACGAGTTCCAACGAGGCTCATATCGCCCTTTAACACGTTCCAGAACTGCGGAAATTCGTCGATCGACCAGTCCCGCATCCAGTTGCCGATTCCCTTTTTCACAGTGCCGTCCGGAAGTTTTTTGCAGCCGATGATCCGCGGATCATACTCCAGCTTAAACATCATGCCGTCATCTACACGGTTATCATTCATCAGCTCTGATTTTCGCTTTTCCGCGTCCCGATACATGCTGCGGAATTTGTAGAGCTTAAAGCGTTTTCCGTTCATCCCCACACGCGTCTGGACAAAGAACACCGGACCGGGAGACTGTGTGCAGATGGCAGGCGCCAAAAATATAAACAAAACGCCGGTGATCGCACACCCCACCAGGCCTCCGGCAATATCGATCATCCGCTTGAGAAAAAGCTTTCCGCCGGACGCAGCCGTAAGGCTGGTGGTAAGCACGGTATATTTGCCCATTTTTTCCACAAATTGCTTCTGGCTGTTGAGTTCAAAACGCTCCGCCAGTTTGATGTGGATGGTTACTCCCATCTCGATAAGCTGGTTGACCAGAACATCCATAAACGGATTTTTTACCTGCAGATCAATGAACACTTCATCTACCCACTCCCGGCAGATATATTCGGTCATATTTTTACGTCCTGCCACGATTGGGATCCCGTGGATCTTATCCCCGACCGCGACCCGGTGCGCTGTGATATCGTTAAAGCCAAGTTCCGCCTGTCCGCCGGCAGTCTCATTTTCCAGATCCAGCACCGCAATTCCGGAGAGCTGGAACATGGCATATTCCTGTTCGCGAATGTCGCGCTCCACGCGCGGCAGGTCATCCATATCCGTGATGATCAGCATTGATTTCTGCTGCCTAAGCTTAATTCTGTGGAGCACAAGCCGTTTCCAGAGAATGCGTAACACATAGCTTACCAGCACATAGAGTAAGGCCATCAAAAAGAAGGTAATTCTCGAAAACCCTTCCGCGTCCTTCACAGAGAACAGATACAGGACCGCGATCAAAGAAACCATGCTTACCTGCCTGACGGTAGCAATAAATTCTTTCAGATAACCACGCTTTAAAACGTTTTTCAGCGTATTCAATGCCAGTAGAACCACAACATCCACAAAACAGAGCACGATCGCCAGATTCGAGTATATTAAGTTGGAAAACATGTGCATACTTCTGTGCCGGATCACATATGCCAGAAAAAAGGATACCTGAAGACAGATGATATCCAAAATCATGAAATCCATATGCTTGGTCCAACTGTTTTTGTTCTTGCGGTACAAAATATAATCCTCATTAATACAATTCTAAAAAGGAGATGTACAGCTACATCCGCACATCTCCTTTCTGACATAGCTTCTCAGATACACTCTAATCATACTATATCATATCTTATTATGCAAATAGAAACATTTAGCAGACACCCTGTGCCAGCATCGCATTTACGACCTTTTCAAAGCCGGCGATATTGGCACCTGCCACATAGTCGCCCTCCTTGCCGTAACGCTTTGCTGCGTCGTCGATGTTGTGATAAATATTTACCATAATCTGCTGCAGCTTAGCGTCAACCTCCTCAAAGGTCCAGCTCAGGCGCTCAGAGTTCTGGGACATTTCCAGTGCAGAAGTTGCCACACCGCCTGCGTTTGCAGCCTTGCCGCCGACAAACCACACTCCGTTCTGCTGCAGATACTTGGTTGCATCAAGCGTGGTGGGCATGTTCGCGCCCTCGCACACTGCCTTGCAGCCGTTCGCCACAAGCTGCTTTGCATCGTCAATGAGAAGCTCGTTCTGCGTCGCGCAGGGCAGTGCGATGTCGCACTTGATCTGCCATACGCCGCGTCCCTCGTGATACTCCGCACTCTTTCTCGCAGCTGCGTACTCGGTAAGGCGCGCACGCTTCACTTCCTTGACTTCCTTCAAAAGAGCTACATCAATTCCTTCCGGATCGTAGATCCACCCGGTGGAGTCAGAGCAGGTCACCGCCTTGGCTCCCATCTGCTGTGCCTTCTGGATCGCATAGATCGCCACGTTTCCTGCGCCGGAAACACATACCGTCTTGCCCTCCATAGACTCACCATGGCATTTCATCAGCTCCTGAGTGAGATACAGAAGACCGTATCCGGTTGCCTCCGTGCGGGCGAGTGAGCCGCCATAGGTCAGGCCCTTTCCGGTGAGAACTCCCTCAAAGCTGCCGCGGATTCTCTTGAACTGTCCAAACATGTAACCGATCTCTCTTGCGCCGGTTCCGATATCTCCGGCGGGCACGTCCACATCAGCGCCGATATACTTGCAAAGCTCCGTCATAAAGCTCTGGCAGAATGCCATGATCTCGCGGTCAGACTTGCCCTTCGGATCAAAGTCAGAACCGCCTTTACCGCCGCCGATCGGCAGGCTGGTCAGAGAGTTTTTGAAAATCTGCTCAAACCCTAAGAACTTGATAATTCCAAGATTTACGGAAGGATGCAGACGAAGACCTCCCTTGTACGGTCCAATCGCGTTGTTGAACTGCACGCGGTAACCACGGTTTACCTGAACCTGTCCCTTGTCGTCCACCCACGGAACACGGAACATAATCTGGCGATCCGGCTCGGTAATGCGCTCTAAGATCGCTTCTTTGCGATATAATTCCTCATTCGCTTCGATGACCGGGCGCAGAGAGTCCAGCACTTCTTCCGCTGCCTGCAAAAATTCCGGTTCAGCGGCGTTCTTTTTCTTTAAAGCCTCAAGGACTTCATCAACATATCCCATCTCTGATTCTCCTTTTCTAAACTAGGGTTAATATATTCAACAGCTATATTTTAATAGAAAATGCAGGATTATACAACAAAAAATTCGTTTCAGATCAAATTTTGTTATATTTCACAAAAATAAATCAATCAAAACGCAATTTAAAAGTTGAAAACCTTCATTTTGTTTCATTTTGCCGGATCTTGGACCAGTCCACAAACTCCGACTCCTCGTCCGCGTCATAATAACTGATCTGAAAGTAGTCCACCATCTTCGCCAGCGCGTAGACCAGTACCTCCGTCTCTTTCTCCGACATCTCGGAGGAAAGATTATTGATCATCTGGCGGTGGAACTGTTCGTGATGATAGTAGGCAGCTCTCCCACGGTCCGTGAGGTGTACCTTTACAACACGCTTGTCCTCACTGCTGCGCTCACGCAGCACATATCCTTTCTCGCAGAGCGCGTCTATTGCTTTGGTGAGAGTTCCGGTGGTTACAGACATCAGCTTTGCCACAGCCGTCATCCTCTTCGGCTCCTCGATTCCGACGGCCTCTATAATGTGCATGTCATTGGTCGTAATATCCCGGAATTCTTCTGTAATCAGGCTCTTTTCCTCGATCTCTAAGATATCCTTGAACAGTCTGATAAGCAGCTCATTGAGGGTTTCATTCAATTTGTCTCCCAATGCCATCTGCATCGCTCTCTACCTCACTCTACCACTCAAGTGCACACGCTCCCCAGGTAAGTCCTGCGCCGAAACCGGCCAGAACGATCTTATCCCCGGCCTGAATCCTGCCTTCCTCAAGAAGCTGATCCAGCAGCGTCGGCACACTGGCGGCGGAAATATTACCGCATTTCTCCATATTCGTCGGGAATTTGTCCATAGACTGTCCCAGACGCTTCGCCACAGCCTCGATAATGCGCTTGTTCGCCTGATGCAGCACAAACAGCTTTACCTCGTCCGCTGACATGTTCGCTTCCTCCAGCACCTTTGTGATCGCTTTGGGCACGGTGCGCACGGCGAATTTGTACACCGCCTGACCGTTCATCTCAGTAAACGAATAAGTCTGCGGCCCCTGCGGATGAAAAATATTGTTCACAGGACGGTTGTTGCACTTTAACACCAACCCCTCAAAGCCGTTGGACCCCTGCGTCATCGCTTTGAGCTGGTCGCCCTCTGCGGACAGCACTGCCGCCCCTGCGCCGTCTCCAAAGAGAACACAGGTGCTGCGGTCAGTCCAGTCCATCATCTTAGACAGTGTCTCCGCACCCAGAATCACCGCCTTTTTGTAGCGCCCTGTGTGAAAATATGCGTCCGCAGTCCCCAGCGCAAAGAGAAAACCGGAACAGCCCGCGCCGATATCGAACGCAGTGGCATCCTTTGCGCCGATCGCCGCCTGCACCTCACAGGATAAGGTCGGATAGATGTAATCAGATGACACCGTGGCCGCAATAATCAGGTCAATCTCCTCCCCTGATACCTTTGCCGCCGCAAGCGCACGCTTTACGGCCTCGACGGACAGCGATGTCGTTGTCTCATCGATTGCAATATGCCGATTCACAATTCCGGTGCGCTCACGAATCCACTCGTCCGAAGTATCCATGCATTTCGCCAGATCATCATTGCTTACCACTTTTTTCGGAAGTGCACTTCCTATACCTAATATTTTCATGGGTCCTCCTTAGAAAATCCGGAATCTCTCATAGCGCTCCCCGGCAATCTGCTCGCCGCTCTTGCCTTCCTGCGCCTTCAAAAACTTTTTCATATTGCCCTTCATGTATCGCGCGATCGAGACGAGCGCATCTTCATCCGCTCCCCCGTACTCGGGAATAATATCGTCAATGACATGGAGCTCCTTTAAGTCCTGAGCGGTGATCTTCATGACGGACGCTGCCTCCTTTGCACGCTTTCCGTCTTTCCACAGAATGGAGGCAAAGCCCTCCGGAGAAAGAATCGAGTAGGTCGCGTTCTCCATCATCCACACTTCGTTGCCCACGGCTAATGCCAGCGCGCCACCGCTTCCTCCCTCGCCGATCATCAGGCAGAGAATCGGCACACGGATCGCGGACATCTCGTAAAGATTTCTCGCAATCGCCTCTCCCTGACCGTTCTCCTCTGCTTCCTTACCCGGATACGCACCGGAGGTGTTCACAAACGTAATAATCGGACGCCCGAATTTCTCGGCCTGTTTCATCAGGCGGATCGCCTTGCGGTAGCCTTCCGGGGAGGGCATACCGTAATTCCTCTTTGAGCAGTCCTTTAAATCCTTTCCCTTGTGGACGCCGATCACCGTCACCGGCTGTCCGTCCAGATAAGCGATTCCGCCCACAATTGCGGGATCATCCCGGAAGCACCGGTCTCCGTGCAGTTCTGTAAAGTCGTCAAAAATCGCGTCGATGTAATCGACGGAGGCCAGACGTTTCATCTGACGCGCTGCCGTCACTTTGTCCCACGCGTCCAAAAGCTTAGCCTTGGCATTGCGCTCCTTCATAAGCTCGGTGGGCTCATAGCTGTCATCTGCGCGCAACGGGTCAAAATTTGTGTAGCCCGCTCTCTTTTTGTGCATTTTCAAAATCTGATGCAGGTACAGTTTCAGATTTTCGCGCTCCACGATCGCGTCCACAAAGCCGTGCTCCAGCTGGAATTCTGATTTCTGGAATCCCTCCGGCAGTTTCTCGCCGATCGTCTGCTCGATCACGCGGGGTCCCGCAAAACCGATGAGCGCCTTCGGCTCCGCCAAAATGATATCTCCGAGCATGGCAAAGCTCGCCGTGACTCCACCGGTCGTCGGATCCGTGAGCACCGGCACATAGAGAAGTCCCGCATCCGAGTGACGTTTCACCGCTCCGCTGGTCTTCGCCATCTGCATCAGAGACACGATTCCCTCCTGCATTCTCGCCCCGCCGGAACAGCAGAAGAGAATAACCGGAAGCTTCTGCTCCGTAGCCCGCTCCATTGCGAGCGTGATTTTTTCGCCGACGACATGCCCCATACTCCCCATCAAAAAGCGGGAATCAATCACTCCGAGTACCGTCTCCTCGCCATAGATCGTGCATTTCCCGACGACAACGCCCTCTTTCAGTCCTGTCTTCTCCTGCGTCGCCGCCACTTTATCCTCATACTCCGGGAAATTAAGCGGATTCCCAGTCATCTGATCCTCATCCCAGGGAGTAAAGCTGCCGGAATCTGCCACCATTCGGATTCGGTTTTTCGCACGGACACGAAAATAATAGCCGCACTCGTAGCAGACATATTTTTTCTTTACAACAAGATCCCTGTTGAGTTCTCTTTTACAGGCCGGACACTCGATCACCTCAACTGCATTCGCCGCACGATTCTCCGCGCCGGACTGCGGGTTCTCCGCTGTCTGTTCTGTCCCAGCCGCAGCAGCGGCTGTTCTCTCTTCACCGTTTTTATTGATCTTAATATATTTTTTTAACATACCGAACTCTTCCTTACTCCTCACTATCCGATGGCAAACGTCAGCTCCGCAGAGCACGCCAGCCTGCCATCCACACGCGCAACGGCTTTCCCGACTCCGATCGGGCCTTTCACCTTGATGATCTCTGTCTCCAGTATCAGGGTATCTCCGGGAAGAACCTTCTGTTTGAACTTCGCCTGACTGATCCCGGCAAAATATGCAGTCTTCCCTTTCCACTCCGGCTGTGACAAAATCGCCACCGCCCCGGTCTGCGCCAAAGCCTCAATGATCAGCACTCCCGGCATGACCGGATTTCCCGGAAAATGTCCTGCAAAATAGGGCTCGTTGAAGGTCACATTTTTCTTTGCCACAGCCCGCACACCAGGCTCTAATTCCTCGACGGTATCTATCAGGAGAAACGGCTGCCTATGGGGCAATATCTCCATGATCTCCTGTGTTGTCAGGATCGTTGTGTTTTCCGGCATTTTCCGCTCCCCCCTTAGTCTGTATATTTTTTCAGGAGAATGCTGGCATTGTGCCCGCCGAATCCCAGAGAATTCGAGAGTGCGTAGGGCACCTCCTCCTCGTAGGACTCCTTGCAGTAGTTCAGATCCAGTTCCTCGTCGGGAGTCTCAAGACCGACTGTCCGGTGGATGAAACCTTCCTCAATCTCCTTCACGCAGGTGATGAATTCCACTGCGCCGGCCGCTCCCAGCAGATGTCCGATCATGGACTTGGTTGAGTTGATTCTCACGTTTTTCGCGTTCTCGCCAAACGCAAGCTTGATCGCCCTCGTCTCGAAGAGGTCATTGTGGTGAGTGGCTGTTCCGTGTGCGTTGATGTACGTCACATCCGCAGGAACTACGCCGGCATCCTCCATCGCGTTTGTCATCGCCCGCGCCGCGCCCGCGCCATCCTCCTGCGGGGAAGTGATGTGGAACGCGTCCGAAGAGCAGCCGTAGCCCACGACCTCCGCATAAATTTCCGCGCCCCGCGCCTTCGCGTGCTCCAGTTCCTCAAGGACCACGATGCCCGCGCCCTCGCCCATCACAAAACCGCTGCGATTCTTGTCAAACGGAAGGGAGCATTTTTCCGGATCATTCACTGCGGAAAGCGCCGTCAACGCGGTGAAGCCTGCAATCGACAGCGGACATACCGCCCCCTCCGATCCTCCGGCCACCATGACATCCGCCTCACCATACTGGATACTGCGGAACGCCTCGCCGATATTGTTCGTCCCGGAGGTGCACGCCGTGACGACATTTATGGATTTCCCCTTCAGTCCGTACTGAATGGACACATTGCCCGCCGCCATGTTGGAAATCATCAGCGGTACAAAAAGCGGATTGACACGCCCCGGACCCTTCTCCGTCAGCTTGGCGTACTCACGCTCCATCGCCTGCATGCTTCCCACACCGGAACCGATTGCCGTCCCCACGCGGTAGGGGTCCTCCTTCTCCATCTCAAGTCCGGCGTCCTTTATCGCCTCTCCCGCAGCCGCCACCGCGTACTGGGAAAACAACTCCATGCGCTTTGCGGTCTTGGGTTCCATGAACTCCTTCGCGTCAAAGTTCTTGACCTCCGCCACCATTCGGCATTTATATTCGCTGGCGTCAAATTTTGTTATCTCGCCAAAGCCGATGGTTCCCGCTTTCACATTCTTCCAGAAATCGCCCACGTTCAGCCCGATCGGGGTGATTGCACCCATACCGGTCACAACAACTCTTCTACTCATTTCAAACCTCCTATATACGCTTAGGTCATCCCGCCATCCACAGACAACACCTGTCCCGTGATGTAATCCGCATTACTGGATGCCAGAAATACGACGGCTTTTGCGATATCCTCCGGCTTTCCCGTCCTTCCAAGCGGGATCTGTGCCAGAAGCCCCTCCTTCACGCTGTCAGGAAGCACACCCGTCATATCCGTCTCCACATAACCCGGAGCCACCGCATTCACATTGATGCCGCGGCTGGCAAGCTCCTTCGCGACCGCTTTTGTCAGTCCGATGACCCCTGCTTTGCTGGCAGAGTAGTTCGCCTGCCCGGCATTGCCCATAATTCCGGACACGGAGGAGATATTAATGATTTTTCCGGATCGCTGCTTTAACAGATAGCGGGATAAATGGCGGATCGTGTTGTAGCAGCCCTTTAAGTTTGTATTGATGACCGCGTCAAAATCCTCCTCGCTCATCTTCATGACAAGCCCATCCTTTGTGATTCCCGCGTTGTTCACGAGAATATCGATATGCCCCAGCTTTTTCACCAGATCAGCCACCATCTCTCCGCATGCGGCGTAGTCCGCCACGCTGCACTGACAGATCTCTCCCTGCCCGCCGGCCTCTGTGATAGCGGCGAGAGTCTCTTCAGCAGCCCCCTTGGAGCCGTTGTAGTTGATAATTACATAGGCACCGTTCGCCGCAAGCTCTCGGGCAATCGCCCTGCCGATTCCTCTTCCCGCGCCGGTCACCAGCGCATTTTTACCGGTCAACATACTTCTTAAAATCCTCCATTGTGTCAATGTTGCAGCTGGCCACATCGCGGTTTATCTTCTTCATGAATCCTGACAGGGAACGCCCCGGCCCGATCTCCACAAACTCGTCGGCGCCGTCCGCGATCAAACGCTCGATCGTCTGCTGCCAACGCACGGACGAGGACACCTGGCGCACAAGATAACCCTTCACGTCTCCCGCCTCTTTCACATAATCCGCGGTTACATTCGTGAGATAGGGAACCTTAATCGGATGAATCTCCGCCTCTGCCAACGCCTCGCCTAATTTCTCACCCGCGCCTACAAGGAGCTCCGAGTGAAACGGCCCGCTGACCTTCAGCGGAACCACGCGCTTGGCTCCCGCCTCCTGGCATGCTGCCCCCGCGCTCTCCACCGCGGACGCCTCGCCGGTGATCACGATCTGTCCCGGACAGTTGTAGTTCGCAATGGACACCACTTTGCCGCTCTCCTGAGCCGTTTTTTCGCAGATTTCCGCAATCATTTCCGCGTCCAGTCCTAAGATTGCAGACATGGCGCCGCCCACAGGATATGCCTCCTGCATATAGATTCCACGCTTGCGCACCACAGAAAAAGCGTCCCGCATGTTCATTGCTCCCGACGCAATCAGCGCGCCGTACTCGCCCAGACTCAAACCTGCGGTGACATCCGGTTCAATCCCCCGCTCCTTCAAGGCCGTGTAGACTGCCGCCTCGGTAGTCAGCATACAGATCTGTGTGTACTCCGTGATGTTCAGCTTCTCGTTCTCCTCAAAACAGAGAGCTGCCACATCCAGCCCTGTCACCTCATTCGCAAGCTCATACACCGCTCTGCACTCCGGCATGGCATCGTAAAATTCTTTGCCCATGCCCACGTACTGGGAGCCCTGTCCCGGGAACATAAATACTCGTTTCATCCTCAATTCTCCTTATCATTGCTTTCACAAGGCCGGTCCTAAGAGCGCATCAGCTTTTTAGCAGTCTCCATCACATCGGCGATAATCTCCGCGCAGGACTCCTGCTTTTTGACGAGGGCCGCCGACTGTCCTGCCATGACACTTCCGTTGACCACATCGCCCTCCACTACAGCCTTGCGGAGCGCACCGAGCGTGAGCTGTTCCAGCTCCTCCAGAGTCGCGCCCTCCTGCTCCATCTTCAGGTATTCCCGGGTCATCTTGTTGCGCAGCACCCGGATCGGGTGTCCGGTTGAGCGCCCCGTCACCTCTGAGTCGATATCCTTCGCCTTCACCACGCGCTCTTTGTAGTTCTCATGTACAATGGACTCCCTGGCAACAACAAAGCGGGTTCCCATCTGAACTGCCTCCGCACCCAGCATAAACGCCGCCGCAAGACCTCTTCCGTCCGCAATGCCTCCCGCCGCAATCACCGGAATCTCTACCGCATCCGCCACCAGAGGAACCAGCGTCATGGTGGTGGCCGCACCGATGTGACCGCCGGACTCCGTTCCCTCCGCCACGACTGCATCTGCGCCACCGCGCTCCATGAGCTTAGCGAGAGCCACACTGGCAACCACCGGGATGACCTTGATGCCTGCCTTTTTCCACATCTCCATGTACTGGGCCGGATTGCCAGCCCCGGTAGTGACTACCTTCACCTGCTCCTCTGCGAGCACCTGCGCAATGGCATCTGCCTCAGGGTTCATCAGCATGAGGTTCACTCCGAACGGTTTGTCAGTCTCGCGCTTCGCCGCCTGAATCTGCTCCCGGACCCATGAGGCAGGCGCACCGCCCGCGCCGATGATTCCCAGACCTCCGGCGTTAGACACCGCGCTGGCGAGCTCGTGAGTCGCCACCCACGCCATACCACCCTGAATGATCGGATACTCGATCCCAAGGAGCTCTGTCACTCTTGTCTTCATATTTTAGTCCTCTACGCCCTTGTCCTTCAGATAATCCATCACATCCTGAACGGTCAGAAGATTGGTCAGATCCTCGGAGGGAATCTCTACGCCATACTCCTCCTCCAGCGCCATCACAAGCTCGAACAGGTCTAAGGAATCCGCCTCAAGGTCCTCCTTGAACTTCGAATCCGCATTGATGGAATTTGCATCAATGCTCAACTGGTCTGCGATAATCTCTTTCATCTTCTCTAACATGGTGGTATCTCCTTTTCCTTTTTTAATAATGTTTTCATTTAAAATAGTTTGATTATCAAACTATCTCTTCAAAGAATATCGCTCATCGATTTACTTGTCAAGATCTTCCATATAGGAAAAAAGTCACAGGTTTTTGTGCTTGACAGGCCGAAAAGGAAGGATTATCATGTAATGCAAATGCTAGGGGTGCTTTGGCTGAGATTATCATCTGATTGATGGTAGATCCCTCATAACTTGAACCGGATAATGCCGGCGTAAGGAAGCGAACGTTTGAATTTTGAGATTCTCTATGGAATCCTCCTGGCAGTATATCATTACCAAAGGAGGAATTTTTATGTCTTTTTTTGTTACGTCTTATCTTGACGAGTATGGCAAGACGCTCTACCGCCCCACCGCCGCAGGATTCACAGGCTTAGTACTGTTGATGCTTGCACTTCTCTTGGTGAGCTGTGCCCTGTTTGGCGGCAAGCGCAAATTCAGCGCAAAGCGCCTCACCTTCTCCGCAATGGCGGTTGCGCTCGCAATGGTCACTTCTCTGGTCAAACTGATACCTATGCCGATGGGCGGCTCCGTCACGCTCCTGAGCATGCTCTTTATCGTGCTGATCGGCTACTGGTTCGGACTGGGCGCAGGGCTGGCCTCAGCTCTCGCCTACGGAATCCTGCAGCTTTTGGTTGACCCTTTCATACTGAGCGTTCCCCAAATGCTGGTGGACTACATTTTTGCATTCGGCGCACTCGGGCTTTCCGGAATTTTCGCCAAAAACAAATCAAGATACAGCCTCATCTTATGCTATGCCGTCGGTGTCCTCGGACGATATTTCTTTACGTTCATCTCCGGCTGGATCTTTTTTGGAACCTATGCGTCCTCATACGGTTTCAACAGTGCCGTGATCTACTCTCTGGCCTACAACGGCGCGTATTTAGGTCTGGAAGCACTGATCACCGTCATCATCCTTGCGCTCCCCCCGGTGAACGATGCCCTGGCCTATGTGAAACTCCTTGCCTTAAGAGAAAGCTCGTGAAAAAAGAGAGTCTGGATTTGCATCAATCCAGACTCTCTTTTTGTCACTCGGTTACGATAAATTTGCTCCTCTGCAGCGTCGCGAAATAAGTCACCACCCTATCCAGCATCCGCTCTTTTTCTTCGGGAAACTCTCTCTCCATGATCTGGGCAATTTCGTAAATCGTATGTTTCCCGTCGATATTCTGCCAGACCACAGAGCCGTACTTATCCAGCGCGATATGGCTGATACGCGGTTTCTTGAAAAACTTCTGCGCAATCGAATGATAAAATCCTTTATTTTCCATGTCGATCTCCACCATTCCGTCCTCACGCACACGCCAGGGCCGGTTCGGTGAATGCTTCGGAACAATGTCCATATAGTTGAGGGCAATCTTGTTTTGACGTGCCATCGGTTACTCCTTTTTCGCCTCACGCTTTTTCATACTGAAGAAGATCATACTTGCAACCAGCACCACAAAGAACACACAGCCGCCAATATTGCCGAGGCTGAATCCAATATCCAGATTCAGTCCGAACACAGCGAAAATCGCCAGCAGAATTCCGACCAGGCCCTCGCCTGCAATCAGACCGGAGGAGTAAAGAATACCGTTGTTGATACTCTCCTTCTTTCCCTTCTCGTCCTGTCCCTTGCGCTTTTCCATCCACAGACGAACCAGACCGCCGATCATGATCGGCACCGACAGGTGGATCGGAAGGTACAGTCCAATCGCAAAGGGCAGCACAGGGATTCCGATGATCTCAATAAAAATTGCAATAAACACACCGATGAATACAAGGCCCCACGGAAGATTTCCTCCCATCACGCCCTCAACCACCATTTTCATCAGAGTCGCCTGCGGAGCCGGGAGCTTAACAGAATCGCCAAAGCCCCACGCCGCGTTCAGCAGATATAACACCCCCCCAATTGCAAGTCCGGAGAAAACGGCTCCGATCAGCTCACCAATCTGCTGTTTAATCGGGGTCGCGCCGACAATATAGCCAGTCTTAAGATCCTGCGAGGTATCTCCCGCCATAGCCGCAACGATACAGATGACCGTACCGATGCAGATGGCTCCGGTCATTCCGGCAAAGCCGGTCATTCCGGTCGCCTTCAGTAACACCGTCGCAATCAGCAGTGTCGCAATCGCCATACCGGAAACCGGATTATTGGAGGAGCCGACCAGCCCGACCATACGTGCGGAAACGGTTGCAAAGAAAAAGCCAAACACTACAATAATTACCGCCGACAGCAGGGAAACCGGAACCGCCGGAATCAGCCAGAGCAGAACTGCCACAAGCGCAATTCCGATCAGTGCGTAAGGAAGCGGCATATCACGGCTTGTCCGCTCCGTGCCGCCGGTATGCCCGAATCCTTTGATCGCCTTAGAAAAAGTCTTGACAATCAGCGGGAATGACTTGATCAGGCTCAAGATACCGCCCGCGGCAACCGCGCCCGCTCCAATATAACGCACGAAACTGCCCCACAGCGTCCATGTATCCAGTGTATTAAACGCCGCGTCCGCCGGATACATAATATTGTCACCGCCGACCAGCACCAAAAGCGGCATGATGACAAACCAGCCAAGGACTGCACCGCCCATCATGTACGAGGAAACGCGTGCGCCGCAGATATAGCCGACACCTGCAAGGGCAGGGAGGACATCCGCGCCGAAACCGGAGCCCTTGTATGCGGAGATGGACCAGTCCACTTCACTCGGGAACAGGCATAAGCCGTCCGCTATAAACTTGTACACTGCCGCAATTCCAAGGCCTGAAAATACCAGCTTGGATTTGCTGCCGCCCTCTTCTCCCGCCAGAAGAACCTCCGCGCAGGCAGTTCCCTCCGGGAACGGAAGCACCCCGTGTTCCTCCACGATCAGCGCCGTGCGCAGCGGAATCATAAACAGCACGCCCAGAACGCCTCCGCAGATCGCGATAAGGGCAATCACAAAGAAGGACGGGACTTTCACAGATTCATTCTCTGCCGCCCACATAAACAGCGCAGGCAGCGTAAAGATCGCGCCCGCCGCCAGCGACTCTCCGGCGGAGCCGATCGTCTGAACCATGTTGTTTTCCAGTATGGAATCTTTTCTCATGATAACGCGTATGATTCCCATGGAAATTACCGCCGCGGGTATGGATGCCGACACGGTCATTCCCACACGCAGCCCCAAATAGGCGTTTGCCGCGCCGAACACAACGGCAAGTATAATGCCCAGAATCACCGATGTCACGGTAAATTCAGGCACGACCTTATCCGAGGGTATAAATGGTTTAAAAGGTTTCTTTGTCTCTTTCATTTTCTACTATTCCCCCTCTGGTTTTTTAGTGATGATCCATCGGACTCCTACTTTAAAAATACAAAGCTCTTCAATTCAAACAGATTCCGGCCGCGAAACATATCCCCCATCCAGCCCTCATAATCCGTCGTCACCCTGAAATACAGGGCATGTCTCCCCGTGACGATCTTCGTCACCGCAGAAATCACCCCGTCGTCGTGGCCGATCCTGCAGCTTCCGATTTCCTCCCCGTCCTCTCCATCCAGCAGAATATGCAGCTGGCAGTCACACCCGCACCCTTTTATCTGCGCGGCAAACTCCATCGTCCTGCTGCCGAAATCCTCGCCGAAGTCGAAATATTTATACCCGATCACGCAGCCATCCTGTATATTGGTAATGACGCGCTCAAACACGTTTTTCTCCGTGATCAGGGCACCGCCCTTCAGTACGCAGGCAATATCTGCGGGGACCGTCTCATAGGGGGACAGGCTTTCCTGAAAACCGAGCGAAGTCATCTCTACCGGCGGGATTGTGCCGTCAGGCAGAATGGTGATCTTCTCCACGCAGCCCCTTCTGGACATAATGGTTCCGTTGGTCATCCTATGATAAAAAATATACCACTGTCCGCCGATATTTGCAATAGATCCGTGATTGTTTCCTCCGGGATAGTCCACCCCATTGTCCACGATATAGCCTCTGTATGTATACGGACCTACAGGATTGTCCGCGGTCGCGTAGGCAAGACGGCTCCCCCGTTTCGGTGAATAAATCATGTAGTAAATATCTCCGACCTTGCGCGGGGAACACGCCTCAAAAAACAGCTTGTCCGGCTCATCGAAACCGCCCTGTCCGGTAATTTCGCAAGGAATAAAATGCTCCACGCAGGTCCCGTCAAGTACTTCATACATATTATCGCTGTTGATCTCTGCCAGAAACGACCGCTGAAAGCCGCAGTAAATGTACGTCCTCCCGTCATCGTCCACCAGAACGCCGGGATCAATGAACCACCCGTTGCAGCAGATCTCATCGGATATCGTGTACTGATACGGCGCAATCAGACGAAACGGTCCCTCCGGCCGGTCGCTGACCGCCACGCAGCCTTTGGCGTTCACGATATAAGCGTACAGATAGTATTTCCCGTCCTTCTCCACCACATCCGGCGCAAACAGCTTCGTGTTCTCCCCGTTCCAGTCAATGTCCGAGCCATGATCCCGGTCTGCCCTCGTGTGGAAAATGTCTCCGTGGCAGGTCCAGTGATTCAGGTCGCTGACCGGGGCGCTCCAGCATTTCAGCACATAGTCGCAGAACTCCTGAGATCCTGCCCTGTCATGGGAGCCGTAGATATAGACTCTGTCCCCGAACACGCGGGGCTCCCCGTCGGGAATATATTCCCAGTTGGGTAAATATGGGTTGGGCATAAGCTTGTCCTCCTGTTGTCAGATATTTTTCACAGTATATCACGGACAGCGGCGAAAAAAAAGAGCATACGTAAAGCACAGTATTGAAACTCCCCAAAAAAGCTGTTATAATTGCAGCAACAAAAAATAAAATCATGTTCAGGAGGTACTCTTTATGAATCACAGACTTCGCAGTTGCATTGCCTGTATGCTGAGCCTTGTGCTCCTCATTTGCGGCTTTTCTTTTGCCCCCCCAATGTCGGTTTCTGCCGCAGAGACGGAGATTCCTATTCTGAGGGACGCCATGACAAACGAGATGGGGGATGACTTCATCGTCGGCACCGCTATTAACGGAGGTATCCCGGCGGACAAGCAGGCGATGCAATTGGTTACTACTCATTTCAATGCGATCACGCTGGAAAACGAATTAAAGCCTGATTCCTTGCTTGGGCCTTTCTGGATGCGTCCGCAGACAGAGACCGTGACCCTGAACGGTAAAAAGCTGGTTGTTCCCAAGCTGAATTTTTCCGGCCCGGAAGGGATTCTGAATCACATCTACGACTGGAACCAGAGTCACCCGGATAGATTCATTAAGATCAGGGGCCATGTGCTGGTATGGCACGGCCAGACGCCGGAATGGTTCTTCCATGAGGACTATGATGCCAACAAGCCCTATGTGGACGCGGCGACCATGGCGCTTCGCCAGGAGTGGTACATCAAGAGCGTAGCCGAGCATTTCACGGGAAAGGACAGCAAATACAAGGATATGTTTTATGGCTGGGATGTGGTGAACGAGGCCGTCACCGACGGTTATCCCACCGGCTACCGCAGTGATTCCGATAACCCAAGCTCACCCTGGTGGAAAATATACAAGAGCAACAAATTCATTACGGACGCCTTTGTTTTTGCCAACAGGTACATGCCGAAGTCCGTCAAACTGTTCTACAATGACTACAATGAATTTATGTGGGTCAAGCCGGATGGCATCGTACAGCTTTTGAAAGACGTGAAGAACACGCCGGGCGCCAGAATCGACGGCATGGGCATGCAGGGACACTATTCAACGGACGAGGGCTGGCCGAACATCGATGACTTTAAGAGGGTTGTGCGCGCATACTGTGCGGTGGTTGACCAGGTACAGATCACGGAGTTTGACATGGGTCTCTCGGACGAAGACGCCAAAAAAACCGAGGCGGCAAAACATGAACGGATCGCGGCCCGCTACAAGGCGTTCTACGACGCGATCCGCGCCCTGAAAAAGGAGGGCTGTAAGGTCACCGGTTTTACGGTGTGGGGAATCACAGACAAGTATTCATGGCTCCAGAGTGCTAACGACGCGGGCGGAGGCACTGATGGAACAAAGAAACAGTTCCCGCTGCTGTTTGACAGTAATTACCAACCAAAGAAAGCATTTTATGTTCTGGCGGAGACGACCGCAATTACCCGCTATCAGGCCGATATTACGACAACGGACGGCATCAAGTCTGTCATTTCCGGCGAGCTTGTCTCCAAGGCGAAGCAGGCGGCAGGCGGGAAAGACATACCGATGACCCTGACAATAAAGGATACCGGCGGCACCGTCAAATACACGATAAAAACAAACACCAAAGATCTTGCTCCGAACAGCTCCTTAAAACTATACAAGACGGGCTCCAATGCGGATGAGTATGTAATGGTCGATGCCAAGACCTACACAGTAAACGCCGCAGGGAATGTCTCTGTCTCGGTGAACAAAAAAGCCACCTACGTGCTTGTAACCGCAGAAGAGGCGAAACAAATCAACACACAGATTAAGAAGACCATAACCCCGAAGGTATCTTCCGTCACCCTGAATAAGGGAAAAACCACCGTCTTTACGCTGGGGAGCGACGCAAACACGGAGAACATTAAGTCCATTACTTACACCTCCAATAAGCCCGCCGTGGCTACAGTGGGCAAGAAAGGGAAAATTACGGCGAAGAAGGCCGGCACCGCAACCATCAATGCAAAGGTTAAGCTGAAGAACGGAACGACAAAAACCATCAAGATGAAGGTCACAGTGTCGTAGCGTCTGTACACAAAACCAATTGTACCAAATAAAAAATCAGAGGAGAAATCCTCTGATTTTTTGATTGCAGTCATTTCATAATACAATTGCAATTCTGCCTACGGTTCCAGCATCATCTGCATGCACCCGTACATTCCCGCATCGTTACCCAGCTGTGCCAGCGCGAATCGCGTCCCGCGGCATGCATGGAAGGCAGTCTCGATGAAATGCTTCTGAACCGCTTCGATGAGAATTTTCCCGGCCGCGGAGACCCCGCCGCCGATGACAATGACCTCCGGGTTCACAACACACGCCATGTTGGACAGAGCAGCTCCCAGAATTCCGCCAAGCTCATCCACAAGCCCGGCCGCCACCTCGTCGCCCTTTTTCGCCTCGTCGAAAATATCCTTTGCGGTAAGCTCCGAAAACGTACGGAGGCTTGTGGGCTCACTGCTCTTGGCCAGCTTGCGCTTTGCCAGCCGAACGATACCGGTTGCAGAGGTGTACTGCTCCAGACATCCGTACTGCCCACAGTTGCAGGGTTCTATCTCATCATGGTTCACCGTGATATGGCCGATCTCTCCCCCGGCGCCGCCGTGTCCGGTCACAACTCTTCCGTCTGAAATGATTCCGCCGCCAACACCGGTTCCCAGCGTCACCATAATAACATCCCTGCTGCCCTTCGCACCGCCCTGCCACATCTCGCCGAGCGCTGCCACATTCGCGTCATTTCCCGCTTTTACAGACAATCCCGTCAGGTTCCCAAGCTGCTCCTGCACATTCACAATCCCCCATCCGAGGTTCACGCAGCCATGCACCGTGCCGTCGCCCGTGACCGGCCCCGGTACTCCGATGCCGATGCCCTGCACCTGGCTCTTGCTAATGCCCTCCTGAGCCAGCTTGTTGTCGATGGACTTTGCGATATCCGGCAGGATATTGGCTCCGTTTTTCTCCCGATCAGTCGGAACCTCCCAGCGATCCAGCAGTTTGCCGTCTGTCCCGAAAAAACCGATCTTGATTGTCGTTCCTCCCACGTCAACTCCAAATCCGTATGCTTTCATCCTCTTCCCCCTGATCTTAATTGATTATCTGCGGATCTCCTCCCTCACCGTTATCCGGATTTCCGCCATCCTGCGGGTCGTCCGGATTGTCCGGATTCTGACCGTCATCCTGCATTCCATTCCCAGGGTCTCCACCGTTCTCCGGATCGTCCTGTCCCTGCTGATTTTCAGGGGGATTCTCCCCCGGATTGTTCGGATTCTGCTGCCCCGGCGGGTGCTGCTGAGCCTCCTCCCGGCGCTCCTCCTGCTCCCTCTGCTCCTGCTCCTGCCGGTCAACAAATTCGTCTGACAATCGGGCATAGGGCAGGAATTCCGTCGGCGGAAGTCCTTCGTGGATCGCACTCATAAAATTATACCATATGTATCCGGGATAGGTGTTTCCTCTCAGATCCTCAATCCTTTTCGGATAGTCACAGCCCACCCATACACTGGTAGTATAGTAGCGGGTGTAACCCACAAACCATCCGTCCTTGTAATCATTGGTGGTTCCGGTCTTGCCCGCGCAGGGTCTGTCCTCCAGACACATGTTCTTTCCTGTTCCCTCCCGTATTGCAGAGCCAAGCACATCCGTCATCATGCGGGCCGCGTTCTTCTCGTAAATCACTACCTCCGTTTTCTGGGAGGAGTAGACCACATTTTGATCCGCGTCGATGATCTCCTTAATACAGGTCGGCTGACGGTACATGCCGTCGTTCTCGAGCGTCGCATATGCGGCTGCCATCTCGAGCGCAGACACGCCCTTCGTGAATCCGCCAAGCGCCGTCGCCGGTATATAATCCCGGTTGTCTATCCCGGTAAAATTCATTTTTTTCAGATAAGAAAGCCCCACTGCCGGGCTGATTTCACGGTATAACTGCCATGCTACCGTATTGAGTGACTGCTCCACCGCGTAGCGCAGCTCCACCTCCCCCGCATAATAACCGCTTGCATTTGCAGGGCCGTCCTCAAATTCGCTGTCGTCAACGATCGTATCCGGCTCATAACCGCGCTCGAATACCGGAGTATAGACAATCAGCGGTTTAATGGAGCTCCCTGGCTGTCTGTGGCTCTGATAGGCCCGGTTCAAGGTGTAAGGGCCCAGATCCTGATCCCTACCCCCGATGATTGCCACCACATATCCTGTTTCATTGTCGATACAGACCGCAGCGCCCTGCATCTCGTATGCACCGTTCTCATATGTATCCGTAAAGTCCGCGAGCGCGTCATCCAGCGCCCTTTGCAGTTGATTCTGCTTCTCCATATTGATGGAGGTATAAATCCGATAACCGCCGGCATACAGACGTTTCTGGCAGACAGCGTACATCGCGTCAAACTGCTCATCATACGCCTTCTCCTGCTCCTCGGAGCTGAAGTAGTTCTGAAAGATAAATCCCTCCTGCTCCATCAGTGCCCGAGTCGCACAGTAATACGTGTACGTGTCCACGTAGTTGTTATATGTTGAGCCGGAGCCTTTTTGCGGGCGGTTTAGCACAATTTCGGTTTTGATCGCCTCGTAATACGTCTCCTGCGTGATTTTTCCATCCTCCAGCATATTTTTGAGGATGCGGTTCCGCCGTTCGATGGTGTGCTCGTAGTTTGTCACCGGATCATAGTAGGAGGGGCTGTTAGGAATCGCACACAAAAAGGCGACCTGCGAGAGATTCAGCTCGGACGGCTCACAGTTGAAATATCCGATACTCGCCGCCTCAATCCCATAGTAGCCATTGGAAAAATAGATATTGTTCAGGTAAAACTCCAGGATTTTTTCCTTACTGTAACGGCGCTCGAGCTCCATCGCAAGAAACATCTGTTTCACCTTATATTGCCAGCTCCGGTCCGGTTTCAAATACATCAGCTTTGCCAGCTGCATCGTGATGGTGCTGGCCCCCTGTGTCGCCGGGGTGTTATTGATTTTTGCCTTCACCAGCGCGGTTGCCGCACGAACCACCGCCTTGAAATCCACACCGTCATGTCTGTAGAACTTCTTGTCCTCGACGCTGATCATGGCAGCGACAAAATCCTTCGGTATATCCTCATACGCCAGATACTGGGCATTTTTCTCGCCTTTTCGCTCGGATATCAGGTTTCCGTCCGCATCGTAGATCTCGCTGGACTGGGACGGGACGAACATGCTCTCGCTCGTAGTCGCCACCATTGTCGCCGCCTCATGCTTTAACTGCTGTACGGTCTGCGCGTAGCCGCCCAAAAAATAATAGGCAACACCGGCTGCCACGAGCAGCATCAAAAGGATCTGGCACCTGACCAGAAACCAGAAAAAACGGTGCTTTTTTTTCTTTTTCTTCTTCTTAACTTTCTCGGTCGTGTCGCTTGCCATTTCATCTCCCGCCATTCAGTCACGCCGCTAACATGCACTGGTATATGGGATATTTTATCGCTTTTTCGCTTTAGATGCAAATAATCTTTTTATAAACTCCGTCTGCGCTACTGCTCCATCTGCTTTCCCAGAAATCCTGCGGCAGACAGCGCCAGCGCTTTCAGCACGTCAAGCCCCGCCGATTTCTCCTTCTGCCCCATCATGATCACGGAGCCCTGGCAATCCCCGTTGCACGTGATCGTGGAGAGCACCGCCTCCTTGTGATCACTCTTCCAATCCTTGGTAACGATCGGCAGCTCGGTGTGCACATCCTCGACCGTAAATGTACCGCGTTTCTCCATCAGCTCCTCCACGTTCCGGCTCAGGTGCTCGCCCTCAAGCTCTTTTCTGCCGCTCCCGGCTGCCGCAATGATATAGTCCCGGTCCGTGATACAGACAAGCGCTCCCACCGCCTGAGCCAGCGACTCCGCATAGCTTGCAGCAAACTCACCCAGTTCTCCCACCGGTGAATATTTTTTGAGCATAATCTCCCCCTCGCGGCTGGTAAATATTTCCAGAGGGTCTCCCTCTCTGATCCGCAATGTACGGCGGATCTCTTTCGGAACAACGATTCTGCCCAAATCATCAATTCTTCTCACAATACCTGTTGCTTTCATATATAAAATCCCTCCACTTTCAGATATATTTTCAAAAATATTCCTTTGCGCTGCTAGTATTTGCAACTCAAACAATATTATTCGAAAAAAAGCGCAAAAAAAAAGCGCATGCAGCAGACTGTGCATTTATTCTGCCACATGCGCCAAAAAAATTTTTTTAAACCGCTTTCGCGATCGCGTCCGCCAACGCCTCCAGTGCGGGCATATCTTTCTCCTTCAAAGTGGATGTGATCGTGACACTTGGCTCCACCAATGTCACATTTTTCAAAGTCTCTAAAATTCCACGCATCGTTTTTGCCGCGCTGGGCGCCCAGGAACCGTTCTCCAGGATGCCGACCGTGCGGTTCTGATATGCCTTGGACTGCAGATGATTCAAGAAGTCCAGCATACACGGGAACACTCCGCCGTCATAACTGGCCGCCGCCACCACCATGCGGTCATAGCGGAATGCATCCTCAATCACTTCTGCCATATCCTCTCTGGCCAGATCGCTGACTACCACTTTCTCCACGCCGCGCGCCCGCAAAAGCTCCCCGAGCTTCTCTGCCGCCTTTGCTGTGTTTCCGTGAATGGAAGCATATGCCACAAGCACGCCGCTGTTCTCCGGCCTATAGCTGCTCCATGTATCATAAAGCCCGATATAATAACTTAAATTTTCATTTAATATCGGTCCATGAAGTGGGCAAATAGTCTGAATATCGAGAGTCGCCGCCTTCTTGAGAAGTGCCTGCACCGGAGCGCCGTACTTGCCGACAATATTGAAATAGTATCTCCGCGCTTCGCAGGCCCAGCCTTCGTCGTCCTCTGCACCCATCGCTCCGAACTTGCCGAAGCCGTCCGCCGAGAACAGAATTTTTTCGCTGCTCTCGTAAGTCACCATCACCTCCGGCCAGTGCACCATGGGCGCCATGTAAAAGCTAAGTGTGTGGGAGCCGAGAGAAAGGGTATCGCCCTCCTTGACTGCCAGCGTCTTCACATCAGGACCTATCTCAAAGAACTGAGGCAGCATCGCAAAAGTCTTCGCGTTGCCGACCAGCGTAACATCCGGATAGAGTTCGATCAACCGCCCAATGCTCCCCGCATGATCCGGCTCGAGATGAGAGACCACAAGATAGTCCGGCTTGCGTCCGCCCAGCTCATCCACCAGTTTCTTCTCCCACTCCTCTGCCCCTCTCATATCAACGGTATCCATGACCGCTGCCTTCTCATCCAGAATCAGATAAGAATTGTAGGTGACGCCCTCCGGAACCACATACTGGCTCTCAAACAGATCGATCGTCGTGTCGTCCACTCCAATATACTTTACTGCATCTGAAATCTTCACTTCCATAATCTTCCTCCAAAAATAAATCTTATTTTAATTTTTCAAGTTGTTCTGTAATCTCCGTGCACAATTCGTCCCTGCTCCGTCCGTCCGTCAGGATTGTGAGATCCGCAGCCGCCTCATAGAGCACACGCCGTTTCTCCATGAGCCCGGCGATATATTCCACGTTCATGTGCCCGTTTAAAATGGGGCGGTCTGTGCTGTTCTTCACTCGCTCGAACACGGTCTCCGGTGTCGCTGACAGATATACGACTTTGCCGCTCTTCTTCATGTACTCGGTGTTCTCCGGCCTCACGACCACTCCGCCGCCGCAGGAAATCACCGAAGGCCCGGCCTCGCCCAGATCTAAAATCAGGCGGCTCTCTATCTCGCGGAACCGATCCTCACCGAACCGCTCAAAGATCTCATTGATCGATATGCCCTGTTCCTCCACAATCCGCTCGTCCATCTCCACCAGCGGGAGGCCGAGTTTCTGGTGCAGCGCACGGGCAACCGTACTTTTTCCCGCCCCCATAAACCCGATAAGAAAAATATTATAGGAAATACTCATGAGAAAAACCTCTCCTTCACCTCATCCACCGGCATATCCTGCCCCGTGAACAGTTTAAATGCGGCAACGCCCTGCCAAAGCAGCATCCCCTTGCCCCCCACGCAGATACATCCGGCCTCTGCGGCCTCACGGAGAAGTCTGGTCTCCTCCGGGTTATACACCGCATCACATACCACAAGTCCGGGCCGGAAAGCACTCAGGTCCTTCACCACACTCTGGCCATCCATCGGCTTCATTCCCACGATCGTCGCGTTGGCAAAGATGTCAGCAGACCGAATCTCTTCCGTCATCCGGTCAACATCGTCAATGTCATAGACATTGACCGCAATTCCGGGGACTGCCGCCCGGATTTTCTCCGCTGTAGCCAGCGTCCTCTCAAAGAAATCATCCTTTTTATTTAAGATTGTCAGCTCACGCACACCGTCCAGCACGCTCTGCACCTGCATGGCAGTGGCAGCTCCGCCGCCGCCGGCGATGACCATCTTTTTCCCGGCCACCTCAACACCGTGGTCCTTCAGGTTGTTGACAAAGCCCTCCCCGTCCGTGATGTGGCCTGTGAGACGTCCGTCATCGTTCACGATCGTGTTCACCGCACCGATGATCTGCGCCGCCGGCGAGAGCTCGTCCATATATTTTGCAGCCTCCACCTTGTCCGGCATCGTCACATTGCAGCCCCGCATGTGAAAAAGACGCATCGCGCTGATTGCTTCCTTCACCTCGTGCTCCTTAATGTCGATCGCCACATAGACATAGTCCAGCCCCAGACGCTTAAAACTGTAGTTGTGCATGGCGGGCGAGCCGGAATGTCCCACCGGAGATCCAAACAGCGCCAGCAGGCCGGTGTGTCCTGAAATTCTCTCTTCCATAATCCGTCCATAGCTCCTTCCTGCCGCACCAGACGATGCGGCTTTTTTCCAAAAATTAGTGTATCACAAAAAGCGCAGCAGCTCAAGGGGGCGGTCGATCAGCGTCCCGGCTCCATGCTCCTGCAAAAAGTTTCGGTCGCGAAACCCCCAGGTCACGCTGATGCAGGGCAGCCCGGCATTCGCCGCCGTCTCCAGATCCACATCGGAATCGCCTACATAGATCGCGTTTTCTTTCGTACACCCAAGCTCCTTTAGCGCCTTCTCCACCATGTCCGGCGCCGGCTTGCGGGAAATCCCCGCCTGCTCGCCGACCGCCACGGACACGTAATCAGCGAAAAACCTGCGGTTCAGTTCCTTGACTGCGAAATCTACCTTGTTGGAGACGATCGCCACCGGCACATTGCGCGCATGCAGCTCCATGAGGAGATGCGTAATATTGTCGTAGGGCTCGGTGTGGTCCATACAGTGTTCCCTGTAATATTCTCTGAAATATGCGAGCATCTCCTCAAACTCCGGATGCTCCTCCCCCTGCGGCACTGCCCTGATCAGGAGATTGCGTATTCCGTTTCCCACATACTCGCGCACCTGCTCGAGCGTGCAGAGAGGAAGCTCCCTCGATGCAAGCACCGCGTTTACCGCCTCCTTCAAATCTTCCAATGTATCCAGCAGTGTTCCGTCAAGATCGAACACTACAGCGCGTTGCTCGTAATCTTCAATCAGGATATAACTTTCCTCAAACTGTTTCCGGCTCATAATATAAGCGTCTTCCATCTGTCCGGTACGGCTCACCAGGTAATCTCCCTCCCGACCAAGCAGATAGGGGTCCTCCCTGTCTTTAAAAAACAGCTTGACCTTGCGTTCCAGCTGCCTCGCATATACCGGCTGGCTCTTCTTCGGAATACATACCTGCGCATAGCGCGAAAGCAGATTCACCCGTCCCGATTTGCTCTTTTTGACCGTGGGGCGGTATTCCATCGCCCCCAGATAAAACTTCCAATCCTCATAGTATCGGTATTTTTCCTGAAATACATCCTCCGAACAGCGGTAAACGGCTCCGTTTGAGCCGATGGTCAGGATAGTATTCTCCTGCACCACGAGCTCCATATCGCCCCGGATCGAGCGGATCGTGATCGGCGTTCCCGCCGGCGCGAGCTCCGTCGCGCGCACATACCCCCATGGAGCGGGCTTTTTAAGGTAACGCTTTAATCCTGCCTCATCCATCCGGCACTCCTGTGCGTAAATCATGTCCGTGTTGTCCAGATAGTCCTTTATCCTTTTTTCCAGCACTGCCTTGATGCCGGACTGGGTCGGCTGCTCATTCTGCCCTTTGTAATCCGGTTCCATACGCGGCATATAACGAAGCTCCTCGCAGAAGCGCAGATACTCTTCCTTCATCAGCTCCATCTGGATCAGCCCACCCGCCTTTAAAAAGTGGCCGCCGCCGCTCCCGATTCCACGGCACAGTTCCTCGACCAGCTCACTCGCCTTGACCTCACGGATACAGCTTCGAACGGACAACTTAATGCCGTCCGGCTGCTCATTGAACACGACACATATATCTACGGCATCCACCTCGAGCACAAGGTCGCTGATAATTCCCAGCACATTCGGGTCGCAGGCTCCCGCCTTCACAATAGCCGCGCGGTACTCGTCGAGATAATCACTGCTCAGAAGCGCCGCGCCTGTCACCTCCAGCTCCTCCAGCGACAAATTCATGTTGCGGTATTTGGTCATGAGGGAGACATCAAACTTGGCATCATCCCGCAGATCCTTGTCCAGCGGATGCACAATTTCCGTAAAGCTGTTCGTGTCGGTATAGAGGCCGTAATACAGCGCCGTCGCCAGCTCCCGGTCATTGTCCACATCGTAGTTCTCCTCCTTCAGGAGCCGCCAGAGCAAGGTTGCGCACGCGCCCAGATTGCTCTGTACCTCCGAAAGTTTCGGCAGCTTGGTGCTCACGCGGTGATGATCAATCACTGCCACATGCTTTGCCGGAAACCGCTCCACATTGCCGCCGGTGTACTGGCAGTCCACCGTTACAAGAAGCTCCGGCATATCGAGCCGCTCCACATGCGTGATCGGGATTTCCAGATCATTCACCATCATAACCAGATTACTCTTTCGGATATGGCGTACGCCCCCATAGATCAGGGCCGGATGTTTTCCCATGCTGACCAGATAACGGTACACTGCGAAACCGCTTGCCAGCGCGTCCGCATCCGGGTTGTCATGACATTGAATCACAATGTCGTCGTATGCCAATAAATCTTTCAGCCTCACACTCACATGCCTCCATCTCGAATTTATACTGTCCAAATACCTGCCCAAAACTTTACAGCACAAGAATCCCGGCCTTCAAACCGGGATTCCCTCGTGTTATTTTCTGCTTTTGCAACCGTTCGAACACTAAACGGTAAGATTCTCGCCAATCAGGCCGATGTGAGTTCCCTCCGGGAGTCCCGCGTCCTTATGTCCGATCAGCCATTTGTTCTTTGCTGTAATCAGCGCATCCTCGCCCTTCGCATGCGCAGTCTTCAGCTCAGTGTTCGTTCCCTTCGGCAGCACTACAGAGACCAGAAATCCGCCCTCACCACAGTTGCATGGCGCATAGTGCAGCGTCGTTGCGTACAGTTCTACCGCGCATCCGGCCGGCACGCGGAAAGCTTCCATCTTTGCCGTCTCATACGTGAAATCCTCGGTGATATCCTGCTGGCAGCCGAGAATCAGAATGGCATCCGTCGCCGCAATATTGATCTCCGAGTTGCGGTGATACTCCACCGCATTTAAAGCGTGGTTGTTGCCGATGCAGTAGCCGACCTGCACCGGAAGCTCCCCGTACACCTTGTCGCGCAGCACATCTGCCACCGGAAGCTTCTCCAGCGCTTCCACGGACGGCTCATACACCACATCCTGCGGGATCGGAACCTTTTTCAGCTCTGCCACCAGCTCCGTAAAATCGACGTCCTTTACCACTCTACCATACTTCTGGAATCTCTTGTCTTCTACCTCATAAACCGTCATCATTAATACTCTACCTCCGTTTTCTCACCATTTTTAATTACTTTATAAAGGTCAACCTTGTTTCCGGTCAGCTCCGCGCTGATCGCATCCGGCTGCTGCCCTCCGATAGAAATGCTGTACTCTCCGGGCAGAATCACACAGCCGCCCTCCTCGGTGATCGTTGCAAAATCTCTCGGCTGCAGACAAATCTCCACCTTTTTCGTCTCGCCCGGCGAAAGCGCCACGTTCGCGACACCCTTCAGCTGATATCCGGGAGCGCCTTCCGCTGCATCCATGTGTTTGATGTATGCCTGTACACTCTCGTGAATCGGGTAGGTTCCCTCGTTCGTCACCTCTGCCGTCACCGTCACCGAATCCGTCACGCCGCACTCACTGCAGCTGACGGCGGTATTCTTGTAGGACACCTTCGAATAAGTCAGACCGTAGCCGAACGGATAAAGAATATTGGTGTCCGTGTAGCGGTATGTGCGGTTTTTCATGCTGTAATCCTTGAAATCCGGCAGCTTATCCGCATCCCTGTAAAACGTGAGCGGCAGCTTGCCGCACGGAGAATAATCTCCGAACAACACCTCTGCGACAGCTTTTCCGCCGCGCGCGCCCGGATACCAGGTATCCAGAATCGCCTCAATATGCTCCTCGGCCCAGGAGAGATCAATCGCGCTGCCCGCGGAGAGCAGCAATACGATCGGCTTACCGACTTCTGCAACACGCTCGAGCAGATCCTGCTGCAAGCCCGGAAGGCGCAGCCCAAGCTTATCACCGCTGGCATACTCATTTCCGGCGTCTCCTTCCTCACCCTCGACCGTAGCATCCAGTCCGAGGCACATCACCACGATATCCGCCTGCTCTGCCGCGATGACCGCCTCTTCAAATCGATCCTTCTTCTCCGCCAGAAACTCAACCTTGTCACGAAACAGATGGCAGCCTTCCGCATACAGAACGCGGATATCGCTTCCCACATACCTCTGAATTCCCTCAAGCGGCGTGATATACTCGGAAGAGGTTCCGGTATAATTGCCGATCAGCGCGTCCCTCGAGTTCGCATTCGGACCGATGACCGCTATGGTCTTGATCTTGCTCTTGTCGAGCGGAAGGAATCCGCCCTTGTTTTTGAGCAGCACCATACTCCTTCTCGCCGCGTCCACCGCCAACTCTACGTGCTCCCTGCACTCTACCTTTTCATAAGATAAATTCTCATACGGCGACGGGTAATCCTTCATCATTCCGAGCCGGATGCGCACTTCCATCAGGCGCTCAACCGCCTCAGTAATCGCCTCCTCGGTGACAAGCCCCTCGTCATAAGCCTCTTTTAAATGTAAGAATGCAGTTCCGCAGTTTAAGTCACAGCCGTTGTTCACAGCCATCGCCGCAGACTCCTGCACCGTCTTAGTGACATTGTGATGCGTGTGGAAGTCCATAATTGCCCAGCAATCGGAAACAACATGTCCCTCAAATCCCCACTCATCTCTCAAAATATCCTTCAGCAGAGTCTTACTGCCGCACGCCGGTTCGCCGTTAACGCGGTTGTAGGCGCCCATGACCGCCTCCACCTTAGCATCCTTCACACAGCGCTTGAACGCGTACAGATACGTGTCGTACATATCGTGCTTGGACGCCTCCGCATTGAACTCATGACGCACCGCCTCCGGTCCGCTGTGCACTGCAAAATGCTTCGCACATGCCGCCGACTTCAAATGCTCCGGGTCATCGCCCTGCAGGCCCTTGATATACTCCACCCCGAGCGTAGCCGTCAGATAGGGATCTTCGCCAAATGTCTCCTGACCTCTGCCCCATCTCGGATCGCGGAAAATGTTTACATTCGGAGCCCAGAAGGTCAGGCCCTTGTAGATTCCGTGGTCGCCCCTCTTGGAAAACTCATTGAACTTCGCCCGTCCCTCGGTAGAAACCACATCCCCGATCTCATGCAAAAGCTGCGGGTCAAACGTCGCGCCCAGACCGATCGACTGCGGAAACACGGTTGCCACACCGGCTCTCGCCACTCCGTGCAGCGCCTCATTCCACCAGTTATATGCCGGAATGCCCAGCCGTTCGATCGCAGGGGAGGAATACATCATCTGGCCCATTTTTTCTTCCAGCGTCATCTTCGACACCAGCTCTTTCGCATAGTTTCTTGTTTTTTCACTCATAACCCAGCTTCTCCTTAATTAAATCTCGATTGTATTATTCTGCATCATACGTCAGCCACGCGAAATCTGCGTGCCCGCCGTCCTCCGAACCGTTCGAGGAAGCGTACATGCCGACTGTACACCCCACAAAGCCACCTGCTTCCTCAGTCGTGTAGGAAAGCAAATTAACCTCCTTTGCAACCATCCTAATCTGATCCTTGCACTTAATCCAGATATCCGCCTTCTGGTTCTCCGCCCGCATGACAATCTCCACAAGTCCGTCCGCGTCGATCGCCGTCTCCGCGATCACACTATCCTCCTCATGAATATGGGCGGTCACAGCGAATACACGCCCGCCGGCGCCCTTCTTGATCTCCATGCGCAGATGATTCGCGTGATTCTGATAGTAGACCAGTCCTGCGCTCTCTTCCTTCTCCGGCGCAAAATCCACTCCCGTGCTCACCACAAAGCAGTAATCCTTCTGTCTGAGACCCAGATAAGAGCTGTTGACCTTGTCCTGAATCTGCTCCTTCCTCGCAAACAGCCGCAGGAAACCTTCCCGCGCGCTCAGCGAGTACTGCGTCTCATTTCTGGTGTGGATGCCCAAAAGTCGGTCATCCAGTTTCTTATCGTAAAAATGCAGATGATCGTGGTGCGACATCTCCATGGTGTAGCGGCATTGCTCAAATGGCAGCTCCAGCTCATCCTCCAGATGTCCGATCCCGGCGCTGATCACCGGCCAGCCGTTCTCCCAGACAACCTTAGCGAGGAAGGATTCCCGTCCCATGCTGCTATGCTTTTCACAGGGCCGAGACGCCAGCATGATACAGTACCAGTTTCCTTTGCCGTCATCCACGAGATCGCCGTGTCCCGCATAGATCACCGGGTAATCCGCGCCGAGGTTCCGATGGGTAAAAATCGGGTTTCTCGGGCATCCCTCAAACCACTGGAAGAGCTTCTTGCTCCGCGCAACGCTGATGCTGTGCTCCGGACCGGTGCCCCCCTCCGCGTGAAGCAGATAGTAATAATCGCCGATCTTGTACAGATGCGGCCCCTCCGGCCAAATTACATCCTTTACGGCGCCCTTCCAGATCGCCATGCTCTCACCGACCAGCTTCATCTGCTTTAAGTCGAGCTCCTGTACCCAGATCTCCCAGTCACCGTTGTAGCGCACCCCCTCGGGATTCGGCCTCGTCCCCACATAATAGCACTTTCCGTCCGTGTCGAAGAAAAGGCTCGGATCGATTCCTGCCGCCTCCCATCCCAGAAGGTAGGGTTTGGACCAGGGTCCTTCCGGCTTCTCCGCCGTCACGATAAAATTGCCCCCGCCGCTCACATTTGTCGTAATCATATAGAACAGACCGTCATGATAGCGGATGGTCGGCGCAAAAATTCCCTGGGAGATCTCGCTTCCCGCCAGCGGCAGCTGCTCCTCCCTGTCGAGAATGTTGCCGATCTGCTCCCAGTGCGCCAGATCTCTGCTGTGGAAAATCGGCACGCCCGGGAAATAGGCAAAACTGGAATTGACAAGATAATAGTCCTCCCCAACCCTGCAGATCGAAGGATCGGGATAAAACCCACACAATACCGGATTCTTTGCTGTAACCATTCTAGTTCCTCCTCCTAAATTATGTAATAATTATTCCACATAGCCAAAGCCAAGGATCGTGCACTGTTTCCGATGCTCCGGGTCCTCCGCCTCAATATGTACGTGATGCTCCCCGCTCTCAGGCTCGTCAATGATAAGCAGCGGATTGCAGTGAACCCATCCGTTCTCGAAGGGATCTGCCGTCCGGACGAACCTGCCGTCAACCGAGATGTGCGCCTTTGCTGCGCTCGGCTCTCCGGAATCCTTGAAAATGAGCAGCAATGCTTTGCAGGTGATATCCATATCAAAGCAGGGATCTACCCCCTCCGCTCCGATATACTGCCAATTGTACGGAAACTCCGGCACCGGCTCCAGCTCCGTGTCCATCTCCACGTACTGCAGGACACGATCCGTCGCAGTAAATCCGCCCGGCGTGATTTTCGCCTTGCTGTAAGTATCCTTCTTGTCCATGAGCTTTACCTGCTCGAACGTACTGCCGATGACCGCGCTCTGCTTAATCAGCTCTTCTGTGCTCTTCTCTGGCGAGGCGTCCGCCGCATGTTCCGCCAGATCAAAGAGATTGGCGAGGCAGTCCGCCATAATTGTATGCCCTGCATTGGTCGGATGGTATTGATCATAAAAGAACTGATTCTTTGCAAGTACCTTCCCATCCTCCTTTTTCTTGTAAAACTGGGGTGTTACCGCATCTTTGACACTGACCATCGGCAGATTGTAATGACTGCCGACCGGGCTCAGGCGCTCCTGCAGATTACTGTCGTCCGCAAACACCGCGAACAACAGGATCACAGCCGGCCTGTTCGGAAGATTTAACGCCTTCCTCACTAAGCTCTCATAGCATACGCCGTTTGTCTCGTCTCCATAGTCATTGACCGCGAATTCCACGACGATTACATCCGGCTCCACCGTATTGTCTCTCAAAACATCCCGGTCAAATCGGATCATACCGAGCTCGGACGGTGTGCCGCCGACGCCCGCCTTGATCAGCCTGACGTTGCCGCCTGCGGCAAATTTCTCCTTGAAAAGCCTGCATGATTTCATTGCATAGCTCTCCTTGTGAATCGGCGTCGCGCCTGCCCCCTGCGTGATCGAGCCGCCGATGTACGCGAGGGTGACATCCTCTCCCGCCTTCGCCTTCTCGATCACCCGTTTGAGCCTAGCGCAGTCTCCCTGCAGGAGCAGAGAGTTTTTGATCATGGCATTGTAAGATTCCGAATAAAACTCGATCTTCTCCTCCTCCTCTGCCTCAGGTGCGGTGTATCCGTCGTTTAAGTAAAACCGGACACTGAGCTTTGCCGACAATTCCGGCTTATCCATGACAACCCGAATCTGTCCCGGGATATTGTCATCCTCGGTCCATGTATGATCCGCCAGATAGATCCTGTGCTCCGCGCCGTCCCCCTTCATCCGCTGAATAATATTTGAGCCGCCGCCATATAAATCGTTTTTCCCGTACATCTGGAATATAAATTCCGCTTCATCGGCCGGATCTTCCGTCTCCAGCGACACTCCAAGGCTGTGAACCAGCTTCTTAAAGCCTTCCACGGTCTTTAACAAATCAAGCATGGACTCGTCGGTGATCCCCCCGGTCATCCGTGCACTGGTTATCATGCGTCCATTGTCCTGATACAGAGACTGGACGCCCCTTCCATCCTCTGTCTTGGTTCCGCCAAAGATATCCTTATTACGGATAATGTAAAATGACGGTCTTTGCTTCTCCGGATCTTTCGGTGCTGCCGGACTGCTCATTGTTCATACCTCCTCAACTCAATTCAAATCCTCTCAGGCTTCCGTTGCCGCTGCCGCGCAGTGTCAGATAGATCGGCCACACGCCGTCCGGGATCTCCACATCAGCCTCATAGCGTTTCCATATATTGGAGGACTCGATCGGAATTTCCGCTACCACATCGCCGTCCCATGCCAGACGCACTTCAAATTTACCGTAGATATAGCCTCTGGTCCAAATCGCAATCCTCTTGATCCCCTCACACTTAAAGTATTTGAACCCGGCGGTTGCCGTATTCTGAATATTGCCGATATATCCGAGCTCCTCGTCGCCATCCCGGCCGTCCTGCATAATCTTGGGGAATGCCCCTCCTCCGGCATACATGGATGGTGTGTCGGTAAACAAATGGCAGGCAATATACCCCGGATGCTCACCCCTGCCCTCAAGCGGTCCGCCGTTCAATCCGCAGGACGTGATCTCCGCCTGCTGAAACAGCCCGTCCGCACCGAGCTTAAGCGCCTCTGCACAGCCCTGCCTGCTGTACCAGGAGCCGTTCGTCTGACGGTGATAGAATATGTACCACTGGTCTTTGATTTGAACGATACTGCCATGATTGTTGCCGCCATATGCCATAATCCGATCCTTGGGCTTGTATGTGTCAATGTGCAGGTCGCAATTGCTCACAAGCACGCCCGCGTACTGAAAACCATCCGTCGGCTTATCGCTGACTGCATAGCACAGCTCGTGCATCACCTCTGAGGAGTAGATAAAGAAATAGCGGCCGTCAACCTTGCGGATGGACGGAGCCTCAAAAAACGCATGTCCCTCAAATCCCGTTCCCGCGCTGTACTCACACCCCGGCACAATGATGACTGGAGCCTCCTTGATGGTCAGCATGTCTTTTTCCAGAACCGTGGCCATCGCTCCGCTTCTGGACTTGTCTCCTCTCCCGCAAAAACCAGTATACAAATAGGTGGTGTCCCCCTCTGTGATGACGCCCGGGTCAAACTGCGGCTCGTCACCGGGCTTATCCCCGAGACGGACTCCGTCCGGATAATGCACATAGCCGTAGAACTGATAATGTCCAGCCGGCGTATCGCACACTGCCACCGACACAACGGAAACCTTGTCCAGCACATAATAGAGATAGTATCTGCCGTCCGGGCCCACCGTTACATCCGGCGCATAGAGACACATCGAGCCGTCCCTGTTGAACGGGTCCGCGGTCTTCTCATAGATAACCCCCTCATAACGCCAGTTCCACAGCTCATCCACCGGTGCGGACCAGCACACATAATCCCCCAGACAGAACACATGCCCGTTGAACAGGTCATGGGAACCGTACACGTACACCCGGTCGCCAAAGACATAGGGCTCCCCATCCGGAATGTACTCCCACGAGGGAAGGTACGGATTCACAGCCTCTTTTCTTGCCTGATAGACGTTACTCATAATCCCCCTCCTCCATAATAAAAATAGATGTAATTTAGTTTACATCAATTATTGCAATTTTTCCTATCAAAAATTGCTGTTTATTTCCTGTATTAGAATTATTTTCTGCCGACTTTACAAATCCGCAGCATGCTATATAATGATATCAAAGTCAAAAGGTCAAAAGGAGATGACAAAATGCCCGGATTTGCGACACATTATCTGTTTGGCGCGGATGCATACCGACAGCTGAACTGCACCGAACTCTGCAGCATCATCAGGCAGAATCACAGTGCTTACGCACTTGGACTGCAAGGGCCGGATCTCTTTTTCTACTATCTGCCCTCCTATCTGCTGCACGGGCACAACATCGGCGCCCTCGCTCACTCTGACAAAACCGGCGAGTTCTTTGCCCATCTGCTGGAAAGCCGCAACCTCTTTCCCGGAAAAAAGACGGATCTTGCAATTGCGGACGCCTATATCATGGGCTTTTTCGGGCACTACACCCTCGATTGCGCCGTTCACCCCTATGTGTACGCGTTCACCGGGTACACCCCCAAGAATCCGCCGAAAAATACCAGTTATTTCGGAAAGCACGCCTATTTCGAGACTGAGATAGACAACACGCTGCTCTTCCGCAAAAAACATCTGCGCCCATCGGAATTCCGTCAGGCCGCCACCATCCGTCTGTCGTGCCGGGAGCGCACGGTAATCACCCGCATGCTCGTCTACGCTTACCGCAACACCTATCCCGGCATAGTGGCAGCCGAGATTCTCTTCGGCAACGCCCCGCATTGGATGACGCTTGGCACACGGCTGTTCCGCGACCCGTCCGGCAGAAAGAAGGTTCTCACGCGTCTGATGGAGCGTCTGATGCTCGGCCGCGCTTTTATCTCTCCGCTGCTGCCGAGCGACCGGATTCGTTTCATCGCCGATCCTTTAAACCATCGGCACAAAGCATGGCGGCACCCCTGGAGCGGCCGGATTTCAACCGCCTCCTTCGACGAGCTCTACCGCACGGCCGGGCGGCGCTATCTGTCCCGCCTGCGGGCCTACGATCAGCTGAGACAAAGTGGTTTTTCGGAAACCCTGCGCAGATCCTTTCTCGATGAATATGGCAACCTTTCATTTCTGAGCGGGTTGCCATGTGAAATCAAATATTAGGGAAACGCTGATTAAGGCGTTTCCTTAGATTCAGCCTGCAGAAAACTGATAGATCGTCTCCGAGCGATAGGTTTTCCCCGCATCAGTGAGCGGAGAAATGAAGTTCGGCTCGTTGACCGAGTTCGGGAAAAACTGTGTTTCCAGACAGAGTGCTGCATTCCTCTGGTATGCCGTTCCAGCCTTGCCCTTCTGTCCGCCGATTCCGTTCGCCGTGTAAAGCTGCATACCGATGCAGTCCGTGATAACCTCCATCTGAATTCCGGTCTTCGGGCTGCACACCCTCGCAACCTTCTCCAGACCGTCCCCGATGCGGTCCAACACAAAGTTGTGGTCATAGCCGTTTCCGTATGTAAGCTGAATATGATCTGCCCGAATGTCCCTTCCGATCGCTTTCGCCTCGCGGAAATCAAACGGCGTGCCGTCCACCGGCGCGATCTCCCCGGTCGGAATCGCCTTCTTGTCCTTCACCGGCGTATAGTGAGACGCCTTGATCTGCAGCGTACAGTCTAAAATATCCCCCGATGCCTGACCACTTAAATTAAAATACGAATGATTCGTGAGATTAAACACCGTCTTTTTGTCCGCCGATGCCTCGTAACGGATTGCAAGCCCGTTATCCTCCGTCACCTCGTAGGTCACGGTCATCGTCGCGTTGCCCGGATATCCCTGCTCTAAATCCGCATCCTCAATCGTGAGCACAATCCGGTTGTCCTCGCAGCTCTTCACCTCCCAGAAACGGGCGGATGTCCCTTTTGAGCCGCTGTGCAGGTTGTTCTCAAAGTCGTTGGTCTCCAACGGATAGGTCACCCCGTCAATCTCAAGACTCGCGTTTGCGATACGGTTGCCATTACGGCCGATTGTCGCGCCCAGATACCCCTGCCCATGCTCGTAGGACTCCGCGTCCTCATAACCCAGCACCACATCCACCGGCGAACCGCTCTTATCACTGACATACAAAGACACGAGTGTCGCACCGAAATCCGTGACCTCCGCACGCATTCCTTTGCTGTTTGCAATCGTATAAAGCGCGGCTTCCCTGCCCGCCGAAGTCCTGCCAAATGATCGTTTCTCCATATTTTCCCTCCTCTTTTTGAGTATTCCTTAAAATTCTTTCATTAATTTTACTTCTTTTGGGTTAATAAGTAAAGGAGAAATGCCGATAAAAACAAAAAGGATAAATAGAAACCCGGCACAAATCACGGAGGAATGTGTTATGGCATTAAAAATATCAACCGCGCTGACGCTGAACACGGATTTTTTCATGAGAAACTTCTATAAAGAAAACCGCAGTGCGATCAAGAGCAGCGACAGGAACAATTTTTCCAATATCGAGCTCTCCTACGAGGACAGCCGCGCGCTCTCCAGAGCTGCCCGCAGACTGATGAAAAACGACTACGGCACTTCAGAGGACGAGGACACCGATATTGACGATACCACGCGTTCGTCAATCGAGGCGTTTGTGAACGTATACAACAATGCCCTGAAGACCGGCAAGGATACCACAGACCATGACACCGAGCACTACCTGCGGCAGCTTAAGACCCTGACCAAAAAAAATGCCGACGATCTGGCCGAAATCGGCATCACGCTGGAGAAAGACGGATCTCTCTCCATCAACGATGAGCTGCTCAAGATGGCGGATACCTCCAAAGTGCGCAAGGTCTTCTCCACCGAAAACGATTTTACCAAAACCGTATGGAACCTTTCCAAAAAACTAAACATCTCGGTTCAAAACGATATTTACGGGCAGGTGACCGGCAACGGACTCCGCATCAATATCACCATGTAGGCAGTCCCCGGCAAGTATGTTTTCTATCCAGTCACAGATTTGCGCTCTGGCCTCCCCCGGAATTCCCTCGCGCTGTCTCACCTGCATACGCGCCACATTTTCTTCATTCCAGAGACGGCTCACTGCATGGGCGAGTGCCAGGCGTGGATGTTTCACCCCGATGCTCATTCCGTTTTTCCTGAAAAAACGCATATTACACGTTTCACAGCCGGGAATCGGACGCATCTGGATAAAGGGCACATTTGCGACCGCCGCCTCAGTGGAGGAAAGTCCGCCCGGCTTGGAAATAAAAATATCACAGGCCCGCATATACAGCGCCATCTGTCTGGTCTTCCGCAGGAGAAGCATCCCGTTCTCCTTTGGCGCCTTGTCCCACTTCCCCCAGATAAACCGTTTGACATAACGCCGCTCCAGCTTACGGTAAAGCCGCTCGTTATTCCCGCACACGACAATCAGCGTACCGTCAATCTTCTTTTTCCGCAGATGTGTCCGAAGGCTACGGATATTTTTTCTCAAATCCCCCGCGCCGATGCTCCCGCCGGTGATCAGAATGTATTTCCGGCCTTCGTCTGTGTCCAGCCCCAGGCGCTCTCTCGCCTCCGTCTTGGAAATCTTCTCATCAAACGCCCTTGCAACCGGAATTCCGAATGGCAGTATTTTTCCCTTTGGAATACCGCGCTTTGTGAAATCGCGCACCTGGCGCTCGCCCGGCACCACATAGTAGTCGCAGTCCGTCTCCTCCGTAAAGGGAATACACACATAGTCCGTCGCAACAAACACCGTAAGCGGCAGCGGATACTTATGCTTTTTCAGATAGGTGACCAGCTCCGCCGGATAGAGATGCGGCATGAAAATCACATCCACCGGGTGCTCCTCTAAATACTCCTGAAGATGCTTCGCCACAGAAATATTCGCATAGTACACCGGAGATTTGCCCGGCACGTGCCTGACGATCTTCCCCAGCGTATACACCACACCAAACAGCCTCGGCGAGTGCTGCACCATCTTGACATAGAGATTCGCAATCTCCTCCGCCAGCCTGTGGCTGACCAGCTCATAGGGGTCCAGCATCGTCGCGGTATGCCCCCTCGCCTCCAATTCCTCTTTGAGCGCTGCACCGGCCGAATTGTGTCCCCCTCCGGTACTGCAGGATAAAATCAATGCATCCATAACAGCCTCACATCACACTTTTGGCGTTCCTCGGTACTTAAATGCAAACGGATGCACACCAGTATCGAAATAAATAAAATCCCGAGCTTCTGCTCCAGACTCTTCCCCCACACGAACGACATTCCCGCCGCGCAGACATAAGCGCCGACCGTCCGGTAAAAATGCGGTGAAATGCGGATGTCAAGCGAGAACAGGACAAAGAAAAAGGCCAGAAGGAGCGCAGGGGACAAATCCGGCGCATAGCCGAGCAGAACTCCGAAGGTTGCCGCAATCCCTTTGCCGCCGCGGAACCGGTGGTACAGAGAAAAAATATGCCCCAGCACCGGAGCCAGCAGCACGAGCGCCATCCCCAGCACGCGGACTGGCTCCGGACGGCATCCCCACACCAATTCTGCGGGTTTCCACAGAATCCCTCCCAGAAACGTGTTCTCCATATGCCTGCACAGGAATACCGGGAGAAATCCCTTTCCCATATCACAGATGAGTGTAAGCATACCGCAGGCGAATCCGCCCTCCATAAACGCGTTCGCCGTCCCCGGGTTCCAGTCCTTCGTATCCTTTAAAATGTCTTTCTTTTTGATCAGCCACCCGAATAACGGTGCAAACAAAATACTGCCCAGCAAATATCCCGCCAGCATAAATACCACATAATATGTCATAACCTAAACTCTTCCCTTGGTAAATTTGACTCCATTATATCCCAATTCCGGCTGCTATGACAAGTTATATATACTTTTTCTTTCGAAAATAAATGATTTCCGACACAAAAATCAGCGCTGCCACCCCGACAATTACACAGTATCCATAGGGACTGTACAGCTCCGGCATATACTTAAAGTTCATGCCGTACCAGCCGGTGATCAGGGTCAGCGGCAGGAAAATGGTCGTGACCGCAGTCAACGCCTGCATCGATTTATTTTTTTCCAGGTCGATCTGCTGCTGATACAATTCCCGGATCTGCACCAGATATTCCCGCAGCATCTGCGAATAATCATATAGGCGGTCTGCCCGCTTTCCCATGTCATTAAGCAATGTCACTGCGCGTTCCCCGAAAAAGCCGTGCTCATTTGCCGCCAGCATATCGCAGAGCTCCGCGAACTGCTGATAAAAGAAATTCCGCATCAAAAGCTTCTTCCGATATCGCAGAATATCGGTCGTTGGCTCGATGCGCTCCAGGTCTCTCACCCGCTTACCCTCGCTGATCAGCCACTCCTCCATCGCATAGCAGGTCACTTCAATCTCCTGCAGACACTCCATGTCATGCAGGATAATCGACTCTAAAAATTTGCAAAAGAGCAGCTCCGGCACATCGCCCTCCTCGTACTCCACACGTTTGACAAGCTCGGCAACCGCCTTCGCATCCTTGTCATTCGCAACCAGAATCAATCTTTTCGTCGTGAGAAAAAAAGGCAGCGCGATCAGGTGGCGATTCCCGGCAATTTCCGAAGCCAGAGTAATCTCCCCAATCACGCCTTCCGGCAGCATATACAGCTTCGTCAAATGCAGATCCTTCGTCTCCAGCAGACGGCAGATCTCCGCTTCACCGCGCTGCCCTTTCAACTCCTTGCGTATTTTTTCCGGTGAATACAACACAATAAAGCCCTGCTGCTCTCCCATCATGACCTCCTGTACTTCAATAATACCAACGGATTGCTCCCTGGTATCATTGTATCCGCATTACCGGAAAAGCATTCCGGGAATCACTTTACTCCGAGCAGACGATATGCTACTATGAAATCCGGTAACTGACAGCTAACAGACACAGGAGAAAAAACATGCTTCAGATTAAACAAATTTCCAAGCGCTACAAGACAGGCGAGCTCCTGCAAATCGCCTTAAACGATGTCAGCCTAAGCTTTCGCGACAGCGAATTTGTGTCCATACTCGGCCCCAGCGGGTCCGGCAAAACGACACTGCTCAACATGATCGGCGGTCTCGACCGCTATGACAGCGGCGATCTGCTGATCAACGGCGTTTCCACCAAACAGTACCGGGACAGAGACTGGGATACCTACCGCAACCACTCCATCGGCTTCGTCTTCCAAAGCTACCACCTGATTCCGCACCAGTCGATCCTTGCCAATGTAGAGCTCGCGCTGACAATTTCCGGCATTTCCCGCAGTGAGAGCAAAAGACGCGCCAGACAGGCGCTCGAACGGGTCGGTCTCGGCGATCAGCTCCACAAGCGGCCGAACCAGATGTCCGGAGGCCAGATGCAGCGCGTCGCCATTGCGCGCGCTCTCGTCAACGATCCGGACATTCTCCTCGCCGACGAACCGACCGGCGCGCTCGACTCCGAGACCAGCCTCCAGATCATGGAGCTGCTCCGCGAGGTGTCGAGGGATCGCCTTGTCATCATGGTCACACACAATCCAGAGCTTGCGGAGCAATACTCCACCCGCATCGTCAAACTGCGGGACGGTAAAATTACGAGCGATTCCATGCCCTATGAGCCGCAGGAGGTATCGGCGAAGGCCGCGTCCGGAGGCAAACGGGCCAGCATGGGATTCCTCACGTCACTCTCGCTCAGCTTTAACAACCTCCGGACCAAAAAGGGACGGACCATCCTGACCTCGTTTGCGGGCTCGATCGGCATCATCGGCATTGCGCTGATACTTTCACTGTCCTCCGGCGTAAACCGCTATATCGAGAATATTCAAAAGGACACTATGACCTCCTATCCGCTCGTCATCGATGCAGAGACCTTCAATTTATCCGGCATGATGGGCTCCATGCAGACTGCGATGTTGAGCGTGCAGACCGGCGCCGCCCATGAAAGCGGCAGCGTGTACGTAGATTACAGCGATGTCCGGGCAGACAACGCCATAGCCTCCAGCATAGTTCGGAACAACCTGACCGCCTTCAAAAAATATCTCGACGATCCGGACAGTGAAATCCATGCCTGCCTTGGCGAAAACGGCGTTGTCTATACCTATAATGCAGGGTTTGAGGCATACTCCTACGACGCGAACCACAGTCTGGTCAACACCACGGCAAACCCGAATTCGCTTACCGCCACCCGGGACAGCGTCACTTCCGGCGGGATAAGCTTATATGAGACCTCGCCGTCGGCCAGCCCTTTTTCCGAGCTTATGAAGGGCTCCGACGGATCGGCCATCAGCCGGATCATCCTTGACAACTATGAGCTGCTGTACGGTGCATGGCCCGACCGCTATGACGAGGTCATCCTCGTTCTCAGCGGCGATACGCTGCCGGCCGGTACCCTCTACCAGCTCGGGCTGATCACGGCGGATGAGTATATCGAGGCCAGCGGTCAGATCGCTGCCGGAAACGACGCCGCCGATCGAACATGGAGCTATGCCGACATCTGCGCGCACCGCTTTTATCTCCTCACCGCCGCAGACCGCTACCTGGACAACGGGGACGGCACATTCCGCTATATCGAGGAGGACGTCGTGTCCACCGAGCCTCTCCTAGCCGGCGGCACCGAGTTAAAAATCACCGGAATTGTACGTAAAAAGGCAGACGCCGCCAACGTCTCGATCGGCACCGCAATCGGCTACACCTCCAGGCTGACCGATTACATCATTGCGCACAACAACGAAAGCCCCGTCGTCACCGCTCAGGAAAAAACTCCGGACATCAACGTCCGAAACGGCATGAAATTCGAGCCATCGGATGACGCGGCAAAAATCGCGGACGCGAAAGCATACCTGTCCGGGCTTGGGGCCGCCGACAAGGCCTCCTTCTTCCAGCTCATCACCTACCTGTCCACCCAGATGACACCGGCGGCGGACGGAGCACAGGAGGCACCCGCCGGGCAGCTGGCCGCCGTCCTTGCCATGGATGAGTCTGTTCAGGCGGAAATGATGGACAAATGGCTGAGTGAAACCCCGAACGATGAAATTCTTCTGTTTATTTACGGGAATTATATCGGGAAATCTTCCTATGAAGAAAATCTGAAGGACTTCGGAAAGATCAGCTACGATGCGCCCTCGTCGATCAGCATATACACCGACAGCTTTGAAGATAAGAAGGAAGTCTCCCGCTGTATCGAGCGCTACAACGAAACCGTCGAGGAAGACAACCGCATCTCCTACACGGATTTCGTGGAACTGATGACCAGTTCCCTGACCTCCATCGTGGATGTGATTTCTTACGTGCTGATCGCCTTTGTCGCCGTGTCACTGCTCGTATCCTGCATCATGATCGGCATCATCACGCACAGCTCCGTGCTGGAGCGGACGAAGGAGATCGGTATACTCCGGGCAATCGGCGCCTCTAAACAGAATATCTCTCAGGTATTCAACGCGGAGACCTGTATCATCGGCGCCTGCGCGGGACTTTTGGGCATCGGCGTCTCCGCCCTGCTCACACTGCCGATCAATGCACTGCTGCGGCTCCTTCTGGGCGCGGCCTCCTTAAAGGTCTCGCTCCCCCTGCATTACGCGCTGATGCTCGTGCTGCTCAGCATCGGCATCACCATCATCGGCGGATTGCTCCCGGCGCATAAGGCCGCCGCAAAGGATCCCGTAATTGCACTGCGCACCGAATAGCTCACAGCTTCACCGTGAAACGAATCTGATTCCCACCGATATTCGTCGCCGAGATCTCCCCTCTGTGGCGCTCGGCGACCGCCTTTGCAATGGAGAGCCCCACGCCGAAACCGTCGCCGTTCGTCCGCGCTTTGTCCGCGCGGTAAAAGCGGTCAAACAGGCGGTGCAGCTCAAGCTCTCCGACCGCCGCATAACTGTTTTCCACGATGACAGTCGGGCGGCGGCCTGCTTTCAGGGCAACAAATATTTCCCCGCCCGCATCGCAGTATTTGACGGCATTGTCCATCAGCGTTGCGAGCAGGCGGCAGATCGCGGCCTCATCGCCAGCGTACATAACATCAGGCGCAATATCCGAGGATAGACAAAGCCCCTTGTGACCGGCAAGGCTGTCAAAGAAAGCAACGCTCTCCGCCACCGCCTCGCTGAGTGAAAACACCTGTTTCTCCGCTCGAGGACCATCCTCATCCATTCTTGCGAGCGTGACCAGCTGTTCGACCAGTGTGCCCATATGCCGGCTCTCGCTGCGGATATCGTCCAGCCACTCGTTTTTACCGAGCTCCGACTCGGCAATATCGACATTGGTGAGAATCAGAGTGAGCGGTGTCTTCAGTTCGTGGTTTGCGTCGGTGACAAACTGCTTTTGGCGCTCATAGCTCTCCGCCACCGGCCTGACCGCCCTGCGGGAAATCAGCACAATCAAAACCAACACGATCAGGCCCCCGGCAAGAAACACCAGAAGAGAGGTGTAGAAAAGGCTGCCCATCGCATTTCGGGAGCTGCTTCCATCGACAAAGACAATCGTCGCGCCGCTCCCGCGGGCTGCCACTTTATACCGATAATGGTCGATCCAGCCCCGCGTCTTGCCGGAGGACCATGCCTTTTTCGCGTATTCCTCCGCCTCCGTTTTCGTTGCGCTTGCGATCGCTGTCAAATCTGTGCTAACCACCCCGCCATCCTGATCCAGCCTGACCAGAAAAAAGCGCGTGGAAAAGGGCGTCTCCTGATCAATTCCGGGTTTTCGCTTCGGTTTCTTATTGGGTGGCTGATTGCCCCAGTCCGGAAATCTGCCGTCATTCTCCGAAATGATATCCGTCAGGTTATCCATCCTGGCGTTTGTCTGCACCGTATTGATCACATAAATAATTCCCAAAAGAGCCAAAAAGACACCCAGAATGGAGACAGAGCAGATCCGGATAAATTTTTTACGCAGCTTCCATATCATGACTTTGCCTCCAACAGATAGCCCGCCCCGCGGACAAAACGAATGTCATACGGCACGTCCAGTGCCGACAGCTTCTTTCGTATATTAGATATATGCACCCACACCACGCTGATCTCCGCATCGCTGTTATAACTCCAGATGTGGGACATCATCTGATCCACTGTCACCAGAATTTTCGGGCGTTCCATCAGCATTTCCATGATCTGGAACTCCTTTCCGCTCAGCGCGATTGTGCGTCCCTGATACAGCAGTTCATAGGTGGAACGGTTGAGTGTGAGCTCCTCAAAGACTAATAGGTCCGGCGTATAGTTCTCCCTGCGCCTTAACATTGCCCGCACGCGGGCGAGCAATTCCTGCGTGTCGAAGGGTTTCGGCAGATAATCGTCCGCCCCCGCGTCCAGGCCCTCCACCCGCTGACCGACCTCGGTCTTTGCCGTAAGAAAAAGCGCAGGCACAGAAATCCCCTTTGACCGCAGCTTCTTTAAAACCTGTATCCCATCCAGACCGGGCATCATGATATCCAAAACCAGACCGTCATATTCCTCTGTCTCGGCATAATCAAGAGCATCCGTCCCATTCGAGACCGCATCCACCACATATTTATTGCTCTCGAAGATGTGTTTTAGCGATTTCAGCAGCTTTGCGTCGTCCTCGGCAATCAGCAATCGCATAAATCTCTCCCTCCACTTGACTTTTACATCTATACTATACCACAAATTGCTCCGCTGCGCTATTTGTGCAGGTCAGAACGGCCTGCGTCCGCCTCCAAACGGAAACGATCCGCCGCCAGCGCCTCCGACTCCATTGCTGTAGATTAAGCTGTCCAGCGTAATGCTCTCCGAATAAGTTCCGGCTGTGATCGTGTAAGTTTCGCCCACACGCAGCTCCCCGCAGCTGATCACAACAGAGGAATAGTTCTTTGCGGTCTCATAGCTTGCAAGCACGTTTCCGCCCTGGTCTGTAATCCGGATGGTTCCCGCGGACTGATTTCCCACATTCAGCATAATCGAGCCCTGAGTGGAATCATTTCCAAAGTTCTGCGCCATCCCGCTGGCGCCCGCCGCGATGACAATTCCTCCGCTGATCGTACCGTAACGCTCGTAATCGATCGCACCGTTTCCACTGTTGGTCGGACCAGACACATAGACCACTCCTCCACTGATCTCAATCGAACCGTTGGAATCCAGTCCGTCTCCGTCTGCATCAACCTCCACATATCCGCCGGAAATTTTAATATAGCTGTCAGCCGCGTCCGACGTTCCGGCATTGGCAGCCATTGTCTCCGCTCCCCCCTCTCTGTCAAAGTTCCCGCGGTCAGAAACTCCGCCTCCAAAACCGCCACGGCCTCCTCTGTCTCCTCCAAAGCCGTCACGGCCTCCTCCGGGCCCTCCAAAGCCGCCTCCGGGTCCAAACCGGTCTCCGCCTCCAAAACCGCCGAAACCGCTTCCGTCCGCACCTCCTGCAGCGTTAATGCCGTCGTCGCTCGCCTTTACCCGGATGGTTCCGCCGGAGATTTCAACCGCGAGTCCCTCCAGCCCTTCATAGCTTTTCGCCACATGGATCTCACCGTCCCTGACCGACAAGGTTTCATCTGCATGAAACGCGTCATCCCCCGCTTCGACAGTGAATGTCCCGCCGTCAATCGTCAAAGATGCATTTGAATGAAATGCGTCCACACCGGAATTGACCGTATAATTTCCGCCCTCGACCTGAATGCTGTCATTTCCGGTCAGTCCGTGCCCGGCCGCCGTAATCACATAGGTTCCGCTCTTCAGCTTTAAATCATCCTTCGACACAACTCCGTGCCCCTTGGCCGCCTTGATGGTAAGGGTTCCCTCTCCCTTTAAAAAGAGATCGTCCTTGGAAAAAATCACGGCATCAATATCATTATCATCAATCGCCTCATAGGCGCCGCCGTTCGCCAGATAATTCTCGGAACCTGCCGCGGTCACCACATCAACGTTCTTCGCCGTCCGAACATAGATTGCCGCACAGTTGCTGCTGGTGATGTCCGCCCCGTTCAGGAGAATGATCACATCATCCTCCTCCTTGTCCGCATCGACAATGATCATGCCGTCATTGAGCTTGCCGGACACAATATAAGTCCCCTCGTCCTTGATTGTGATTACGGAGCCCGATATGGAGACCGCATTCGACGGGCAGGACGCCGAATCGCCCTTCAACACAATTTCCGTGCTCCTGCCGGTCACCGACACCTTCCCCTGCACACCTTGTCCCTGCGAACCTTGCTCCTGCATACCTTGTCCCTGCGAACCTTGCTCCTGTGTGCCCTGTCCCTGCACCTCTTGCTCCTGCGTGCCTTGCCCCTGCGCACTGCAGCCGCTGAGTACAATGACCGCTGTCATTATAAACGCCGTCATTTTTCCACGTTTCATATGCCGCCTCCTCATTATAATTCCATGCAAACCGTTTCCTGCCTGGATACCGAAATCTCCAGATTTCCGTTTCTGCAGCGCAGCTTGTCAATCATTTCCTTTTCTCTTCCGGCATCTTTCATTCTCAGATCATAGGTCAGCCGAAACAGGCTCCCCAGATTCGTCGTCTTCACGGCCGTCAGCTCGCAGGAATCCGTGTACTCCTTCAGGATGTCCTCAAACACCTCCGTGTAATCCAAATCCTCCGGGATAGTAATCCGCAACGTGCGGTAGAGCAGCGTCCTTCTGTGCGCTCCGAAATCCAGCCTCGTGTATAGCATATTGAATCCACAAAGAATAACGGCGAACAAAAACGCATAGAGGATATAGCCCATCCCTGTGATCAGCCCGGCTCCCATCGCAAGAAACAAAACGCCAATCTCCTTTGCCGTGCCGGGCACCGAGCGGAACCGCACCAGACTGAACGCGCCGGCCACGGCAACACCGGTTCCCACATTGCCGTTGACCATCATAATAACGACGCATACCACCGCCGGAAGCAGCGCAAGCGTAACCACAAAACTTTTTGTGTACTTCGCGCGGTACATATATGACCCGGAGATCAGAATGCCGATCACCAGTGACGCACCCACACAAAGCACAAACTCCCACACCGTAATCACCGCCGTCATGTCCGTATCAAACAGACCTCTGAACAAATTATCCAACATATTGCAACTCTCCTCTCTCTGCACAGATTACTTCCTGATATGCCGTTCCATATTTTGAAAACGACGATTTAAAAATATGATGCCGGTTAAGCAGCTCCGTCATCCAGAGGGGAATCCCCGAGCCTGTTTTCAGCTCCATCAGCACGCTGCCGGCCGGCAGAATCCGCTGGCCCCCCACTGCCTCACACAGGGACAGCCGCTCCGTTCTCGCCAAAATATTCTCGTCAAAGGTCAGTCGGAAATCCGTCCCGTCAACCGCGCAGTACGCCTCCCGCTCGTAGGACAAAAAGACCGTCGGATGCAGATTTTGATAATACTGCCGGAAATACTCGATCTCACTCTCGATCTGCGTTCGAGCGAGCGGCTCCCTGCCGCCCGCCAGCCACTGCATCGCCTCCGATTCCGGCATGACGATACGGCGCTTGTACACCACTGACTTGTACTTCTTTTTCAGCTCCACAAACGCCTCATCGCCCTCGGTCAGCTGCCGGTAGCTGCGCACTCGCAGCTTTTCCTTATACACCGGTTTCTCGTTGGAACGCCGGACAATACGGAACGTGTCCGTATCATAATAGAGATTGCGTATGGTGGAGCGCCCGTATTGGTCAAGCCTCATATGCCCGGCAAGCTCCCCGAGCAGCGCCCGCTTTTGCGCCGTCGTGATCCGGTATTTGATTTCATGCCGTTCAAAAACATCCGTGTAAGCCATGGATGAACTCCTTTCTTTCATTCAGTATCTGTACCATCTGAAAGAATAGTACCAGCCTTCACTTAAGACAGCCTAAAGATAAAGCCCCCATTTTAAAAATGAGGACTTTACTTTCCGTATCACTATAAAATCAGGGTCAATGATTCTCCATACCCAGACCATCGATTCTCCAGACAAAGGTGGCGGTATCGCTCACATGAATATCCTCCGGCTCAATATCGATGCTCCTCGCCATCATCGGCGCAGCCACGCACTCCTCAGCAAAACCGTAACGGGTGTTGGAGAGAAGGGACTGCTCTCCCCAATTATACTCAATCTTCAGGAGCTTTCCAAGCCCGACCGACGACGCCTCACAGAGGATCTCCGCCTTCTTCCTCGCATTTTCCGCAGCGCTCCTTAACAATTCCTCATGGACAGCCGACTTATCCTTCACGGTAAACGCAATGTTCAGCTCCGGCTTTGCGACACACCCTGCAACGGCAGCAAGCGCCTGCGACAACCGCCCGGAGTCAAAATCAAACTCCAGCTTCAGATTGTGGCACACAACATATCCGTCAAATTCCTGCCTGTAATTGCCGGTCTCATCCCTGACACTCTCGTAGTTCGTGCGGACATTAAAATTGGCAGTCTTGAGAGCATTCTTTTCAAACCCTGCCGCCTCTACACTCTCCCGCAAACGCCGGATGTGCTCGGCCGCCAGATCCATTGCCCTGTCGTAGACAGCATCCTTTGACTCGATCGTCATAGACACGACGACAAAGTCCGGCTTCGCGGACGCCTTTCCGATTCCCTTTACCGTGATTGTTCTAGGCATAATGCACCTCCCGTATAACCCTGTATTGTAGTTTCAGTCTGGCTTCATTCTATCACGCAGATTCCGGCTTGTCACTGTTTATTTTTCGTCTCCCACTACCCTGCAGGCAGGTCTCATCAGATTCCTGCTCTCGCCCCATTATCCCTGCCAAGAGGCGAGGTACATATCTTTGCCCTCAAAAAATCGCTATATTCCGTTTTCTTATTCGCTTCTGTTCTTATTGCACTTCCACAGCGCCATAGGATGTGCCTTTATCCTGTCTGCAATGACTCCCTCTCCAAAAAGCAGCTCCGGCCGGTAATCCCCCTCTGAAAATAACCTCCAGAATAACATTTCCTCTTCTGTCGGTCGTAAGATGCCAGACAGATATTCCTTTACCTGTTTCTGCGCGTTTTCAAGTTCAAACCGCTCTCCTCTACGCAGCACAGGTGTTAAATCCGTCTTGATCTTCTGTGCTGAAATCTTCCCGATTCTTTCAAGATTAATCTCCTTTGGCACCTTCTCGGATGCGACAGCGGCGTAAAACATGATACATTTACGCAACTCCTGTTCTTCTGTTT
>CAZWRT010000005.1:0-60988 GCA_964636375.1 uncultured Lachnobacterium sp. | reverse complement strand
AGACAAGTCGCTGATTTCTTTTGTAGAACTTGCCAGCATCGAAATACCGTTGATAACAGATTCGATTGCCGTCGTTGTTTTTTTCGTTATCTCATTACCGAACTCAATCTCTTTGAGCGAATTTTCGATCAGACTCTTTGTCTTCACTGCAGAAGCAGCGCTGTCTGTCGCCAGCTTGCCGATCTGATCTGCCACAACTGCAAAACCTTTGCCGGCTTCACCTGCTCTTGCAGCCTCGATGGAAGCATTCAGTGACAGCAGATTCGTCTGGGAAGCAATATCTTCAATATCGCCGATAATATTGGCAATTGCAGTGGATGCTTCATTAATCCTCGCCATCGCGCTATTCAACTGCCTGATATCCTCATTGCTCTTTTCTGCTTCTTCTCTAAAGTTTTCAGCATTTTGAGAAGAGTGATTTGCTCTATTTGCCGTCTCCACCACATTCTCTGTGATATTCTGGATCGTAGCAGTCAGCTCCTCTACGGAAGCCGCCTGATCGGTCGCGCCTTCAGCCAATGTCTGTGAGCTCTCAGCAAGCTGGGTTGCTCCTAATGCCACCTGCTGCGATGATTCATTGATATTTTTAAGCGTATCGCTCAATCTGTCAGCAATTGTTGTAACGGAACTGCCCAGAACCTCGAAGTCACCACGGAAATTCTCCACATTTGCAGTGATATTGAAGTCTCCGCCTGCCACTTCATCAAGCCCTATCTCTAATTCGCTGATATAATGCTTGAGCATGTCAATCGATTCATTAAAGGACTCCGTCATATCACCGATCTCGTCGTTATGTACTTTATGGATATCAATATCCAGATTTCCTTTCGCAAGCTCTGCCATAGCATTCATTACACTATGGATAGGCTCTACAAACAGAGACGTTGTAAAATTCGCAAGCTTCAATGATACAACTACAGCAGCTGCTGTAATAAGCAAAACAAGCACTACCATGATATATGTATCCCGCGAAAGACTGCTCGAGGCTTTATTACCCATTTGAACATTTAAATGCATCAGGTCTTCTGCCGCTGTCTGAATCTGTGTTAATAGAGGTTTCACCGTGCTGGTCATATACGCTACCGCTTCCTCCTTGCGGTTATCCAGCGCCATCTGCTTTATCTCATCAGTCGCCGTAAGGTATTGCGGCAGAAGCTCGCTGATAGTCGATATATATGCCAATTCCGCTTTCGTGTTACAGTTTTCCAGCATTTCGTCGTATTTCTCCTGCAGTTTGGCCTTTGTTTCTGTCGCCTCCGCCTCCAACGACTGCATGGCAGATTCATCCGATATCAGGATCATATGCCTTAATATGGCCGGCATTTTATTCAAATAAGTGTTGAACATACCGATTTCACCCTGTGAAAAACCGTTATTCACTAATGCTTCGTGGTAACTGTAATTCGTGTAGAGCAGCGCCACAAGACCTAAAAACCCTGAAATACTGGCAATACATACTACCAGCGTAAAGCAGTACTTTAATTTTTCATGTACTTTCATTTCTTTGATTTTATCAAACATAATCTTATCCCCCTTGTTAATAAATAAACCCTCTGGAATATTTTATCACTTATTCATAGTAAATACAAGGCTGCAAAGACTAATCGCACAAGTGTATGCCGTCACTGTCTTAACCGATGCGAATCGTTTGGGTTAAACGACACTCTTTATCAATCACGGCTTTAATTCTTCGAACACCTGCTGAAGAAGACTGCTCTTTTACAATTCTGAATTTTCCTAAACATTCCGTGTTTTCTACATGAGGACCACCGCAAACTTCCTGGCTCCAGACTTTCCCTTCGGCATCCTGGATCGTGTATACCTTTACAATGTCCGGATACTTTTCCCAGAAGTTCCCACTGATACCGCTCTCTTTTGCCTCCGTTTTAGGCAGTTCTGAAAACGAAACAAACGCTTTAGCGGAAATTGCATCATTTACGAATTTTTCAACCTCCGATAACTGCTCCGGCGTAAGTTTTTCATCGTGGTTGAAATCAAATCGTAATCTCTCTGCAGTAATATTACTTCCTTTTTGTATAACATGGTCACCGAGAACCTGGCGCAAGCCTGCAAGTAACAAATGTGCCGCCGTATGAAGTGCTGTGGTTTCCGTTGATTGGTCAGCTAATCCGCCTTTGAATTTACCGGCAGATGCCGTTCTACTCATTTGGATATGTTTCCTTGCCGCCTCCGCATAGGACTCCCTGTTCTCTATGCCATATCCACCTTCAGCCAGGAACTCTTCTGTCAATTCAAGGGGAAAACCATATGTTTCATAAAAATAAAATGCATCTGTCCCTGTAACCTTTCCTTTGTTTTTTAGATGCTTCTGGATTTCTATTTCCCCCTGCTGCAAGGTCTTTTGGAACAAATTTTCTTCCTTGCTGATGACTTCCAAAATCTTCTTTCTGTTCACAGATAAATCTTCGTATGCGGTTGCTTCGTCAATATAAACCTCAGCCAATTCCTCCACAAAGCTTTCCTGTATTCCGAGTTTTCTGCCTGCACGAATTGCCCTTCTCAACAGTCTTCTGGTTACATATCCGGCGTCACTATTGGCCGGTTCTGCACCATCGTTAATCAAAAATGTTGCAGCCCGCACATGATCCAATATGATTCGAAACGACTTCAAATCGTCCGTATATTCTTTGCCGCTTAATTCAACCAATTTCTGCTTCGCATTCAGAAAGAATGCGGTGTTGTAGATATCCCTGTCACCGTTTAAAGCCGTTGCCACCCGTTCCAGTCCGCCACCATAGTCAATGTTAGGATTTTTCATTTTCACAAATCCGGTACTCTCTTTTTTGTAACACATAAACACGTTGTTACCAATTTCCAGAAATCTCTCACTATCTGAAGCAGGATGATCCAGAGAATCTCCATCCGGCTCCAAATCATAAAACATTTCACTATCCGGTCCTCCCGGTTCTCCAACCGGCATATCTAACGGACTTCCGGCCCGGCTCCACCAGTTTTCTTTTTCACCGTACAAAAATATTCTGCCGCCTCTGGATGTTCCATATTTGTATGGCTCCTCTTCTACAATAGGCTCAATCCCAACAGACTTGAATTTCTCTGACCATAATCGGATTGCCTCCGTATCTCTCTCAATATTCAGTTCCTCACTCCCTTTAAACGCACTGATATACAGTCTGTTGAAATCAATACCCAATTCATTAATCTGCCAGTCCCAAATAGCATCAATCTGCTTTTTCTTATAGTCATTCTCATTTGCCCTGAATTCCCAGCGGCCTATCATTTCAAAAAAAGTCAAATGAGACATGTCTCCCACTTCTTCAATGTCCACTGTTCTTAAACACTTCTGAATATCCGTTATCTCATTCCCTATTGGGTGCTTTTCGCCCAGCAAATAGGGAACCATCGGCTGCATTCCACTTCCTGTAAACAGCGTTGAAGGATCATTTTCCGGCAATAAGCCTGCAGAAGGTACCTGGCTGGCTCCTATTCTTTTCATATAATCAACATAGGATTTTCGTAATTGATCTGGTGTCATTTTTTCTCTGTGCTCCTTTCCTGAAAAATCTTCATTCTTAATTCCTGGTTCTTTTTCTGTCATGTTTTCCACTCCTTTCCGACAATTCTCCAAAACAAAAAGCCCTAAGTTGACTACATAATCAACTTAGGGCGAACTTACATGTCCGTGTTACCACCTAATTTCAGATTTCTCTGCACTCTGTCAATACGGGATTTCTCCGATATTGCTTCCTACGTTAACGGGGGAACTCCGTTGAAGCCTACTAAGATTCTCTGTTCGGTTCACAGCTCAGAGGCTGCTTCAATACCGGTTCAATGAAGATTCGCACCAACCATCTTCTCTCTGTAATATCCCTGATATTTACTATTCCTCGTCAAAGCCTTTTTGTTTTGAATTAGGGAGAGTATAGCACCGTGAATATCAAAAGTCAAGTGTTAAGTTTGCGCCGATATGCATGGATCAGCAAAACAACAGAGCGGCAAACATCGAGCCCCATTCAACGATAGAGAGACATATGGCAAGACATATCTCTGTCCTGATAATCGCTTTCTTCCTCTCCTCCACCAGTTTTGCACGTTCCGCCTCATCATTCGTATGAATCTCGTCCCGCCATATACTTATCTCTTCCAGGAAACACAAGAGAGGAAGAACAAGAAGACTAAGCAGTCCGATTTTCAAACCGTACTTACCGTTTCCTACGTGTACCAGACGATTATTCAAAATAGTCGAAGGAATTCCAAGCCATAAGATCAGCCCGCCTAATATACCAGCTATAATTATGATATTTCTCATCCATTTAAGAGCCCTTAACGACCATTGATTCATACCGTCCTCCTCTCTTTTCTGCACCATGATTTCAATGTCATACATTGATTGCCTTTACGATAGCGCCTATAAGCTCGCCGGGCATTTCTGCGGCTTTATAAAGCTGCGACTGATCTCGCGTATCTATTTTATATCCGAAATGACTCATGTCATCAAATACCGTCAAAGTGACGTTCTCATCATTCGAAAATGACTCTGACCAAAGGGATATATCGGCGGTAAATATCTGATTATCGGCGGTGCTGTTAATGATTGCAGTAGGGATCGCGGCGGTACGGATACTTTCAATGGTGTTAAGCTTGTTATAGCTTGCCCAATATGCGTCTGATGCGCCGAAATAATACTGTCCGGAAGCAGTGCTGTCCGCCTGCACTTTTGCGGCGTCTCTGTACCGGGCAAATTCTTCGGCTCTTAACGGTTCAGCGGCGGTGTACTGATCGCAGAGGATATCTGCAAGATGACGAGCGGTGCTCATATACAATATCATTCCGGCTATCCCGTCATCCTCGGATGCAAGCGAAGCGGCTATCTGACCGCCGAGACTGAGTCCCAGCAGATACACCCCATCCGTTTGTTTAAGCTCTTTCAGATATGCCAGAGCGGCCCGGCAGTCTGTGAGATATTCCTCTTCTATTCCGTCCGTCGCCTTAAAATCACCGGCGAAACGGTACGTGCGCTTTTCAAAGCGCAGAGAGCTTATCCCCTGCTCTGCCAGCTTAAACGCAATGTCCTCCATAGGAGAAAGCATTCCTACCGTTCCGTTGTAATCGCTGGGACCTGAGCCGGATATCATAAGCACCGCAGGTGTTCTTTCGCTGTTTTCAGCACAGGTGTACACGGCATTCAACCCGTTTAGCAGGAAATAATGCTCGCGAATACCTTCCCGTGTCACATCAAACTCACCGGTGAAACGGGCATCACTGTAAAATCCGTATATTTTCGTCCCCTTCAGCGACAGGGAGATATCGACATCCGCATTTTCAAGCTGAACCGTAGAGCTGTAAACGCCAATGCCGCCACCGACAGTAATTTCGGGCTCATTATAAGCGACTATTTCGCCGAATATATCCGTGATCCCTTCAAACATATGCACGATGGTGTCGCTGTCGCACAGCGCCGTCATTTCATCCGAAAAATATGGATAGAGAGCCTCTGTGCCGCCGTTTTTCCATTTATCCATTACAAACTCAAACATTTCTCCGCTGTTTTGCGGTTCTGTTTTTTCAGTTCCCAGGTTTTCCGTTTCTGTTTCTCCGGTTTCTGTTACCTGTGAAACGCTGTCAGTCGGATTCGGCTCAATGCGGTCTTTCTCCGCATTCCCGCATCCGGATGTTAAAAGAGTAAAAAACAGCAGCGCGCCAATCAATTTTTTAATTTTCATACAAGTTCCCTCCTCTTAAACGTTATATTTCATAATAGGTCAGCCAAAGGCCTGACAGCTTTTCACCTTGAAAGACAAACTGTATCCGCATTCCCAGTTTTTCGTATTTTACATACTGAAACACTGTATTTTTATAGTTCTTATCTGTCACAAGCTCGCCGAATTCTACGAATCCGCCGAGCGGTTCAAGAAAATCGCGGCGCACCTTTCTGTATACGTCCAGCGGCAAACATTCTTTCATTTTGTCACTGAAATACGAATACAGCAGCTCCTCGTCATTATAGACCACAGCTGCCGCGCACCTCGCGGCTATTTCCCCATGTTGGCTCCCGGCAGCTGCAAATGCGGAAATCTCAGTAGAATATAGGTTTCCGCCGTCATCAATAAGCGCCAGTGCTTCACACAGAACGGAAATTTCCCTCTGTTTCTTTTCAATAGCGGCATATGCCAAAGCCCGGCGTTCGTTGATCGCAGCACGCAGCCCAAGCTCATTGTTATGAAGTGCCTGTATTTTTCTTACTGACAGACCGAGCGCACGCAGGGTGATCACTCTTTTTATTGCCCCGATCTGCTCCTCTGTGTATTGGCGGCGTCCGGATATTGCTTTTTCCGAGCATATAAGTCCCTTTTCCTCCCAATAACGCAGAGTGCGGGAGGTCACTCCCAGCATTTCGCACACAGTGTTTATGTCATAAAGCTGTATATCCATATTTTATCTCCGATATCCTTCCTATCTATAACCATATCACTTGACGCAGCGTCAATGTCAACACATTGGATCTTTTCCGTCATAAATTTTTTTCTTGTGCTCATTATGTATATTTTACCCGGATCACATAATAAACGCAAATCAACATAAGCATCTCCTCGGTGAATGGAGATTTGCAAATGACTTTGCAAATCTGCCGGTCTTTGATTCTGTTGTTGAGGTTCTTATTGAGAAGGGAATTCTCGTACCTCCTGAAGGCAGCATTGGCGCAGAGGGCTGCTGAATGAGCATTGAATTTATGTTGCGGAAAATGATGTGTGATGTTATGATTAAGGTGTGACAAAGTGGAAATATTAATTTTATTGAGTATCCGCGAAAGAAGTGGTGTGATATGGGTAGAAAGCTAAAGGTGTATTTAGATACATCAGTCATAAGCCATTTGATGCAGGAGGATGTGCCTGAGAAGATGGCAGATACGAGAATACTATGGGAAATGTTTCAGCATGGTGTATATGATGTATGTCTTTCAACTGTGACACTACAGGAAATTGACGATTGCTCAGAACCAAAAAGAAGTCATCTTTGGAAATTTCTGAATCAGATTGATTATGAAACATATGATGTTACAGAAGATGCGTTGGAAGTGGCACATCAGATTGTCGGTATGGGAATCCTTACACAAAAGAGTTTTGATGACTGCCAGCATATCGGGGTAGCTGTAGTAAATGGCTGTGACTGCATCATATCATGGAATTTTAAGCATATTGTAAATATCAAGACAATTCGTGGAGTGAGAGCAATCACTAATTTGCAAGGTTACAGAGCGATTGAGATTTGGAGTCCGTCAGTATTGTTGGAAGGTGAGGAATGAATATGGAAAAGCCAATTTTAAGTCCGGATTTTACAATTGAAGATATTCATAAACTGCGAGAGTATAATTATGAGATGACAAAAGATATGACTGACAAGGAACGAATGGACTACTACAATAAAAGGGGACGGGAAGTTCAGCGGAAATTAGAGCGGATGAAAGCCGCAAATATTTAGCAGACAAATTGTTATAGAAAACGTAAAATCGCTATGCCACAGCCCTAACAGGCTATTGCACAGCGATTTTGTTCAATTCCCTATTAAAAATTGCACATTTCAATGCACAAACTTTTCGTAATTTCTGCTTGAACAAACGGATCAGGCAGGATTCGAGCGCTCCTCCGCTTCAGTTATGTACCTGCTCGCCTGAGTGGAGAAGAGTTCATAATAAACGCCTTCTTTCTTCATCAATTCCGCATGAGTTCCCGTTTCAATCAAGCTGCCGTTTTCAAGAACAAGAATTTTGGTCGCCACGGTGGCGCTTGACAAGCGGTGTGAGACAAAGAACGTCGTCTTGTCCTTGCGGAGATGATCAAACTGATTGAAAATCTCCTGCTCCGCTATCGCGTCCAGCGAGGCGGTGGGTTCATCTAAGATCAGAATGTCCGAATCGGAATAAAAAGCTCTTGCAATCGCCAGTTTTTGCCATTGCCCGATCGACAGTTCAATACCGTTTTGTTCAAACACGCGCATGAGGGGCGTATCATAGGCATTCGGGAGGTGCAAGATGAATTCCTCCGCTGCGCTGGCCTTTGCCGCTTCCCGTATGGCCTCCGGATCCATCGGTTTGGAGATTTCTCCGAAGGAAATATTTTCGTTGACGGTAAACGCATACTTCCCGAAATCCTGAAAAATCACGCCGAACATGGCATATAGCTCATTCGTGTCGTACTCTTTGATGTCGTGGCCGTCAAGCAGAATCCTGCCCTGAGTGGGATCGTAAAGCCGCGTCAGCAGCTTGAGCAGCGTGGTTTTTCCGGCTCCGTTTAGTCCGACAAGAACAACGGTATCGCCCGGTTGAATGACAAAGCTGATACCTTTAAGCACGTCCCGCTGCGTTCCGGGGTATCGGAAGGAAACATTCTGAAATTCTATGGTATGTCCCACATGACGGTCAACATGCAGCGGGATTTCCGCCGTGGGAACAATGTGCTTTTCTTCATTCATAAACACAATCATGTTGTCAATGAAGAGCGTTCCCTCATAGATGCTGGAGCTGGTCGCCACAATCATTGCCACACAGGAGGCAATTGAGGTAAGTGCTCCTGTATATAGCGAATAGTCGCCGATCTGCCCATTGCCCCGTGTGACCGTGTAGGCAATGAAGAAAAACAGCGCGCAGTTTACGACGGTATTCACCAGAGAGATCAGGATATTCCAGATGCCCTCGCCGACAATCAAACCTTTGATGCCGGAAAAATACTTGGCAAATACCTTGTTGTAATTGAATATAAAGGTGTCGGATAAGCCGAACAGCCGGATTTCCTTTACCATATCCTTGTTGACCAGCATATCGGAGTAATAGGACATCTGGCGTCTCTCTTTGGAGTGGAACCACATGTATCTGAAATTCTTTTTCCGATAAGCAAACGTGATAATGGCGCTGGGGAGCGAAAGTAATATCACAATCAGCGGCGCAAACCATGCCACGGCCGAAAGGATCAGAACAAAGCTGACCGCCGATATGACCGTACTCACGATCTCAAACGTAGAGCGAATGACCATAATCGGCCGGGTACCGGCTTCGCGGCTCGCGTTTTCAAACTTTTCAAAAAACTCCGGCATGTCAAACGAAGCGATGTCAATCTCTTTTGCCTTGTTCATGATTTTACACTTTACATGGTTTGTAACAATCTCGCTGGAAGTGCGGGTGACCATATTGCTGACTGCGTTGATCAGATTTACCATGAACATATACCCGAATTGCAGCAGCATGGCAGGCAGGAGAATGCTGCTGATCAACGACAGCGTGGGATTCTCCAGAGTAAGCGCTCCGGCTACATGATTCAGCAGATTCGCTGAGATATATGCCGACAGGATCGGCGATACGCCGTTAAATACCGCCATAAAAACCATCACCACAAGCAATGATTTCTTTGCTTCCCAGACCAAGCGCATAATATAAGCCAGTCGTGAGAAAAAGCTGCCAAGTATTCGTCGAAGATAACCGGGTATCTCCCTGACGCTTTTCGGCAGCGGTTCTTGTAATTTTTTGTTTAATTCGCTTGGGGGCGGTCCTCCAAAGCCTCCTGGTCCAGGTCCCATACATTTACCTCCGAAATAAATTCTCTTTGTGACGATTCATCATTCATCTGACAATTGTATCACCGAAATGTGTTTTTTTCAATATTATCCTCTTTTCCCCTGCAATCCTGGCATGTACGGGCCAAAAGGGTATATACTAAATGTGACTTCCGATCATAATTGAATATCAAAACACAGACGGAGGAAACGGTATGGAACATATTATAACCACAATTGAGACCGCTTTTTATTACATTGTGCAGATCAGCTTATTGGTTCCGGAGACTGCCGGTGTGGTAACGCTGCTGGTTACCACAATAAAAAGCATCATATTCGCCATAAAAAGGAAACCGAATGTGCGGCTCACTCTGGCCCAGGGAATTGCACTGGCGTTGGAATTTAAGCTGGGTAGCGAGGTGCTGCGTACCGTTCTTGTCCGGGAAACACAGGAGTTGATCATTTTAGGTGCCATTATCCTCCTGCGCGGCGCTTTGACATTCCTGATCCACTGGGAAATCAAGACAGAAGAGTCCAGGATTTAGAACTTTTCAACCACCTTAATTCGTCAGATTCTTTTTAGATATAAGCTGCATTGATTCTGGCATTTCAGTGCACAAACTTGTTTTTTGAAAAAGTTTGTGCTTTACTATGATCACAAAGGAAGGTTTTCCTATGATTTCTTCCATCTGTTTATCCAACATTTGTCGCCTCAATTAAATAAAGGTTAAATACTTTCCATTGTTCTTTACACTCTTTTACTGCATCTGCATTGCCTGTGATACATAAGGCATTCTCCGTTGCCATTTTTTCAAACAAGTCGCAGAGACTCAGTATATCTTCTTTCTTTGTGTGAAGCATTTCAGCGCGAATGCGTACCCTATCCTCAAAGGAAATTCCGCTGAATTCGTCCGTATCTGCACGAAGTCCCTGTTCTCTGGGTGATTCAAGCGGTTCAGTGGCGGCAATGGTGCTGATAATATATTTATCGAGAGACACTTCGCTGTCGCAGAAAGTGCGTACAAACTCTGCCGCATTCTGATAGATTCGTATAGAACAAATCGGATTTGGATCACGGTAAGAGTAAAAGAAAATGCTGCCTGCTACACCCGCTTCAAAGCCGCAGCCATAAGCGCCGCCTTGTACACGCACCTCATTCCACAGATAATCGTAGGAGAGAATGGTAGCAAGAACACGCAAAGCACCTGTGTACCGCATCTCGTAACGCTGTAGGTTGCCTGCGCTCACGGCATAAGAAACACCTGCCGGAATCTGAATGATTTCCTGTGTTCTCTCACCAATTGCGTTGACCGTCATGTATTCCGGTGCAGAAGATGCCTTTTCCTTTTTCATCTTTTCAGCAAGATCCTCAAATTCTGTACAAATCTCATCAGAAGTGATGCTAAGCGTCATTCTGTCGGTCGAAAATACGGATTCCTGTACAGACTGTGCATATGCCTGAAATTCCTTGATATGCTGTTCAAAGTCAGCCGCAAACTGAACAAGATAGCAATAAAAAGCATAGCCTGCCGCCTGTTCCTTGACCATGCAGTTGGCAGCAGAATGAGCCAATGCACGCATTATCGCAAAAAGATGTCCGTTTTCCTTTATTTCCTGATGGACAACTTCATTGCGCTGTAGCAGGATTTCACGGATAAGTAAAGCACTTTGTTCTCCTTCAAATACCGTTTCGCTTAAAATTTCAATCAGCAGACTAACCGCTTCCTGCATTCTGTTTTTCAGCACACTGCAATTTACTGAAAAATATGGTTTGCAGCGGTCTGTATGTCCAGGCACCGCAAAGGAAACGATATTGTAATCCAGGAAACCGATGTTTCGCTTGATCTCCCGTTGAAGCTTGGAAACAGAGTGGCGCTTCGTCGGCAAAAGCCCTAAAAGCTTTGTCATGAACGACACATTACCTAATTTTTCAAGCGGACAGTCTGCCAGGGAAAAATACAAATTGAAATGTACAACGCCGGAATCACCCAATTCATGGAACAAAACAGGGGCACCTTTCAACATACTGTGTTTTGTCGTAAGCTGTGTGGGCAGAGGATTGACTTCGTTAAGCGAGAGTGTGGGGAGAGTTTCCAATGCCTCTGGGGTGTCGGGCGCGCACTGCCATGCCTGTAACTTTCGGTTTGCCTCTATTACAGCTCTTATATCAGTTTCAGACCAAGACGCTTTTTTATATGCCAATTCGTTGCACTCTGCCTGCAGGTCCTCTTCCCCTTTTGTTTTTGAGGGAAGAAAATAGATTTCTGCGGTATGCTCACTGTCAAGAAGTATGTCCCTCAGCAAATTCTCATAATACTCTGTGTTTACCGCTTCCCGCAAAGATCGAAACAGCTCATCATGTATAAGATATAAATCGGGGCTGCCACCGTAAAGCCATGATTTCAACGCGTTGATATTGCGCGTCAGCCCTTGCGGTTCTTCGCCTTCACGCACACCAAATTCCAACTGATTGATGACCGCTTCCAGTTCGTCCTTATCAAGACCGCAGGAGAGAATTCTCTCAGCAGTTTCTTTTATGACTTTTTTTATTTCATTTCTGTTTTCATACTCTGTGTTAGATACTTGTATAAGGCAATAGGACTGTGCAATACCATCCATCACGGACAGGCTTATATCCTGACCGAGCCCATTCTGCAGAATGGCTTGCTTCAAGGGTGCTTCGTTAGATCCGGTCAGATAAGAGCTGAGAGCCATCAGTGCCATGATTTTCTTACGATCTGAAAAATCGCAAACCAGCTTGCCAAGTCCCATTTGCACCTTTTCCGCAGAATCTGCTTCCTCTCCGATTTCATAATATTCCACGGATTCGGCAGAGGAAACAGGCTGCTGCATCTCTATTTCGTGTCTTATATCAGCCCTGTCATAGTTAGAAAGATATTCTTCGTCCAGTATTGTCAAAACACGTTCAAACGGAACATTGCCGTCCAAATAAATTTTTGCATTGGACGGATGATAGTATTCTTTATGTGCCTGTATGAATTGCTCATAAGTTAAGGTCGGAATTTTCTTTGGATCTCCACCGGATACAAAACGATAGCAATTATCGGGGAACAGCAGGCGATTCATCCCATGCTCCAATAAGGTGTTTACAGAGGAAAACGCTCCCTTCATTTCGTTGAAAACAACACCTTTGTAAACAGGATCTGCCGCCTCATCGTTTAATTCATAATGCCATCCCTCCTGATGAAAGATAGAGGGATTATCATAAATAGCAGGGCAGAAAACCGCATCAAGATAAACCTGCATCAGATTCAAAAAGTCGGTTTCGTTTCTGCTGGATACAGGAAACAGCGTTTTATCCGAAAAGGTCAGTGCATTCAAAAAAGTGTTCATGGAGCTTTTCAGCAGGTCCAAAAAAGGCTCTTTGACCGGATATTTCTTCGACCCGCAAAGGACGGAATGTTCCAAAATATGAAACACACCTGTATCATCCGATGGCAGCGTTTTGAATGCGATAGAAAACAGTTTGTTGTTTTCTCCGTTATCAAACCAAATAAGCTCTGCGCCGTTTTTCACATATTCAAGCTGATATAAGGTAGCCTTTTGCTCTGTCAGCTTTTGCACCGAACGAACCACAAAACCGTGTAGTATCTCATCCTGCTTCATTTTTGCATCTCCTTTTCCTCTTTGTCTCTTTCTGACAGATATTTATTGTTTCACCGCTGTGAAGCCTAATCCTGTCCACACGCTTTTCACCTGAGACCTCCGCAGCTCTTTCGATCATTCTTTCAATGTTGTCAGCCGTCACTCCGACATTTCCTTAACCGTATATCTGTCGTTTTCTTTTTCATCTACGATTATAATTCTCGAAAAACCGCCCTCTGAAACGACAAAACCCCCGATAAAATCGGGGTTTTCCGGTATAATATTTTCTTTATTGTCTCTTGATACTGCCGGCGATGGGACTTGAACCCATACGATGTTGCCATCAACAGATTTTGAGTCTGCCTCGTCTGCCAATTCCGACACGCCGGCACGGACATATGTTATATTAACACATGATTTCTTCAATTTCAAGTATTAATTGCATTTCTTGCAATACAAATGAAAAATACATTGCTTTTCTCGTCCATAGTTCATAGAATAAGAAAAGATGTAACTGATGGGGGGAATCGTATTATGATTGAGAAAACTGCTGAGAAAATCAGCGATGCCGAGTTCCGGAGGACCGCCAACCGTGTCTCCGCCGTGAGTATCGTCGGCAACCTGCTGCTCTCTTTGTTTAAATTTTTTGCCGGAGTGTTTGCGAATTCCAGCGCCATGATCTCCGACGCGGTGCACTCTGCGTCCGATGTGTTTTCCACCTTCGTGGTAATCATCGGCATTCATGTGTCCTCTAAGGCGGCGGACGAGGAGCACCCCTACGGGCACGAGCGCTTAGAGTGCGTGGCAGCGATTATTCTTGCCACAATCCTGTTCATCACCGGATTGTCCATCGGAATATCGGCAGTCCGCACGATTGCAGGCGACGATTACAGAAATCTGACAAGCCCCGGCATCCTCGCGCTGATCGCCGCCATTGTGTCAATCGTCAGCAAGGAAGCCATGTTCTGGTACACCAAAACAAATGCGAAACGCATCAACTCCGCGGCTCTCATAGCGGATGCCTGGCACCACCGCTCGGATGCCCTGTCCTCCGTCGGTGCGCTGATCGGCATTGCCGGAGCAAGGCTGGGCTATCCGATTTTTGACTCCGTTGCCAGCCTTGTGATCTGCGTATTTATCGTAAAGGCGGCCTATGACATTTTTAAGGACGCGGTAGACAAGATGGTGGACCATTCCTGCGACAGCAAAACCGAACAGGATCTTGCAGACTTTATCCGCAGGGAGGAGGGTGTGCAAAAGCTGGACAGTCTGCTCACCCGGGTGTTCGGCACAAAAATCTATGTGGATGTTGAGATCGCGGTGGACGGCGACCTGTCTCTCCGGGATGCCCACGAGATTGCCGAGCAGGTGCATAACCATATCGAACAGCGCTTCGAAACGGTCAAGCACGTGATGGTGCATGTGAATCCGTACAATACCAGAGACAACACGTAAGGAGGATATTGTTATGTATGACGTGATCATAATCGGGGCGGGCCCCGGCGGGATTTTCTCCGCCTATGAATTGATGAAGAAAAAGAGCGGGTTCAAAATTGCCGTGTTCGACTCCGGCCACTCGCTTAAACAGCGCAAATGTCCCATCGACGGGGACAAGGTGAAGAGCTGTATCCGCTGCAAAACCTGCGCCATCATGAACGGCTTCGGCGGCGCCGGCGCGTTTTCCGACGGCAAATACAACATTACCAACGATTTTGGCGGCACGCTGTACGAGCATATCGGCAGAGAGCGCGCCTTTGAGCTTATGCGCTATGTGGACGACATCAATGTCTCCCACGGCGGCGAGGGCACGAAGATGTACTCCACCGCAGGGACAGCCCTGAAAAAAAAGTGCATGCAGAACAAGCTGAAGCTTCTTGACGCCTCTGTGCGGCACCTCGGCACGGATATCAATTACGTAGTGCTGGAAAATCTCTACAACGAGATGAGCAGTCATGTTGACTTTTTCTTTGACACGCCCATCGAGCGTGTCGAAGTCCTGGATACTGGCTACCGGGTGCATTCGGCAGATCAGTATTACGACTGCGCCAAGTGCATTATTTCAGCGGGCCGCAGCGGCAGCAAATGGATGGAAAAGGTGTGCGCGGATCTGGACATTCCCACCAAATCCAATCGCGTGGATCTCGGCGTCCGGGTGGAAATTCCCGCAGTGATCTTCTCCCACCTGACGGATGAGCTCTACGAGAGCAAGATCGTCTACCGTACAGAAAAATTCGAGGACAACGTCCGCACCTTCTGCATGAACCCCTACGGGATCGTGGTCAACGAGAACACCAACGGGATCGTCACGGTAAACGGCCACAGCTACGACAGCCCCGAGCTTCGGACAGAGAACACGAATTTTGCCCTGCTGGTGTCGAAGCACTTCTCCGAGCCCTTCAAGGACAGCAACGGCTACGGCGAAAGCATTGCCCGCCTGTCCAACATGCTGGGCGGGGGCGTCATCGTCCAGCGTTTCGGCGACCTGATGCGCGGCCGCAGGAGCAACGCAAAGCGGATCGCGGAGGGGCTGGTAACCCCCACACTTGCCGCCACCCCCGGGGATTTGAGTCTGGTGCTCCCGAAGCGGATTCTGGACGGTATCATCGAGATGATCTTCGCGCTGGATAAGATTGCGCCCGGAACCGCCAACGACGATACGCTGCTCTACGGCGTGGAGGTCAAATTCTACAACATGGAGGTAGAGATCGACGAGAACCTGCAGTGCAGATATCCCGGCCTCTATATCATCGGCGACGGGAGCGGCGTGACCCACTCGCTGTCCCACGCCTCCGCCAGCGGCATCCATGTGGCGCGGCACATTGCGGAGAATACTTAAAACTACCCCTTCTGCCTGCTGCTGTTGCGGTACTGGATCGGGGTCATGTCAAAGCTTTTTTTGAAGGTCCGGTTAAAGTGCTCCACATTGGGGTATCCAACGCTTTCCGCAATGCGTTCCACGGTCATATTGCCGTTCTTGAGCAGCGTCTTCGCCCGTTTCATACGGATGCGGGTCACGTGCTCCCCGAAGGTCTTGCCCGACTTATCCTTGATGTACTTGGAGATGTATGGCTCCGAGAGGTGGAACTGTTCCGCCATGCTCTCCAGCGTAACCTCCTGATAATTATTCTGAATAAAGTTCAGCATGGCCGTCAGCCGCTCATCCTGACTGCCCTCACTGGTCTCAATCATGGGCAGCTTGTTAACCGCCACAGTCAGCGCGTGAATCGACGCCTTGATGATGTCCTCATCCATACCCACGCCCCAGTAATTCTTCCCTTCGCAGGTAATGCCCACATAGGCGATGGCTTTGGAGGAGGAGCCGTGGGACAGTGCATGCTCCTCGTAGGTGGACAGCTCGTAGCTGATGCCGAAGAACTGCTTGATCGTGTTGCTGACTGCGTCCAGACGGCCGTTGCCGCTGGCGTCCACGACCGTCTTTTTCCCGCCAAATTCGATCGTGGTCTCCGCCATGATACCGTCGATCTGCCGGAAATGGCACTCGTCGATGGTAAAGTAGGGCATCCTGTTCACATAATTCTCCTCAAAGATATCGTACACCCACTGCGGAGAGAGCTCCTTGTGCTCCTCGTCGGATACCTGCTTCACTGTGTACCCGACCTCCTCCCGCATTTTCTCCGGGATGGAGATGGAAAAGTTGTGCTTTAATATATAGCTGATACCGCCCTTGCCGGACTGGCTGTTGATGCGGATCACATCCGCGTCGTAGGTCCGCCCCACATCCACGGGATCGATGGGCAGATAGGGCACCGTCCAGGTCTTTAACTTTTTCTCCTCATGCCATGCCATGCCCTTTGCGATGGCATCCTGATGTGAGCCCGAAAATGCAGTGAATACCAGGTCGCCCGCATAAGGCGTCCGGTCGCCCACCTGCATTCTGGTCAGGCGCTCGTAGGTCTCCCGGATGCGCGGCATGTTGGAGAAATCCAGCCCCGGATCTACGCCGTAGGAAAACATATTCATGGCGATTGTCACGATATCCACGTTTCCGGTGCGCTCGCCGTTGCCGAAAAGGGTTCCCTCAATGCGGTCCGCTCCGGCAAGAATGCCCATCTCCGCGTCACAGACGCCGCAGCCCCGGTCATTGTGGGGGTGCAGGCTAAGCACCACGTTGTCCCTGTATTTTAAGTTTTTGCTGACGTACTCGATCTGGGTGGCAAACACGTGGGGCATGGCTGTCTCCACCGTGGCGGGAATGTTGATAATGGCCTTGTGACCGCCCTGCGGCTGCCACACATCCAGCACCGCATTGCAGACCTCCACGGCGTACTCTACCTCCGTGCCATGAAAGCTCTCCGGGCTGTACTCGAAGGAAAAATCACCCTCCGTCTCATCGGCCAGCTCTTTCAACAGTTTTGCCCCGTCCACCGCGAGCTTTTTGATCTCCTCTTTATCCTTCTTAAAGACCTGCTCCCGCTGTGCCACCGAAGTGGAATTGTACAGGTGCACCACCGCGTGGGGCGCGCCCTTCACCGCCTCGAAGGTCTTGCGGATGATGTGCTCCCTCGCCTGTGTCAGAACCTGCACGGTCACATCGTCCGGGATCATGTCCCGCTCGATCAGCGTCCGCATAAAGATGAACTCGGTCTCCGACGCAGCAGGAAATCCCACCTCGATCTCCTTGAATCCGATATCTACCAAAAGCTGGAAAAATTCCAGTTTTTCCTCTAAACTCATGGGCTCAATCAGCGCCTGATTGCCGTCCCTTAAGTCTACCGAACACCAGATAGGCGGCTCCTCTATGTGATCCTTCTTCGCCCAGTCGTACTCGCATACCGGAGGCATAAAATACTGTCGTTCATACTTGTCAAAATTCTTCATAGCTTCCTCTTTTCCAGCTCATGTACGAGCTTATAGAATTTAATCAACTTCTATGATGAATCTTAACATAGTATTTGGCAGAATAAAATGATTAAATTTATTCAGTTTTATTGATTTATTTTATTTTTCATTTTAGGAAACCATTCACGATCCGCTCCTCTGCCTCCTGCTCGGTAAGTCCCAAGGTCATGAGTTTCAAGAGCTGCTCTCCCGCAATCTTGCCGATCGCCGCCTCGTGAATCAGGCCCGCGTCCACATCTGCTGCGGTGAGGTTCGGGCTGGCCGACACCCTCGCATCGTCCATAATAATGGAGTCACACTCCGTGTGGCCGCTGCAGGGCGCATTTCCGTTCAGCGTGCTGGAAAAATGCTGCACACTGTGTCCCTTCGCCACCGTTCGGCTCACAATATTGCAACTGGCTCCGGCGCCGTTTAAGTCCGCAATGAACTCCGACACCGCCTTCTGATCCCCGTCGGTGAGAACCTTTTCCTGCACCTCCAGGTGTGCGTTCTCCGCCAGCATTGCCGTCGTTTTCCGCAGGGTATCGTCAATTCCTGCAATCTGGGTCGCCTCGAGGGTCATGCTGGCCCCCTTAGCCAGATGTACCTCCGTGGAGGGATTCATCAGCCGTTTTCCCCGACCTTCCCCCTCACCGTAGTGCTTTTCGACATAACGGACCTTTGCGTTCTCCGCGACAAAAAAACGGTGCAGGCCGTTGTGCGAGCTGTCCGCATCGCCGCAGTTGTGGATTCCACAGCCCGCCACAATGGTCACATCGCAATCCTCCCCGATATAGAAATCATTGTATACCGTCTCCTTTAAGCCGCTCTGGGACAAAACCACGGGAATGTGCACACTCTCATTTTTCGTTCCCGGCTTGATTATGATATCGATGCCGGACTTGTCCTCCTTGGTCACAATATCAATATTCGCAGTCGTGCTCCGCTCGCTGCTTTCCCCGTTTACCCTTATGTTGTATGCACCTACGGGGAGCGCGTCCAGCTCCGCCACTTCTTTTAAGAGCGTCTTTCCAATCTCGTCGATCATCTCGCGTCCTCCGTCTCCATCTTGTCCAAAAGCGCGTCACAGCCCGCCCTCGAAGTGTCCATGAGCGTCGGGAGCACCTCGTCCCTCGGGCCGTATTTTTCCACAGTGCCGTCCTTAATATAAATAATCTTGTCCGCAATGTTGAGGATTCGCTCCTGATGGCTGATGATAAGGATCGTCCCGCTGTTCTTTTTCTGCATTTTTTCAAACACGCGGATCAGGCTGCGGAAACTCCACAGATCGATCCCCGCCTCAGGCTCGTCAAACACGGAGAATTTCGAACCCCTTGCCAGTATAGTCGCGATCTCGATGCGCTTAATCTCACCGCCTGAAAGACTGGAATTCAGTTCACGGTCAATATAATCCTTCGCGCACAGCCCCACCTCGGACAGATACGCGCAAGCTTCATTTAAGGAGATCTCACACCCCGCCGCGATCGTGATCAGATCACGCACGGTCAGCCCTTTAAACCGCACCGGTTGCTGGAAAGCAAGGCTGATTCCCGCCTTCGCCCGCTCGGTGACAGAGCATTCCGTGATGTCCTCTCCGTCCAAAAGAATCCGGCCCTCCGTGGGCATTACAATTCCCGCGATCACCTTTGCCAGCGTGGACTTTCCGCCGCCGTTGGGTCCGGTGATCACAACAATCCGATCATCGATTGCCAGATTCACATCCTTTAATATTTCCTTCTCATTCTCCGCCTGAAAGCTGATATTATTTAGCTCCAGCATGTTGCTCTTCTACCTCCTGCTCACCGCTTTTCGCCAGCATGTCGTCTCATCTTTGTTTTGTCCTGTCATTGCCCGTCAATCTGCCGATGATGGATTTCCTTAACCCTGTACATGTATTCATCAACCTTCTGCAGGCAGTCCATCAGCTGAAAAGGTTCCCCCTTCTCAAGCCTGATTCCTCCGATACTCACAGTCAGCGGAAACGTAATCTGCCTCCGCCACACTTCCTTTGCAAGCTGATCGGTAACGTGTTTCGATATCTCTTCGATCGAAATAGCCTCATGGCACTCACCCACGATGAAAAATTCATCTCCGCCAAAACGTGCGGCCATAAACCCTCTGGGCAATTCTGTCTTCAAGATCTGCGCCACGGTCTGCAGGGCCAGATCCCCATGCGCATGGCCGTACTGGTCATTGATCGTCTTCATGCGGTCGATATCCGCAAGCATCACTACGACCTGCCCTCCCCGATTCTGGCACTCCTCGGCAAACGGATACAGCCTCCTCTCGCAGCCCATCCGGTTGTAGAGCCCTGTCAGCACATCCGTGACCGAAAGATCCCGCAGTTGTCTGGTCAGCTCCGCGATCTTAACATTGGAGAGAACCTGCTCCATATATTCATTGACATGTCTCGTCCATATATACAGTAAAAAATCACCTGCAATATCAAAATCCCGATTCAGCATGGCAAAGCCGAGATGCATGTCATCACTGCGCAGCGACACAAAGAGATAATCTCCTCTCTTATCACTTCCCTCTGCGATCCGGAAGATCGCCTCCTTAGTCGGCATTCTCCGGTATTCCTCCGCCACACCGTTTTTCAGGGAACAGACGACATCCATTTCATCCCCGTAGCCGGGTGTCCGGAACCGGTCATAATTATCATCCACGACAAAAAAGTCCGGGCGGATGCACAGCATAAACCCGTCCCCCTCCATCTCATACTCCTGTGCAAACAGTGCCGAAAGGCTCCCATGCAATTCTTCGAGCGTCTCAACCTTTCTCACGGATGTGTAGATATGCCTGAAATGCCGATCCGTCACCACACCGTCCATCTTTTTGTTCGAGCCGGACCTCCCCGGCTCCGCCTGCTCAAGGAGATTCCTGTGGCACCCGCAGCTTTCGCCGAGCACCAGTTTGGGTTTCATCACCTCTCTTGGCGATACCTCTTTTCCGTCAATCTTATCCAGCAGAACCTGCAGTGCGCGATATCCCATTACAGCCAGCTCATGGCTGATTGTCGTAATGACCGGCGAGTATTCCTGGGCGCTTCTGATGCAGTCATAACCGGTAACCTTTATATCATCCGGGACCCTATGGCCATGCTCCGCGAGCCAGTCACAGATTCCCACCGCCATAATATCGTTCGCACAGACCACAGCATCCGGGAGCGCACCGTTCTCCTCCAGCCAGCTTTCAAACCGGCGGCACGCCTCCGGCGCATCCCAGCTTCCGTACAGGATATCCTCTTTGCGGATTGTAATCTGATTCTCTGCCGCAGCATCTGTCACGGCCTTCAGGCGGGCATCCGAATCTGCATGTCCCTCAATTCCGCCGATAAATACTATCCTTTTCACTCCATGCTCCCGGATCAGGTGCACCGCAAGCTCGTGCATGCCCGAATAATTGTCAAATCCCAGGTAGTCAACCCCCTCCAGCTTATATTCCAGACTGACCGAAGGAATGCCGGTTTCTTTTATTTTTTGATGCAGATAGGCAGCCTCTTCTTGCAGATTAAACGTATTTGCCAGCAAAAGCACACCGTCGAAATCGTTCAGATCCGGCAAGAGAAAGATATTGAATTCCCCTTGGTGCTCCTCCTCGGTGGACAGATGGGCGGAGTAATTCAGAAACGCAAAAATATCTGTATTTTCTTTCTCTGCGGCCTGACAGATTCCTCGTCCGACCTCCCGCACATAATCGCTCGACCAGCAATTTGCGAACAGCGCTATCCTTTTTCTCCTCTGCATCATGTGCCCCCATTTCATGAAAGAACCCCTACGTTACGTATTAATCATAACAGACTTTGCCTCATCCGACAACAGAAACCTCATGAATACTTTCAGATCCGCCGCCTGCGTCTTCTCTTCCTGCGCCTCGGCTTCTGCCCGTTCTCCTTCCGGAAAGTCTGAATGGTCTCCCAGATCTTTGTGTAGTCCCTCTGAAACAGCTCCTCTGACATCTGCCGGGCGAGAAGCTCCGGCGGTACTGTCTCCACGATCTTGTCTGCGACAAAGCGCTTGCTCTTCTGCTTGTATGCCGCCATCCGGTTAAGCTCCTGAATGTGCGCCAGCTCGGGCCGCCAGAGCATCTCGATCTTACAGCTCCACTCCATCTGCGGGTTCTTCTCGGGCTGGCGCAAAACATAAAAGTCCGTTTTGCCCTCTGCCTGCTCCACCGTGATGACTCCCCACCAGTCAGGGACGTGCTCCCGGATATGCGCCGCATGCCTTGTCCCGACCACAACGAGATTGTAATCATAGTAGCGATCGTAATCCCGGATCTGCCGCTCCAGGCGCGCGTAACTGTCCGCATCGCTCTTGATCTCAATCCCGTAGAGGGCATCGGGGACAACCATGACGATGTCCGACCTGGACTTCCCTATGACCTGTTCCTCGAAAAGGCGCACTTTTCCGTAAGCCGCCTCCAGAAAATCAAACAGCGGCTCCCGTATATCTTTATCGTACAGCATGCTCACTTCTCCCGCTTCGCGTCCGCCTTTGCCTGAAATTTATCCTCGAAAATGATAAACCGCTCGTGTTCTCCCTCTCCAATCAAACCCTTTTCGTCGAATACCTTCACCGAAAAAGTCAGCGCCCTGCCGTCAATTTTTATCAGCTCGGAGTCGCAGCTCACCTTCATCCCCACCGGGGTAGCCGCCACATGCCGGATATTCAGCGCCGTCCCCACGGTTCCGCAGCCCGGTTCAAGCTCCGGCTGCACGCTGTCAAACGCGGCGTACTCCATCAGCGCGACCATATGGGGAGTGGCGTAGACATTCATCGCCCCACTGTTCATGTGCTTCGCCGTCTTATCCTCGGTAACGACAAGCTCCTTGTGTCCCTTAATTCCAACCTCTAACATATCCTTCCTCCTCTTGTTAAATCTCAATTTAACTCAAATAATTAAATCAAGGTTAATTTTTGCCATTTCCCTTGACGATAACGGATGAAAGCTATCACCAATCCCACGGTCCATCCGATCGGATTCGCCCACATAATAATTCTTCCCGCCGTAACATCCGCCAATGCATAGGTGAGCAAAACCCGGACAACAAGATTTATGAGCGTCACCGCCATGAACCAGCGCATGTCTCCCGCGCCGCGCAGCACCGCATTGGTCGTGTTCATTGCGCCCATGACAAAGTAGAACATGGACACCACGCCCAGGTATTGCACGCCCACCGCAATCGAGGCCGCATCCTTGTCGGAATCCATAAAAGCGTTGACACAGACATTCCCAAAAAAGAACAGAAAAACGCCGATCAGCACACCGATGCCCAATGCCATACAAAGCCCGATGTGATAGCCCTGCTTCGCTCGCTGCGGCTTTCCCGCTCCCATGTTCTGCGCGACAAACGTGGACACTGCATTGCCCGCGTTCACCATCGGCACGATCGCAATACCGTCGATGCGCACAGCCGCCGTGTACCCCGCCATAAAGTCCGGTCCGAATCGGTTGACCACTGACTGAATTAAGAGCATACCGATCGACACCATCGACTGCTGCACAATCGTGGGAATCGCCACCCTCGTCATTTTGCCAAGCAGCCCCCTGTCATACCTTTTGTATTCCCCGCCTCCTATGCGTTTCAGCTTGAAGGCCAGCACCGTAAAAGACAATGCAGAGGACACCGCCTGAGCGATCAGCGTCGCCCACGCAGCCCCCGCTACGCCCCATTGAAAACCTCCCACGAAGAGCAGGTCCAGACCGATGTTGAGGACAGAAGAGGCCAGAAGGAAGTACAATGGTTTTCTCGAATCTCCCAGCGCGTTGAAAACCGCGGAGAATGCATTGTACAGAAACAAAAAGAAAAAACCGTAAAAATAAATGTTCAGATAGATCTCCGCCGAGTCAAATATTTCCGCCGGAGTCCCCATCCAAGCAAGAATCCATCTGCTGAGAAACCGTCCCAGCACTGCCAGCAGCAAAGAGATGACTACAATGGAAGTAAGCGCTGTGGAAATGGCAGACTTCATTTTCTCAATCTGCCGCGCCCCAAAGAGCTGGGAGATGACGACCGAACAGCCGATGCCTGTCCCAAGCGCAACCATGACAAAGAGCATGGTGATCGAGGTGGAGGCTCCCACAGCCGCCAGCGCGTCCGAACCTACCAGCTTCCCCACGATCACGGAGTCCATAATATTGTAAAACTGCTGGAACAGATTGCCGAGAATCATCGGAACCGCAAAGGCCAGCATACACTTCACGGGATTCCCTTCTGTCATATTGCCGCGGGGATTTCTGTTTTTCTCCACAGGGCTCTGCTCTGTTTCTCTCTGCGTATCCATTTTATCGACCTTTCCAACGATACAGAACTAAATATAGTGCCTTCCGAATCGTACCACTTTTTTCTGAAAATGTCCAGAATCTCAGTTTATAAAGATTTTAGAAAGCCTCCAAATCATGTAAATACCGGATTTTCCCGCGCATTGCTAGCACTCTTTTATATCGAGTGCTAATTTATCATTGACAATTTGATTATCGTGCTATATGATACCTTTTAGAATTGATTCCACAACGGACAATGATTTTTCCATAAAGGTAGAAAAGGAGATGGATTTCAATGGAAAACAAACACGGAAACCTTTCAATTGACAGCGACAACCTCTTTCCCATTATCAAGAAGTGGCTGTACTCGGATCACGACATCTTTTACCGCGAGCTGGTCTCGAACGGATGTGACGCGATCACCAAGCTGAAAAAACTGGACATGATGGGCGAATACACGCTCCCGGCAGACTACAGACCCAAGATTCAGATTATCGTAAATCCGGAGGAGAAGACCATCAAGGTCATCGACAACGGCCTCGGCATGACGGCCTCCGAAGTGGAGGAATATATTAACCAGATCGCATTTTCCGGCGCAACGGATTTCATCGAGAAGTACAAGGACAAATCCAACGACGACCAGATCATCGGACACTTCGGTCTTGGATTTTACTCCGCGTTCATGGTTGCGGACACTGTGACAATCGACACGCTCTCCTATCAGGAGGGGGCAACGCCGGTACACTGGTCCTGTGACGGCGGCACAGAATTTGATATGGTGGACGGCGACAAGGACGAGATCGGAACCGAAATCACACTGTACTTAAATGAGGACTGTCTGGAATTCGCCAACGAGTACCGCGCCAGAGAAATCGTTGAAAAATACTGTTCCTTTATGCCGACGGAAATCTATCTGTCGAAGGCGAATGCACCGGAGGAGTATGAGACCATCGACAAGGAGGACAGGCGCGAGACTGACACCGTCATCGAGGAGATTCACGAGGAAGCCAAAACCGAGGAGAAGGAGAACGAAAACGGCGAGAAGGAAGTCGTGGAGATCTCTCCCGCCAAGGACAAGCTCAAGATCGTAAAACGCCCGGTTCCCTTAAACGACACACAGCCGCTGTGGACAAAGAACCCGAGCGAGTGCACCGAGGAGGAGTACAAGGAGTTTTACCGCAAGGTATTCCTGGACTACAAGGAGCCCCTGTTCTGGATTCACCTGAATATGGACTATCCGTTCAATCTAAAGGGAATCCTTTACTTCCCGCGGATCAACACCGAGTACGACTCCATCGAGGGGACGATCAAGCTCTACAACAATCAGGTGTTCATCGCTGACAATATCAAGGAGGTCATTCCGGAGTTCCTGATGCTCTTAAAAGGAGTCATCGACTGCCCCGACCTGCCCTTAAATGTCTCACGCTCCGCTCTGCAGAACGACGGCTTTGTCAAGAAAATATCTGAGTATATCACGAAAAAAGTCGCCGACAAGCTGACCGGCATGTGCAAGACCGAAAAAGAGTCCTACGAAAAATACTGGGACGACATCAGCCCCTTTATCAAGTTCGGCTGCTTAAAGGACGAGAAGTTCTGCGACAAGATGAACGACTATATCCTCTTTAAGGATATCAACGACAAGTACCAGACTCTTCCGGAGCTCCTTGCACCGGCCGAGGAAAAGAAGGAGGAAACCGAGGGAGAGACTACGGTAGAGGAATCCGTGGAAGCCGCGGAGGAGAAGGACATCGCCGCAGAGAGCGATTCCGAGGAGAATGAGCCGGAGAAAAAGACCATATACTATGTGACCGACGTGAACCAGCAGGGACAGTATATCAGCCTGTTCAAGGAGCAGGGCATGAATGCGGTCATCTTAAACCACAATATCGACACCTCCTTCATCTCACAGTTAGAGCAGCGCAACGAGCACTATCAGTTCATGCGCATCGACGCGGATATGAATGAGAGCTTAAAGGATGAGAGTGCTGATCTCACCGAGGCGACTGCCACACTGGCCGAATTATTTAAATCTGCATTAAACAATGAGAAGCTCACTGTAAAAGTTGAGGCATTAAAGAACGAGGAAATTGCTTCGATTCTCACGCTCTCCGAGCACGGAAGGCGGATGCAGGATATGATGAAGATGTACTCCATGGGCGGTATGGGCGGCATGGACCCGAATATGTTCGCGGCAGACCAGACACTGACCTTAAATGCCAACCACGCTCTGGTCAAATACATCTTAGAGCACAAGGATTCCGAACACGTTCCGATGTTTGCCGAGCAGCTCTACGACCTGGCGCTGATCAGCAACCAGCCGCTCTCCCCGGAGGCGATGGGTAAATTCGTCAAAAGGAGCAACGATCTCATGATACTGCTGGCCAAATAAACACTCTGACCTACAAAGGGAGCAGGCAATACGCCTGCTCCCTGTTTATTGATGATGTCCTGTTTACTTGAAATATTTCGCATACACCTCAAAGAACGAGTCCGTCTCAACATTGCTCAAGTCCTCCAAACGGACACTCTCCCACATCTCCGTGTTCAGTTCAAACTCCTTACTCTCCATAAAATCCTGGTACACCTTATCAAACTGCGCAATCCTGCGCTTCATGCGGATATTGTCCTTGTTCTCCTCGGTCAGCTCCTCCTCAAGCTTGCTGATACACTTGATGAAATAATAGCCATCATCCGCCTTGATACACTCTGACACCGCTCCGTTGTCCAGATTGAAGGCGATATTCTCCACTTCCTGCGGAAACTCGTCCCTCGCCACATAGATTTCAATCTCGTCCGCCAGACTGTAGGTGCTTGCCACCGCCATAAACGAGTCTCCCGCCTCGAGTTTTTCCTCTATTTTCACGACATCTGCCTGATCCGTCACAAAAATCTGCTGCACGGAAATGACTCTCGCCTCGTCATCGCTGACCTCTTCGTCGATACCCTCTGTCAAATTGTCATAGAGCTTTTTCGCCAGGGCATATTGACGGTAAGCCGTAGCGATATCGCTCTCCCGTACCTCCATATAGGCAAGCTCCTCCTCACTCAGCGAGCGGTAATACTCTCTTGCCGCATTGGAGACAAGTTCCAATTCCTCCTCCGTCAAAACAACATTCATCTGCTCTGCCAGAAGATTCATGCAGACAATGCGGGAAAGCTGCTGAAGCGTCACATCCTTGACATACTGCTCCAGCGACCGCTCACCGAAATCGTACTGCCACAGGTCGATGCCGTAAGCATTGCCGTACAGATTCCGGTAATTGCAGAGATAGATCTTTGCCTGCTTTAGGTCGCAGGTCACATTATCCAGCGAAAACAGATATTTGGGGCTGATTTTTTTTTCTTCGCGCCAAACAAATTTCGTCTTTCCGACCTGGCAACCGGTAAACAATGTCATGGCACACCCGAGAGCCAGACATCCTATCATAATCTTTCGTATTTTCATCCCCTGCCCTCACCTGCGGGCTTTACCCCTCAACAATTAAGTACCGGCCGCTGGGCAGAGAAAATATTTCGCCGGACTCCAGCAGCTCATCATCGTCAATTCCGGTGATATCCATGCCGGACTCATCCAGATATTCCCGCACTTCCCCCAGATTCCTGCACACTGCCGCCGCGCAGTCCGTCAAAAATTCTTCCGCCTCCTCAAGGGTTTCAACAACCCGCTTCGGAAACAGCTGCCCCTGATTTTTAAGAAAATATTCTAACACTTCCTCATCGTACATGGCTTTACCCTCTAAATCCATTAATATTACTCATTGTACCACGGTTTTGCGATTTCTACACTACTTTTTTGTAAAATCGCAAAAAGGATTCCAGCCGATCCGCATCAGCTCCTGATACAGGCGGGCAACCGGAAGTCCGACGACATTGTTATAGTCCCCGCGGATCTCCCGGATATAAATGGCGAACGCTCCCTGAATGCCGTAAGCTCCCGCCTTGTCCATCGGTTCCCCGCCCGCCACATAGCGGGTGATCTCCTCTTCTGTCATCGAATAGACAGCCACATCTGTCTTCTCGTGAAAGACATACTCCCCGGTCCGGCCCGACTTGTCAATAAACACCAGCGTAACTCCCGTGTAAACGCTGTGCGTCCTCCCTGAGAGCATGTTCAGCATAGACACTGCCTCCGCCTCGTCCTTCGGTTTTCCGAGAATCCGGTCATCCAGCGCCACCACCGTATCCGCGCCGATGACCAGAAGATCCTCCGGCGTGACAAGTTCGGGATTTTCCTCCTGGTACATAAGCACAGACGCAGCCACCTCCTCCGCCTTCTGGCGGGAGAGTTCCTCCACAACCGACCACGGCTCCGTCCCGGTGATGACCTCTTCCCCCTGCGCCGGACAGACCTCAAACTCAATCCCCACCTGCTCCAAAAGCTCTCTGCGCCTCGGCGACGCAGACGCCAAAATAATCTGGCTCACAGTGAAATCACCTCCTTCAGGCTAAACGAATAAATCAGCTTCTCTGCGACACAATTCTTCCCTGACGCTCCGGCAAACACGCGGCCGAGAGCCTCCGCATAGAGCTCCATCTGGGTTTCATAGCGCGCGATGAGAGTCTCCGCCGTATCCACCCGGTCCGTCTTGTAATCGAGCAGAACAATTTTATCCTCCTCCATCCAGAAAACATCAATAATTCCCTGCACCAGCACATCCTCGTGACGCATCACAAACGGTTTCTCCCGATAGAGATCCCCTCTCTCTGCCGCCCGTGCCATGCGCTGTGCCACCGGACTCTGCACAAACGCGGTAATCGACGTGCGGTTCACCAGCGCATACAGCTCCCCCGAAAGCTCCCCGCGCATCTTCATACGCTCCATCTCTGACGCCGCGAAGCGTTGGGCCTGCGCGCGGTCTGCAGCATCAATTTGCGCCAGAGCCGCAAAGTCCAGACACTCCATAACCCGATGCACCGCCGTGCCGCGCAGCGATCCGCCCGCCATGCGGTCCTCTGCCTTGTCTGACTCCTTTTTTGTTCCGCATTCGATTTCCTCCAAAGCTTCTGCCTCAGACTCCTGCAGGCGCGCCCGCGCGAAATCCGGCACGTAGGGCTCATGCTCCTCCGCCAGAAATTCGGGAATCTGCGCCTCCTCCTGATCGAGCTTTCTGAGCATCGAGTCGTGTTTCAGCTCCGACACCGAGTATTTCACTTTCTTTCCCGCTTCACTGCGGTACGGATACTCGTAAGAAAAAAGTCTTCCGTATTCCTCCACCAGATCCTCTTCGGCATGCGCAATCTGCTCCATCAGCTTCTCTTTGTCCAACTGCTTCTCCACCTCGGACTCGACTGCAGACCAAACAAGCCGCTCCGGATCTACTGCCTCCACGCGGTATTTGTCGGGATAAGAGAGCATCGCGGGGATCACCCAGTCCAGCCAGCTCGCCGCTTTTGCCCGCTGGCGGTAGCTGACAGGTTTTTGGGGAATGACGTTCCCCGTGTATTTTCCGACAGTCTTGTCAATATCCTTCACAACCCCCGTCAGGATCAGCTTCTCCTTCGCGCGGGTCAGCGCCACGTAGAGCACCCGCAGCTCCTCCCCGAGATTTTCCCGGCGTATGCGGTCCGCAATTCCGGATCGGAGAACACAGTTTTGCCTCACCTTCGGGCGGCCGGAGATCTCGCAGATCCCCATGCCGAGATCGGGGTGCAGCACCAGTTTCTCATTCGTCTCCATCTGGTTGATATGCTTGCCCATGCCGCTCACAAACACCACCGGAAATTCCAGTCCCTTGCTCTTGTGTATGGTCATGATGTGCACCACGTCCGCATTCTCTCCGGTCACATCCGCCTCTCCGAAGTCGATCTCATAGGTCTGCAGCTGGTCGATGTAGCGCACAAAGTGAAACAGGCCCCGATAGCTGGTCTTCTCATAATCAATCGCTTTTTCCAGAAGCATCGCGAGATTGGCGCTTCGCCTTGTCCCTGCAGGCATCGCCGCGGCGTAGCTGCCGTAGCCGGTCACATCAAGCAGCTTCTGGATCAGCTCGTGGATCGGCACCTCCCGCTGTGCGCGCAGATCCCGGTAGATCTGATAGAACCGGGCAAGCTTTCCCTCCTTTGCCTCCTTCATGGCGGCGAGCGCCGCCGCCGAGAAGGGCACAGTCTGGTCGGTTAGCCTCAGCTCTGCCAACTCCTCGTCATCCAGCCCCGCCATCGGTGAACGAAGAACTGCCGCCATCGGAATATCCTGATAAGGATTGTCCAGAATCCGCAGCATATTGAGCACTGTCTGCACCTCCAGCGCAGAGAAATAGCCCGTGGACGACTCGACATGTGCCGGAATCCCCTGTTCCGTAAGTACTCTGGCAAAATCTGTCCCCCAGTCCCTCAGGCTCCGAAACAGAATCACAATGTCGGAGTACCTGAGCGCACGCAGTTCCCCGCTTTCCCGGTTGTACACCTTTGTCTCTCTCATGAGCTGCGCAATGCGCGACGCCACCAGGTGCGCCTCCAGCTCCCGCTTGTCCGCACTGCCCTGCTCTGCCAGAAGCTCGTCCGCCTCATCGAGCAGCAACAGCTCTGCCCCCATACCGTCCGCCTCCGGGTAATCCGCGCCGCAATAGAGCGCAGCGTCCTCGTCGTAGGCCACCCTCCCGAGATCCGGGCTCATGATTTTATAAAAGATGTCGTTGCAAAAATCGAGCACCTCCCTGCGGCTTCGGAAATTCTGGTGCAGGTCGATGCGCTGACACACGCCCTCCCCGGTCGTGTACGCGGCGTACTTCTCCATGAACAGCTCCGGCCTCGCCAGCCGGAAACGGTAGATACTCTGCTTGACGTCCCCCACCATAAACCGATTGTACTGTCCCTTTTCTTCGCGGGAGATCGCCTGTATGATCTCCTCCTGCACCTGATTGCTGTCCTGATACTCGTCCACCATAAGCTCTGCAAAATGTGCCCGGAACTCCTCTGCCACGGGTTTCGGCCGCTTGGTCTGAGGGTCTACGAGAATCTGCAGCGCAAAATGCTCGATGTCCGAGAAATCCACAATCCGCTTTTTCCGCTTGCCCTCCGCCATTGCCTCCGAATAAGCCAATGTCAGCCGCACCAGCTCCTCCGCAATCGGGCATAACCGGTGCAGCTGTTTCAGCAATTCTTCCGCATCCATGGAAAAATAGTCCTTTTTCAGCTCCTCCAGCGTCTTTTTCAGCCCGTTCCTGCCGTTTTGAACGGCATCCTTTTTGAGCGGATCTCCGCTGAAATTGCGTACCGGCGCGAGCTTTCCCAAGGCAAGTCCCCCGAAAAATCTGCACAGACTCTCATAGTCCGCGCACTCTGCAGCAGCAGGCGGTAAGGCATTTTCCAGCGCCTGCAGATCCTGCTCCAGCGTGGCGGCATAGGCCTGCGGCCCGTCCGGTGCCAGCGCAAGGTCATAAAGGCGCGCCAGTTCGTCCCTCACATCCGCAAGCTGACTGTACACGGTGTCCGCGATATCCTGAAAGAGCTCTGTCTGCACCAGCTCTCCTGCCGTCTCCACGCGGTAAGGCTTTACCAGACCCTCGATCCACTCATTGGGCCATGGACTGCTCAAGGACATGTGGTAGATGCTCTTCACCATCTCCTTCACCGGCGCATCGCTCCGCTTTCCCGCATACGCGTCGATCAATCCAAAAAAGGCCGCATTGTCCTCCAGCGCATAATTCTGCTCGAAGACCTCCGAGAGCACATCCTGCTCCAGTAAACGGATCTCTCCTTCATCCGCGATGCGGAAATTAGGGTCCAGACCGATCTCTTCAAAATGATTGCGCACCACGAAGAGACAGAAACTGTCGATCGTTGTGATCATCGCATTGTGCACCAGCGCAGACTGCCTCCTCAAATGGGAATCGTCCGGATTCGCGTCGCACGCCTTCTCAATCGCCGCGCCAATCCGCTCCCGCATCTCGGCTGCAGCCGCCTTTGTGAAGGTCACGACCAGCAGATTGTCGATGTCAACCGGGTGCGTAATGTCCGTGATCCGCCCAATGATGCGCTCCACCAGCACCGCCGTCTTGCCGGAGCCCGCGGCGGCTGAGACAAGGATATTCCGATCCCTGCAGTCAATCACCTGCTGTTGTTCCTTCGTCCACTTTACTGACATAGATCCTCCCGCCTCGCCGTCTCCGTCCGAATGCGCTCCATCGCTTCCTCCCGGTCCAACGGCTCCATGTGTCTCTGTTCATACCCCGGAATCCGCCCGTCTATGCCGCAGACTCCCGCATAAGGACAATAGGTACAGCTGCTCTCCCTGCCATTCCGGTAGGGCAGAACACGGATGTCTCCATTGTAGATTGCCTGCCCCTGTCTCCTAATCTGCTGTTTCACAAACCGGCCGAGCAGCTCAAATTCCTCCGTGGATGCCACGTGGGAGCGCGCGGACAATTCGCCGGACTTTTTCAGCTCCACCGGAATCACCTCCGACTTGCCGAGAAGGTTCTCATCCATAGCGAGATAAACCGACTCCTCACTGTTTACGAGCCCGTCCGGCCGCAGCGCCATCAAAAGATCCTGCTCCACGTCCGCATTCTCCCGCTCCTCCGCCTCGAGCACCGGATCATCAATGTGGTAGTAGAGAATCCCCGCAGGAAATACCGGCACATCCCCATGCTCTTTCCTGCTCAGCTCCAACGCCGCATTCATATACACGACCAGCTGCATCTGAAGCCCGTGATACAGCCGGATCAGATCAAAGCTTGCGGCCCCCGACTTATAATCAATGATCTTGACGCCGATCCCGCTCTCCTGCGCGCAGGTATCGACTCGATCAATCCTTCCGGTGAGACGCATCCTGACATCATGCTCCAGCTCATAGGTGAGCGCTGAAATATCGCCCAGCTCCGAAAAACTGACCTCAAACTTCTCCGGGACAAACTTTCCCGCCCGCACCTGTTTCGTCAGCGCCCAGACCGTCTCCGCAAAAATCCCGTACATCCGCTTTACCTGATAGGAGCTCTCCGCCGTAGCGTAAATACTCACGGACGGATACCCCTCCGCAGCCTCCGCCATCGAAAGCTGCGCAAGCTCCTCCCGGACATCGTCCGGCACGGTGAACCAGTCGTAGGGCGAATCGCCAAGCTTTCTGCTGTAGCGCTCCAGCGCTTCGTGGTAGAGATTTCCCATGTCCACGCTCTCAAACCGGCAGGCCTCACGCTCTGCGAGGCGCAGTCCGTACTGTAAGTAATGCGCATAAGCGCAGGCTGCAAATCGCTCCAGACGTGTTACGCTGCTCGTCGCCTTTCTCCCGTACAGCGCGAGTGCGACCGCGCGGCTGATCGGCTCTCCTTGGTAGCAGGTGTACGCAGCGAGAAGCATCTGCTCAATCGCTCTCTGTTCCTCCTCATCCCCTTCCTGAAAGAAACGTGCCAGCGCATACCATTCTGCGCCGCGCTCCCCCCGGATCAGGTAATCGCAGGCGGCGGCCCGGGTATAGAATTCCGGTTCCGCCTCCACATCCTCGTGCTCCTCCACCGCAAGCCCCGGAAACATCCTGCGGATCACACCGATCAGGTAGGAGGGACGGATCGCATGCCCCGCACTGTCCACCTTGGCGTAGCTCAGATAAAGCTGCTCCGATGGCTTTGTCAGATTCCGGTAGAGGTAAAACCGCTGGATGAACGCCTGCTCCCTTGCCCCCGGCGCGAGTGTCACATGCTCCCCGGCCAGAAGCTCCCGCTCGTACTCGGAAATAATTCCGCCGGAGCCCGCCGATTTCGGGATAATTCCGTCATTTACGCCGATAAAAAATAAAATCCTGATATGATTTAATCTCGTTCTCTCGATATCTCCTATCGTCACGCTGTCATACCCCGGAGGCAGCACCGCGACCTCCGCGGCGGTCAGCCCAGCCTCCAAAACCTCCGTAAAGTCGTGCACAGAGAGCGGGTCAGAACCTAAAAGACGATTATATTTTTCTAGAAGTTTCATGACAATCCGATAGATCTGACCGTACTCCTTTGCTTTCGTCTGTCTGTCCTCCTCGAGCAGCTCCTTTTCCTTATCCCACAGCTGCTGCTCGATATCCAGACCGGTCATCAGCTCATACAGCGCCCAGATACCGTCCGATACCCTGGAGTCCTTTCCGGCGAATGCCTGATCAAGCGGAGCAAGCATGCCCGCAATCCTCTGCCTGAGCGAATCGAGTATATCCAGATCATAGAGTGCCTGCTGTCTCGGCATCCGCAGCCAGCGTCTGTTCCACGCAGACCTACCCCGTATCCCGGTCGCCAGCAGGTAATTCTCCAGTATGTCCAGCTCCCCCTCCTCGATTCCGCAGAAGCCGCACCGCAGAAACCGCATCACCGCCGCATAGCTGTAATTGCTGTCCACAATTTCCAGAGCCGCGCGGAGGAACTCGATGAACGGATGAAACAACACCTCCCGCGTCGTGTCCATAAAATAGGGAATCTCGTACTTGCCAAACAGAGACTCCGCGTAATTCCGATAATTTTCCACAGCTCCTGTCACCACCGCAATCTCACGGTAGCGGACTCCCTCCCGGACAAGGCGGCTGATCTCGCGGGCGACAAGCGTCAGCTCCTCCTTCGGATTCTTCGCTGTGGCAAGATGGATTTCGCGGACCTCCCCCCTCATTTTCTGATAGTACGGTCGAAACAGGTTCTGTTCCAGAAAAGCCAGTGCCGGCGCGTGGGAAAAGCGCCTGTCCGCACTGCCCGAGAGCACTGCCGGCTTGCGGATCTCTACATGCAGCTCACCCGCCATCTCCATCAGGGAACGGATCGTCTTCTTCGAGAGATCAAAAAGCTCCTCACTGCCTTTGCTGTGGTAGAAATCCTCCCTCCCGTCGATCGTCAGCGCGATCCTCACCTCTTTTGCGACCAAAAGCAGCTCCCGAAGCAGATCATTCTGGATCGGCGTAAAGCCTGTAAACTCGTCAAATACGATCACACTGCCGCGCAGGATCTCCGAATCCTTCGCGATCCCTTTCAGAATATGTAAAATCTCTTCAGCCGTGATGTAGCTCCCACGCATGAATTCGTTGAACGCATCATACATCGTCACGATGTCTCTGAGCTTTGCGGTGAGTACCGGAGAAAGGTGTCGGCTCTCTGCCATGGTGAGCAGCTGTGCAGGTGCGACATTGTACTGCATTAGCTCCGAAATCAGGGATTTCACTTCCCCGACATAGCCCATACGGTTCATATTTGCCCGCAGCACCGTCAGCTTTTCCTTATTTTCCTGTGCCAGCCGGCGGAGCACCAGATTTTTCCCGGTCTCCTCCAGCACCTGTATGTCCGTGCGCCCCAGCTCGTCAAACACGCGGTAGGCAAGCCGCTTAAAGCTCAGGACATCGATATTCATGATCGCGTGATGCTCCGCCAGATCGACCAGTTTCTGCTGGGTCTGCATCGTAAACTGCTCCGGCACGATCACCAGATAGTTGTCCTTCGGGTGTGCTCCGGCCTCTGCCGTGAGTGTGCGGTACATGTATTCCGTTTTTCCGCTGCCGGAGCAGCCCAGCACAAACTGTAACGACATAGATGCCTCCTAGTAAAAACTCGAAAAAATGAGCGCGACCACTACTGTACAGAGCCCGGACACCGCGATGGACAGGCTGCTCATCGCCCCTTCGACCTCTCCGAGCTCCATCGCCCTGGCAGTCCCCATCGCATGGGCAGCGCTCCCGATCGCAATCCCTTTTGCCACCGGGTCCGTGATTCGGAACAGGCGGCAGATCAGCTCCGCAAACATATTCCCAATCACTCCGGTCACGACAATGACCGCAACGGTAATCGTCACAATCCCACCCATCTCCTCGGACAGCCCCATACCGATCGCCGTTGTAATCGATTTCGGCAAGAGCGTCACATATTGCCTGTGATCCAAACCGAACAGCACGGACATCAGAAGCACGCACACTGCGGATGTCAGCGCTCCCGCTGCAATTCCTGCCATGATTGCCTTCCAGTTGCGCCGCAGCGGTTCGATCTGCTCATACAGCGGCACCGCGAGGGCAACTGTCGCAGGCGTTAAGAAAAAGGACAGGTACTTCGCCCCGTTTTCATACGTTTCAAAATCGATCCGAAACGTCACAAGAACAAAAATTATAATCGCAATTGAAATTAAAAGAGGATTTAATAATGCGAAATTCCATTTTTTTCGAATTAGGATTCCAAGTTCATAGCAGGCGATACTGATCACTGCACCAAAGAAAACGGACTCCTTCAGCAACTCATTCATGCTCCGCCTCCCCCCGTTTCGTCCAATGCCGCATCACGGCCTGAGTCACCAATCCCGAAACGCCCATCACAATCACAGTGGATACCACCATAATCGTGATCACGGGGATGAGCATCGACTGCAGCTCGTCCCAGCTGTTGATCAGACCGACCCCTGCGGGAATAAACATAACAGGCATGACAAGGATCAAAAATTTCGCCGCATCCTTCACATCCTCGAGCTTGACCGCCCCGATCAAAAGCGCCACAAAAAGAGATACCAGCCCATAGATGCTGGCCGGTATCTGTATCGGAATCACCTCGTGCATGATTTCTCCGACAAAACAAAACAACATAATAATTAAAAGTTGCTTTAATAAATTCATCTCACATTTTCCTCCACACGGCATCGGATACTGGTATTTTACCGCATATATCCCGAAATATCCCAATCTGACGCGGAGTTCACCGATTTTTCACCTGTGCGGCAGCACGAGTTTTGCAAATTAGTCTCTGGCCTCCACAATCAGAAGCCTGCCCTCTGCCAAACTGATTTGTGCCTCCTCCTCCGCAATCTCATTGCTGACGCCCAGAGAACAGAAACCGTTCATGGTATGATTGGTCAGCGGATACTTCATTCCCTTGAGCGTCACCCCCGTGACATGATCCGAAAACGGAATCAGGGAGATATATTTCCCGTACTGCTCACTCCTGCGCAGAGTGACCGGTCCGTCAATCATGCGGATGCGGTTGTTCGGGTCCAGCAATTCCATTTTAATGCCTTTCTCCAGTCCGATGCCAAGGAGCGCAATATTGCCCAGCATATGGTCTATGCGCGTGCCGGTAGCTCCGATGATCGTGATGTCATTTGCCCCTCTGGCAATAGCCTCCCTGATGGCGCACTCCGTGTCCGTGTCATCTTTCTCTGCAGGGCGCGCGCAGATGTCTATTTGCTGCTGCCCGCGGAAATAGTCCAGAATCTCCTCGTCTACCGAGTCAAAATCCCCCACAATAATATCCGGCAGAATCTTTGCCCGATACAAAAATTCCATTCCCCGGTCTGCGGCCATAATCACCTCAAACCCGCCGTTCATCACTACACGCTCAGCGAACTCATCCGGGATTTCTCCTCCCGACACAATCAGATACTTCATATATATGCCCCTCCTTATTGATCAATGTCATAAGGCATCCTCCCATTTCCTGCGGAAACGGGCCCCTCCTTATGACAATCTACATTACTTCCAGAAAACGTTTCACATTTTCACAGATGTCTCCCCGAAATACCGCGGAACCCGCCACGATCACATTGGCTCCCGCAGACATAACCTCCCGGACATTTTCCAGAGTGATTCCCCCGTCCACTTCAATGTCAACCTTGAGATCCATCCGATTCACATACTGTTTGAGCTCCCGCACCTTGTCAACCGTGTAGGGAATCAGCTGCTGCCCTCCAAAGCCCGGATTGACTGTCATCACAAGCACCATGTTCACCTTTCCGAGTACATGGCGGATCGCCGAAATCGATGTGGCCGGATTTAATGCAACTCCCGGAATGATCCCGCGCGCCCGGATTTCTTCAATCGTGCGGTCCAGGTGCCTGCACGCCTCCGCGTGAACCGTGATAATGTCCGCACCCGCCCTTGCAAAATCTTCGATATAGCGGATTGGCTCTTCAATCATCAGATGGACATCAAAGATGCGCTCCGTGCATTTGCGGATGGACTCGATGACCGGAATCCCAAAAGAGATACTCGGCACAAAGGCTCCGTCCATCACGTCAATATGTACATAGGAGGCTCCCGCCTCGTCCAACTGCCGGATCTGTTCTCCCAGCTTGGTAAAATCCGCCGCCAGGATCGATGGTGATAAACAATTCATAACATGCCTCACATGCTTTCTCAATATCTTCGTAGTTGTTTTAACTCCTCGTAGAGGAGACGATAGTTCTCATAGCGCACCGGATGAATTTTCCCATCGGCGAGGGCCCGCTTCACACCGCAGTCTGACTCTCCGATATGGCTGCAGCCGACAAATCTGCATTCCGGCTCATAGGGTACGAACTCCGGGTAACAGGCCCAGAGATCCTCCTTTTTGATTTCGTTCACATCCATCGCGCCGAAGCCGGGCGTGTCCACAATAAACGCGGCCTCCGCTATCGGTATGATCTGTGCATGCCTGGTCGTGTGCTTTCCGCGCTCAATCTTCTCGCTGATCGCGCCGGTCTCCATAAGAATCTGCGGCTGCAGTGCATTGATCAGAGAAGATTTCCCCACCCCGGAGGGTCCTGCCACCGAGGTGGTCTTCCCCGCAAGCAGCAGCTTTAAACGGTCGAGTCCTTCCCCGGTTTTTGCGCTGACAAAGAGAATTTCACAGCCCGCACCGGCATAAATTCCGCGCAGACGCTCACACACGGAAAACGACACCAGGTCACACTTGTTAAAACAGATGACCGCCGGCACCTTACGGCACTCCATAACGCACAGAAAACGATCAAGCAGATTACAGTTCGGATCGGGTTTCGCCGCGGCGAACACCACGAGCGCCATGTCGATATTGGCGACCGCGGGGCGGATCAGTTCATTTTTCCTCGGGTGAACCGCCTCCACATTCCCCAGCCGCCGTTCCTCGTCGATAACCGCGATGTCCACCAGATCTCCCACCAGCGGCTTAATACCCTGCCGGCGGAAAATCCCTTTTGCCTTACACTCGTATATTCCGGCCTCCTGCACATACACATAGTAAAAACCGGAAATGCCTTTGATAATTGTCCCAAGCATCTGTCACCTATTGCTTTGTAAACTCCACGGGAAATGTCATTGGCGGCATGGTGATCGTGTCCGACAAGCCCTCATCGTCCACCGTCACAATCGTCCACTCGATGGTCACAGTCCCCTCGCTGCACTCCATATCCTCCGCGCTGACCTCGAGCGTGTCGAGCACATCCACATCCTCCTCTTCCGCGTAGACAATACCGTCGCTGCCGACCAGCGTATAGCTTGCGCTGACCGCGTTATCCGGCGCGGTAAAAACATTGTAATAACTATAGTATACATCTTCTTCCGGTCCCAGGCTTACAATAATCGTAACCTCCGTCCCGGATGGAACCGTCCTGCCCTCGGGCAGACTCTGCCTCACGACAAGTCCGGCCTCCACCTCATCATCGTGCGCCTCCTCAAACTTAACTCTCAGACCTGCGCTCTCCAGCTTTTCCCTCGCCGCATCCTTCGTTTCCCCGATGACTCGCGGAACAACCACAGATTTCTGTCCCTGACTAATCACAATCGTCACCCGTGTCTGCTGTGCAACACTCGTGCCCGCCTCCGGATCCTGAGAAATGACACGTCCGGCGTCCACCTCTTCGCTGTACTGGTATTTTTTGATCGGCTGCAGGTTCTGTTCCTCGAGCGTCCGCACGGCATCCGCCTCTATCATGCCGACGACCGGCAGCACCTGCACATTCTGATCTTCCACAGACGGACCGTTTACATAATCTATATTTTCAGGTCCGGCAACCACCACATTGATCGTGGTGCCGACCGGAATCATCCTGCCCGCCGCAACATTCTGATCGAGAATCGTTCCCGCCGGCTTTTCGGACTTCTGTGCCGCGATCACAAACATGTGCAGGCCAATCGCATCCAATTCCGCCATCGCCTGATCCTGAGGCTTATTCATTAAAGAAATCATTTCAACCAGATTCTCCGGATCGGACTGAATCTCACTGCCACTCTGGCTTTCGGTGTGCTGGCTCCCCGGATATCTGTCCGGATTTTTTTTATCGTCAACCACGCTGAACAGATTTAACACCGTGCCGATCAGGCGGATGATCACAAACAATATGATAATCGCAATGACAATCCCCATGATCGTCACTGCTTTGTCCAGCTTCGGGCTGAGCCCCGTCTTTGCGGCGGTCTCCTCCCCCTCATCTTCCTCCGTCTCGTCCGCATCGTTCTCCTTCGGAGCTGCTGCGGTCTCACCGCCCCGATCCCTGATCTGCCTCAGTTCAACTTCGCTGATAACCTTGGTCCTGCTGTTGTCCACAGCAGGGGCGATCAGTACAAAATCGTCCTCCGGACTTACGAGCGCCCTGCGGAGATCATTCAGCAGATCCCGGATGTTCTGGTATCTCCGGTCCGGATTCTTCTGCGTACATTTTAAGATAATCTTCTCCATACTGACCGGAAGATTGGACGTATAGTCGGCCGGATTCGGGATTTCCTCCTGAAGATGCTGGATCGCGACCGACACAGTCGTATCCCCGTCAAACGGTACACGACCGGTCACCATCTCATACATTACGATCCCGAGAGAATAGATGTCACTCCGCCCGTCCACAAAACCGTTTCTCGCCTGCTCCGGCGAGGAGTAGTGCACCGATCCCATCACATCAGAGCTGATCGTGTTGGAGGAGGCCGCCTTCGCAATTCCAAAATCCATGACCTTCACTTTGCCCTCGGTGGAGATCATGATATTCTGCGGCTTGATATCCCGGTGAATGATCTGCTTATTGTGTGCAGCCTCAATGCCGCGAGCCACCTGAATCGCTATACTCGCAGACTCCTTGAAGGTAAGCTGGCCCTTTTTCTCAATATATGTTTTTAAGGTAATTCCCTCGACATGCTCCATCACGATATAGTGGCGGCCGTCCTCGCTGCCTACATCGTAAATATTGACGATATTCGGGTGCTCCAGTCCCGCCGCGGACTGGGCCTCCGTGCGAAATTTAGAGACAAAGCTCCGGTCCTCTGAGAACTCTGCCTTTAACACCTTTACCGCTACAAAACGGCCAAGAATATGATCCTTCGCCTTATATACATCAGACATGCCGCCGGCACCGATCCTGTTTAGGATCTCATACCGGTCAGCAAGATAAGTTCCATCTGTCAACATCCTTCCACCTCAATCTATGATTACGGTTCCACGATCACCACTGTAATATTATCCTTGCCGCCGTTCTGGTTTGCGAGTTCAACCAGCTGCTTTGCCTTCTCCTCTGGAGATTTGGCGCTGATCATGATCTCACAGATGGCGGTATCCTCCACCATGTTCGTCAGTCCGTCCGTACAGAGCAGAATGCTCTCCCCGTCGGCGAGCTCCACCTCAAAAAAATCTGCCTCCACATCCTCTGTGGCGCCGATCGCCCGCGTGATAATATTTTTATTCGGATGTACCCGTGCCGCCTTTGCGTCCACTTTGCCGAGACGGATCATCTCCTCCACATAGGAATGATCCACAGTCACCTGCCGGATTCCGTCACCGACAACATAGAGGCGGCTGTCACCGATATTGGCGACACAAAGCCTGTCATCCAATATCGTCGCTGCGACGATCGTGGTTCCCATGCCGTATTTCTCCTCATCCTCTCTGGCTTCTTCCATGAGGATCTGGTTTGCGGTTGTAATTGCCTCTTTTAAAATCGATATCGGCTCTTTTTCCTTGTTTCTGGTCACAGAGGCAACGATCCGATGAGTCGTATACCGGGATGCGTAATCGCCCGCCCGATGGCCGCCCATGCCGTCTGCCACAATGAAGAGATTCGGGAGATTCCCGACAGGCTGATCCGACGCGAAACAGAAATCCTGATTCATCTCGCGCAGAATGCCGGTATCCGATACGGAATACGTTCTCATCCCTCTTGCTGCTCCTTTACTCTTTTGCTTTTAGTATATTACCACAAAATCCGTGCCCATGCAAGATTTGCACTTTCATAACGTACTAACCTTATATTTCCGTCTAAGCTGACCGCACGCGCCGTCGATATCCCGCCCCAGCTCCCTGCGGACGGTCACGGCAATTCCCCGCTCCTCCAGGATCTTTCTAAACTGCACGACGGCAGCCTCCTTCGGCTGGCGGTAGTCCCGCTCCCGCACCGGGTTTACGGGGATAAGGTTGACATGGCAGTTCATGCCGCGGATCAGCCGCGCAAGCTCCTGCGCGTCCTCTCTGCCGTCATTGACATGCTCCACCAGACTGTACTCAAACGTCACTCTCCGCCCGGTCTGTGAAAAATAGTATTCGCAGGCTTCAATCACCTCGGAGAGCTCATACTTATTGGCAACCGGCATCAGCCCTGCGCGTTTCTCCTGACTGCTGGCATGCAGGGAGAGCGCCAGTGTGACGGAAAGCTTTTCGTCCGCAAGCTGACGCATGCGCGGGACAATCCCGCAGGTGGACACCGTCACGTTCCGCTGGCTGATGTGCAGCCCGTTCCCATCCGTGAGGAGGTTCAGAAAGCGCAGCAGATTTTCATAATTGTCCAAAGGTTCCCCGGTTCCCATCACCACCACATGGGAGATCCGCTCCCCCGTATCTTTTCCGATGCGGTAGACCTGATCGAGCATTTCCGCGGGAGTGAGATTTCTGAGAAGGCCATCCAGAGTGGAGGCGCAGAACCGGCAGCCCATCCGACATCCCACCTGCGAGGAGATACACACGGAGTTCCCGTGCTTATAGCGCATAAAAACGCTCTCGATCACATTGCCGTCCTCCAGCGCAAACAGGTATTTACGCGTGCCGTCGATTGCGGAAACCTGCACGGTCTCCTGCCGCAGCACGGTCAGGCGGGCCTGCTGCTCCAGCCGGCCTCTAAGCTCCTTCGAGAGATTGGTCATCCCGGAAAAGTCCTCCGCCCCCCGGATGTGCATCCACTCGTACAGCTGTTTTGCGCGGTACGGTTTCTCTCCCAGCTCTGCGGTAAACTCCGTCAGCTCTGCAAGCGTCATGGATTTGATGTCCTTCTTATCATTCACTCCCGCAACCTCACGTATTCATTCAGTGACGCACAAACTTTGCAAGAAAAAAACCGTCCCTGTTTTCCCCTCCGGGAAACATCTGCTCTTCATGGAGCAGCTCATATTCCGGCCAATTCTGCAAAAACCACGCCACGTTCTCCTCATTCTCCGCATCATTGATCGTGCATGTGCTGTATATCAGCACGCCGCCGTGCTTCGTATAATCCTGTACCGTACTGAGGATCTGCCGCTGCAAAAGCGCCAGCTCCCGCGTTTTCTCCAATGTCATTCGATACCGGATGTCCGGTTTCTTTCCGAGCACGCCAAGCCCCGAACACGGCAGATCGCAGATCAGCACATCCGCCCGCTCCACAGAAGGCTCATTGTGCACCGTGGCATCCATCTGCACCGCCCGCACATTCTCTGCGCCATGCTTTGCGATATTCTCCCTGATCAGTCCTACCTTGTAGTCCGTCAGATCCCGCGCCTCCACAAGTCCCGTCCCGCATAAAAGCTCCGCAAGATGCAGACTCTTTCCGCCCGGTGCAGCACACACATCGATCACATAATCGCCCTCCCGCACACCGGCCAGCTCCGCCACGCGCATCGAACTGACATCCTGCACATAGAATCTGCCTTCCCGAAAACTCTTCAGCGCGTTAAGATGGTCCACACCGTCCACGTAAAACGCATAGGGCAGCGCATGGGCCGACTGCACAAGAAGTCCCTCCGCCTCGAGCTCCTTTTTCAGCTCCTCCGGAGTCGTTTTCTGCAGATTCACCCGCACAGACAACGCCTGCTCCCCCGAGAACCCGGACAGAATGCGTTCCGTCTGCTCTGTGCCGTAACGGTCTGCCCACAGCCCGACGATCCATTGCGGAACGGAATATCGGACACTGAGCGCCGCAAGCGGCTCTTTCTCCCCATCCGGCCAGCTCAAAGTTCTTCCATCTCTCGCAACGCTCCTGAGCACACCGTTGACAAAACCGGACAGACCGGAAAATCCCCGTTTTTTTGCCAGGCGTACCGCCTCATCACAGGCGGCGGAATCCGGCACCGCATCCATATAAAGGATCTGATAGACACTCATGCGCATCAGATTGCGGATCAAAGGTTTCATTTTCCGGACCTTGGTCCTGGAAAAAGCGTCGATTACATAGTCCAGCGTAATCTGCCGCTCTATGGTTCCCTCCACGAGCCGGGTCAGAAAGGCCCTCTCATGCCTCGGGAGATACTGGTATTTTTCCAACACCTGCCGGAGCATAAGGTGGCTGTAACGCCCCTCCTCGTTCACCGCGCACAGAATGTCCAGCGCAAGCCCGCGCAGATTCACGTCAGTCACGCCGCCTTCCTCCAAACAACAGAACAATTCGAAGGAGCTGCAAAATCGCCGCCGCCGCGGATGCCACATAGGTGAGCGCCGCCGCACCCAATACCTTTTTCGTGTAGCCGAGCTCCTGATCGCCGAGAATCCCCTGATCCCTGAGCATCACAAGCGCGCGTCGGGAAGCGTTGAACTCCACCGGCAGCGTAACCAGCTGAAAGAGCACTGCCATGGAAAACAAAATAATCCCGATATTGATGACCGTCATGGACATCCGGTTGTTGATGAGCGCTCCGACAAGAATCACCGGCCATGCCAGCATCGAGCCAAAATTTGCAACCGGCACGAGCACGCTTCGAAACGCCAGCGGCGCATAGCCTCTCGCGTGCTGGATCGCGTGGCCGCACTCGTGGGCCGCGACACCGACCGCGGCAACCGTCGTTTCATTGCACACGGACTCCGACAGATTTAACGTCTTGTCCGACGGGTTGTAATTGTCCGTCAAATGACCGGACACCGGACGGATTCTGACATCACTGATACCCGCCGCACGCAGAATCCGCTCCGCTGCCTGCGCCCCGGTCATACCCGACAGGCTGCGGTATCTCGAATATTTGTTAAAGGTGGTTTTCACCCGCGCTGAAGCGATCAGACAAATGACAGCTCCGATAATAACCAGAATATAAGTGGAATCCCAATAAAACATTACGCTCCTTTCCGCCACACTTCCGTGGACTGTAAAAAACATCCGTCACCGGAAAAATCAACTGCAGAGAACCGTTCCCGGGGATATGTGGAACCCGTTGCAGAACGCCGCCGCATCCATCCTCTTTTTCCCTTCCAGCTGCACCTCCAGAAGGAGCAGCTGCCCGGCTCCGGTCTGCACGCAAATGCCGTTTTTATCCGCGCGAAGAATCGTTCCCGCAAGCACATTTTCATGCCCCTGCAGCACCCGGCTCTTCCAGATTTTAAATGTACGGCCGTCCAGATAAGTGTATGCACTCGGCCACGGATTTAACCCGCGGATCAGCCTTTCAATTTCTTCCGCGGGACGGTTCCAGTCGATATCGCCCAGTTCCTTCGTAATCATTGCCGTGTGAGTGCTCTGCGCATCATCCTGCTTTGTGAAACACGCAGTCCCGTTTTCCAGCATCTCCATTGTCTCCACGCAGAGTGCGGCACCCTCTTTCGCCAGCTTGTCAAACAGACTGCCGCCTGTCTCGTCCTCCGCAACCGCCACCTCGCGCTTTGCAATGATATCTCCGGTGTCCACTCCCGCGTCCATGCGCATCGTGGTCACTCCCGTGACGGTGTCACCGTTAATGACTGTCCACTGGATCGGCGATGCACCGCGGTATTTCGGCAGAAGGGATGCATGCACATTCAAACAGCCGTATTTTGGCATGTTTAAAATAACCTCCGGCAAAATCTGTCCGAACGCCGCCACAACGATGATCTCCGGCTCATATTCCCGCAGATGCTGCACATGCTCCTCCCGGCGGATCTTATCCGGCTGAAAGACTTCAACGCCGTGCCGCAGTGCACACTCCTTAACCGGGGAATACTGCACTGCATTGCCCCTGCCCTTCGGCTTATCCGGCTGCGTCACCACAAGTGCCACCTCATGTCCCGCCTCAAGAACCGCCTCCAGCGTTCCCACTGCAAAATCCGGCGTCCCCATAAAAATTACACGCATTCTCTTCCCTCTCTATTCCTCATCCTCGGGTTTCACATCGTGAAGCCCGCCGATTACCTTCTCCACATACAGATGACCGTCCAGATGCTCCACCTCATGACAAATAGCTCTTGCCAAAAGCTCGGTGCCCTCTATCTCGCAGGCTGCCATCTCTCCGTTAAAAAACTTTGCCCTCACAAAGTTTGGGCGCACCACAATCCCCGCCTTTCCCGGGATACTCAGACATCCCTCGTCTCCTGACTGCTCCCCGGAGGACTCCACAATCTCCGGGTTGATCATCACGATCGGGCCGTCCCCGACATCGATCACCACAATTCTTCTCAAAATTCCAACCTGCGGAGCGGCAAGCCCCACACCGTTCGCCTCATACATCGTCTCGATCATATCCTCGATCAGGGTTTTGAGGCGCGGTGTGATCTCCGACACCTCCCTGCACGCCTTGTTTAAGATAGGATCTCCCTGCAGCCGAATTGTTCTTATCGCCATGATTAACCTCCTAAAACCCGCTCGTCGGGTCAAAATCAAACTGTACAGTCACAGAGGACAGAAACGCCGAGGCCTTCACCAGACACTCGATCCCGTCCTTCAGCATCACAAGCTCCTCATAGTCTTTCGCTTTCATATAGAGGACTCTGTGGTAAATATCATTGACCCTCGTCACGGTGGCCTCCGCGGGTCCCACAAGAAGAACCTCCCGATGTTCCTCTGCTATACGCCCTCTCAAATGCTCCGCAAGAACAAGGCCAGCCCGCTCCAGCACCGCGGGATCAGCCCCCATGCAATGCACGAGAAGCATATGGCAGACCGGCGGATAGTTGAGCAGCGTCCGGTAGGCAATTTCCTGCCTGTAAAAGGCATCGTAATCCTGCGCCTTCGCCGCAAGAATGGCAAAATTATCCGGATCGTAGGTCTGAATCAGCGCATACCCCGGCTCCTGCCCCCGCCCCGCACGTCCGACAGCCTGGGTCAAAAGCTGAAACGTCCGCTCCGCCGAGTGGAAGTCGGCAACGTGCAGTGACATATCCGCCGCCAGCACTCCAACAAGCGTAACGCCCGGGAAATCATGCCCCTTCACAATCATCTGAGTCCCGATCAGGATGTCCGCCTCACGGTTTGCGAAGGACTGCAGAATTTGCTCGTATGAATCCTTCGTCCGCGTCGTGTCATAATCCATGCGCAAAATCCGCGCCTGCGGAAAGCGCGCCTGCACCATCTGTTCGATCTTCTCCGTTCCGGCCTTGAATGCTCCCATGTACTTACTCCCGCAGGAAGGGCACTCCTTTGGCTCCCGCTCCTCATAGCCGCAGTAGTGGCAGATCATCCTGCCTCCGCCGTGCAGGCTCAGTGACACATCGCAGTGAGAACATTTTACCACAAAACCACAGGATCTGCACGAAATAAATCCGGAAACACCTCTCCTGTTCAAAAAGAGCATCGTCTGCTGCCCTCTCTGAAGGCGCTCCTCCATCAGCTCCTGCAGCCGGTCACTCAGGATGGACCGGTTCCCCATCTTCAGTTCCTGTCTCATGTCCACGATTTCGCACTCCGGCAGCGGCCGGTCATCTACCCTCGCATCGAGGCGCAGAAGGCAGTAGCTGCCGTTTACCGCCTGATAATAGCTGTCCACGGAGGGCGTCGCGGAGCCGAGCACCACACTGGCGCGGTTCATCATCGCCCGCCGGATCGCAACCTCCCTCGCATGATAGCGCGGGGCGTTCTCGCTCTTGTAGGAGGTCTCATGCTCCTCGTCCACGATAATGAGTCCCAGCCGTTCAAACGGGGTAAAGAGCGCGGACCTCGGCCCGATCATGATGTCGATATCGCCGTTCTTCGCGCGCTCAAACTGGTCAAAACGTTCCCCCTGAGACATCCGTGAGTTTAAGATCGACACCCTCTCCCCGAAGCGGTTGTAAAAGCGCATCACGGTCTGATAGGTCAGCGCAATCTCCGGAATCAAAAGAATCGCCTGCCGTCCCTCCGCGATCACGCGGGCGATCAGCTCCATGTATACTTCCGTCTTTCCGCTGCCCGTGACTCCCTTGAGCAGATAAGTCTGTGCGATCCCTTTTTCCCGGTCCGCCGCGACAAGATCCGCCACCCGCTGCTGCTGCTCATTCAATGTCAGGTGATAGCCATTCTTTTTCAGGTGTTCCACAGGATTTCGGTAAGCCCTGGTGCTTGTGACCCTCACAATCCCCTGCTGCTCCATCGCGCGCACCACAGCCGCTGAGACCGACAATTTTCCGGTGACAAGCGCGTAGTCCAGCGTTTTTACCTCGATCAGCTCCCGCAAAAGCCTTGCCCTTGCCGTGCTGTGCCTGCTCTCAAGGAGAGCGAGCCTGGTGCGGGCCTCGCGCTCATCAAGGAGGAGCTCCACGCTCCGCTGCTCCACCCTGCGCACGATCCGCTTGATCGGAAGTACCGTCTTTAATGCCTGGTTCATAGTGGAGCCGTACTGTCGCCTCATCCACCCCGCCAGCTCGATGAGCTGGGATTCGATCGGCACACCGGTCTCCGCGATGCCGGCCAGCGGACGCAGCTTGCTCACATCATACTCCGGCCGGTCCACAAGCTCCACGATATAGCCCCGCACCGTGCGCGCCCCGAACGGAATCTCTACCTGCATCCCCACCCTGAGCCTATCCCGCAGCTCTGCCGGCACAAGATACTGAAAGGTTTTATCCAGTTTATCCAACGAGATGTCCACGATCACATTCGCGTAGAGCTCCCCGCCGCCAGTCTCTGTATCCATCGCAACGTTTCCTTTTAAGTATATCAATCTCTGCTATTATATCCCCACTGAAAAAAATATTCAAGTTTTGTGATTTCGTGTACATGTATTTTTAAAAAGCGGCCATACTGTAGACAATTAAGGAGACGAAATGAACTGGAAAAATTTTTTTATATGCGGACTGACCGGCTGGTGCATGGAAATCCTCTTCACTTCCTTTGCCTCACTCTTTCATGGCGATATCCGGATGACCGGGAATACGTCCGCCTGGATGTTCCCGATCTACGGGATGGCAGCTTTGATCGGTCCGATCTACGACAGAATCAATCACTGGCCGACTGTCCTCCGCGGAATCGTCTACGCGCTCGTCATCATGTCCGGCGAATTCATCAGCGGCACGATCCTCAAGCAGTTCTCTGCCTGTCCGTGGGACTACTCCGACAGCCTCTTAAACATCGGCGGAGTCATACGGCTGGACTATCTTCCCTTCTGGGTATCGGCGGGCCTTGTCTTCGAACGGCTTCTTTGTTGGCAAGGCGCAAAAAAAACAGCTCAATGAGCTGCTTTTTTTGTATTCTTGCGTGCGCCCATTTTGTCGAGATTGGAATACTTCTCCTCGCAGTACTTGCACCGGTATACTTCCTTGCTCTCGTCGGTCAGAAAGAAAATCTGATCCAGCTCCTGCTCGATCGACGTGACGCATCTGGGATTTTTGCACTTGATCACGTTCTTTACCTGCTTGGGCAGGGTGAGACGCTTTTTCTCCACGATCTTGTCCCCCTTGATGACATTGACCGTAATGTTGTGGTCGATAAAGCCCAGAATATCCAGATCGAGCGCCTCGATCGGACACTCCACCTTGATGATATCCTTTTTGCCCATTTTGCTGCTCCTGACGTTCATGATGATCGCCACTGCGCAGTCCATGTCATCCAGCTTCAGGTCATGGTAAATTTTCATGCTCATCCCCGCCTGAATGTGATCGAGCACAAAGCCCTCGTGAATCCCACTGATATTTAACATGTCGCACCTCCTGTCAGGCCAAGCAGTGTCAGAATCAAAGCCATGCGGACATACACACCGTACTGTGCCTGCTTGAAATACACAGCCCTCGGGTCATCATCCACTTCCACAGAGATCTCATTCACGCGCGGCAGCGGGTGCAGCACAAGCATGTCCGGCCGTGCCAGCTCCATCTTTGCCTTAGTCAGAATATAAAAATCCTTCAGCCGGATATAGTCCTCCTCGTTAAAAAAGCGCTCCTTCTGCACACGCGTCATGTAGAGTACATCCAGCGAGCCAATCGCATCCTCCAGACGTTCCACCTCCTCAAATTCAATGTGGTTCGCCCTGAGGACATCCTCGCGAATATAGTCCGGTATCCTCAGCTCCTCCGGAGAGATCAGAATAAACCGCACATGCTCATAGCGGATCAGCGCATTGATCAGCGAGTGCACGGTGCGCCCGAACTTTAAGTCTCCGCACAGGCCGATCGTCAGATCGCCCAGCCTCCCTTTCAGAGAGCGGATTGTCAGGAGGTCTGTGAGCGTCTGCGTGGGATGCTGGTGCCCGCCGTCCCCGGCGTTGATCACCGGTATCCCCGACCGCTGGGATGCCACGAGCGCAGCTCCCTCCTTCGGGTGCCGGATCGCGCAGATATCGGCGTAGCAGGAGATCACCCGGATGGTGTCGGAAATACTCTCTCCCTTTGCAGCCGAAGAGGAGTCGGCGCTGGCAAATCCTAAAACGGAGCCTCCCAGATTCAGCATTGCCGCCTCGAAGCTGAGCCTTGTCCGCGTGCTCGGCTCGTAGAAGCAGGTGGCAAGCTTTTTGCCATCGCATGCCTTGGCGTACTTTGCGGGATGCTCTTCGATATCGTTTGCGAGATCTAAGAGCATATCCAGCTCTTCCACCGTAAAATCCAACGGATTCATCAGATGTCTCATATCATACCTCCCAACTTATACTCAAACTCATTTCCACCATCATATAACACGCTTTCTGTGAATTCAAGATAAAATGCATTGCAATTTGATATTTTTTTAGTACAATAGAGAAAAGGAGGAGATATCACTATGGATGAGGAAAAAATTCTGCAGGAAAACGCTGAAAATGAAGATACCGTCATGTTCAGGGAGCGCAAACGCCTCCTGTTTTTCGGTCTGCCGTGGACATTCACAAAGTACACCGTCACGCCAAGCCTGCTGACCGTCAACCGCGGCTTTCTGCACACGGTTGAGGATGACTGTTACATGTACAAAATCCAGGATGTCAAGCTGGAAACCTCGCTGATGGAACGCATATTCCGGATCGCAACCGTACACTGCTACACAGGCGATGTGACCGACCACGAAATTCTGCTCATACACGTAAAGCACGCCAGGGAGATCAAAAACTATCTGCTGAAGGCGTCCGAGGCAGCGCGGCTGAAACGCCGCACGCTGAGCACGATGGACATCAGCGCCCACCGCGCGGATCTGGACCACGACGGTATACCTGACAATTACTAACAAAGGGGGGGACCCGTTTACGGGGTCCCCCTTGTTCTGCGTCAGGACGATAAGCCGGGTTATGTCGTTGGGTGATCATCTATCTAGGACGACTGTTGCCAGCCGCCTCAAGCGACCTACCTAAAGCTGGCGGGCCACGTCATAGCTTTGTTTCGGTCTTGCTTCAGATGGGGTTTACACAGCCCTCCCTGTTACCAGCGAGGCGGTAGTCTCTTACACTGCCATTCCACCCTTACTGCCTGCGCGAAACAGACAGCGGTATCATTTCTGTTGCACTTTCCTTAGAGTTTCCTCCACCGGCCGTTAACCGGCATCCTGCCCTGTGAAGCCCGGACTTTCCTCACCTGCAGCCTTTCGTTCCTGCAGCCGCGATCACCTGTCCTGCACAGTCTGCAGCAAGGCATTCCCTGCTGCCTTTTTACAATATCACAGAATTTCTCTGGGTGCAAACGAAATTTATGGTTCCCAACTACACGTTAAAGCAGCTTCCCCCCACAAATTCCCGCACGAGGGAATTCTGCTGAATGCCCTCCGTGGGAAGCGGGAGAAAATAGTCCAGAAATTTCAGCAGTCGCTTTGCCTCCAGATACTCCGGGCAGTCCCTTGGGATCTGGAACAAAAGCGGCTCTGCATAAACCTTTAAAACCGCAATCTCATACAGGAGCGCAGAGTTGAACATGACGTCGGCGCTGTCCTGGAACGGGAAAATGTATTTCTCTTCTCCGCGGCGCACACTGTCCCACATGGTGATCGTATCCTTCGCCGATGTACCTCTGGTCCTCGCATCCCTCACAATACGCCGCAGCAGCCGTCCGTCCGTCGTCGGCAGCGGATTGTGCTCGTCAATGTTGAGCTGCGTCAGCGCAGAGATGTAAATTCTGAACTTGCTCTCGCCAGGCAGCGAATAGGAGAGCTTTTCGTTCAGACCATGGATTCCCTCAATCACAAGGATGTCATCCTCGCCGAGCGTGAGTGTCTTCCCGCGGTACTCCCTGCACCCGGTCTTGAAATTGAAGGAGGGCATCTCGACCGTCTCCCCTGCCAGAAGCTTCGTCATGTCCTGATTAAACAGTTCGACGTCCAGAGCCTCCAGGCACTCAAAGTCCAGATTTCCGTTCTCATCCCGGGGACACTGATCCCGGTTCGCATAGTAATTGTCCAGCCCGATGGGATGCGGTTTCAGCCCCTTTGCAATCAGCTGAATGCTCAGCCGGTTGGAGAATGTCGTCTTTCCGGAGGACGAGGGTCCTGCAATCATGACAAACTTTGTCTTAATTCCGTTTTCCTGTCTTTTCACCCGCTCCGCAATCTGCTCCGCCAGAGCGCCGATCCGCTCCTCCATCAGAGCCTCCTGAAGCAGAATGATCTCCTCTCCGCGTCCTGCTGCGATCGCGTCGTTCAGCGCTCCTACCGTGCCCACGTCCAGCATGCGGCTCCAGCTTCTCGACTCCCGCAATGTCTGGTACAGCTTTTTCGACGCGGAGAGAGGCTCCACCGTATCGCCCTTCTTATTCGGGAAACGCAGCACAAATCCCTCTCCGTAGGGCTCAAGCGCAAAATGTTTCAGCAGGCCGGTGGAGGCCGCCATGTATCCGTAAAAATAGTCCTCCATGCCCCCGATCCGGTACAGATTGACTCTTGAGCTCCGCCTGTAATGCAAAAGCCGCTCCTTATCCTTCATGCCGTATGCGGCAAACTTTGCCTCCGCCTCCGAGGTTTTCACACTGTGTTTCTCAATCGGAATATCTTTCTCCACCAGTGCACGCATGCACGCCTCCACCTGCGCGATACGCTCGCCGGAATTCTCACAGCCCTCCAGCTCACAGTAGTAGCCCTGCCCCAGTGAGTAGAAGACGCGGACCTGCACCTCTCCGCCCCACAGATCGTGAACCGCCTTCTGCATGAGAAGCGTCACGCTCCTGCGGTATGTGCGCTTTCCGTCCCTGTCCGTCACCGTGAGAAACGAGACCGTACACGGCTTTGTCACCGGCTTGCCAAGCTCCCGCAGCTTGCGATCCACAAGTGCCAGCACAATCGCATCCGCATAGTTCTCCTGATACCTTTCTGCCAGCTCCTGCAGCGTGGTTCCCTCCGCAACCGTCACCGTCTGCATTTCGCCCGGTTTCACCTCAATATTCAGCTGGTATTCCTGCATCTTTCCGTTCCCCCATCCTTATGTATTTCCGCTTTCATGCGGTTTGCGAGGCTCCGATCTGCCCCGAACAGATCCTGTATGCCTCCCGATTAAGCTGCAGCCGCTCCCGTACTTCCTGCATGCGCCCCGCAATCTTTTCAGATGCCGTCTGTCCGCTTAGCTGGTCTAAAATCCGTTCGAGCTCACACCTCTCTCTTTCGAGATAGCGGTGCAGCTGCGGATGCCTCTCCCTCAAAAGCATCGGCCCATAGAGATCATGAAGCACTTGATCGCAGTGCTCATTGACAGTATGCGCGCCGATTTCATGTACCGCGCGCATCATGGGATAGAATTTCCCGTCCTCGCACACCAGATTCTCCGCCTCGATCCGATAACCGTGCAGCCGCAGGAACTTCCGCACCTTCGGGATATCCGACTGCGGCTGTAAGACCAGCTCTTTTGCCCGCCCGCACACGGCCGCCCCCTCTGTCAGAATCCGCAGTACCAGTTCCCCTCCCATCCCCGCAATGAGAATAATTTCCGCCTCGCCGGGCGCCAGCTCTGCGAGGCCGTCCGAGAGCCTGGTCTCGATCTGCTCCGCGAGCCCCTCCGCTTCAATGTTTGCCTGCGCGCGCGACAGCGGTCCCTCGCCGATGTCCATCGCAATGGCCCGCCGGATCTTTCCGCTCTCTACAAGCGCGATCGGCACATAGGCGTGATCCGTCCCCACGTCCGCCAGAACGCCTTCCGACGTGACAAGCGCCGCAACCGCCTCCATGCGTTTTGACAGCCGCGCCATACTACTCCAGATAATCCTTTAATTTTCTGCTCCGGCTCGGGTGGCGAAGCTTCCTGAGCGCCTTCGCCTCAATCTGGCGGATGCGCTCACGGGTGACATTGAACTCCTTGCCGACCTCTTCCAGCGTGCGGGCCCTGCCGTCATCCAGCCCGAAGCGTAGCGTCAGAACCTTCTGTTCACGCTCGGTCAGCGTGCTTAACACCTCCTCAAGCTGCTCCTTTAAGAGTGTAAACGCAGCGGCATCCGCCGGAATCGGCACATTGTCGTCCTTGATGAAGTCGCCCAGATGGGAGTCCTCCTCCTCACCGATCGGAGTCTCCAAGGACACCGGCTCCTGCGAAATCTTTAAAATCTCACGGACGCGGTCCACCGGCATGTTCATTTCCTCTGCAATTTCCTCGGGGGTAGGCTCACGCCCCAGCTCCTGCAAAAGCTGCCTGCTGACACGGATCAGCTTGTTGATGGTCTCCACCATGTGCACCGGAATACGGATCGTCCGTGCCTGATCTGCGATCGCCCTTGTGATCGCCTGACGGATCCACCATGTCGCATAGGTGGAAAACTTATAGCCCTTGCGGTAATCAAACTTTTCCACCGCCTTGATCAGTCCGAGATTTCCCTCCTGGATCAGGTCCAGGAAGAGCATGCCGCGCCCCACATAACGCTTTGCAATGCTGACAACCAGACGCAGATTGGCCTCCGCAAGACGTTTCTTGGAGTCAGAACCCTCCTCCGCCGATTTCTGGAGCTCGCGGATCTCCATGCGGATTTCCTCCTTCTCCGCCTCGTCCTCAGCCCCGTCCACGCGCTTTTTTAAGAGCTGTATCTTCTCGGAGGCCACACACCCGACCTCCATCTTTTTCGCCAGCTCAATCTCCTCCTCCGCAGAGAGCAAAGGAACCTTTCCGATCTCCTTCAGATACATGCGGACCGGGTCCTCCACGCTGACGCCGTCCGGAACGGTCAGATCGAGGGCCTCAAGCTCCACATCGTCGTCTGTGTCAAGAATAATATCGTCGTCATCCCCATCGCTGATTCTGAGGACATCCACATTATTCTTTTCCAGAATATCAAGAACTTCCTCCATGCGCTCTGCATCGAGGTTCATATCCCTGAAAAAGTCATTGATTTCCTGATACTCCATGATATTGCGCTTTTTCTTGCCAAGTTCCAAAAGTTCTTTCATTTTCTCCTGAAACTTTTCTCTCATATCATCGGTCTCTGTTGTTTCTACTGCCTCTGCAATTTCTTCCTTTTTCTTTGCCATGCGTTTGTCCTCTCACGGTTAATTTTGTCCTTATTCGATGGAAATATGCAATTTTTCCAGCTTTTCCAACGCCTTCTTTGCCTCTACCACCTGCATCAGCGACAAAAGATCTGTCGGGTCTGTTTGCCGCATCCGCTCGTTAATACTGTTTTCCTTGACACGGAGGACCGTTTCCCGAAACGCCTTCTCCATGTCGCTTTTTGTCTCGACCCTGTGAATTTTGGCGTTGAAAAGTCCTGCGACCTCCCTCTGCACCTCCTCCTCCGGGAACAGGCTCACAATCCGGGCCGGATTCACACTGCCCTCCCTCTCATACTGCTCAAAGACCTCGTGCGCCACCCTTGAGAGGGGCTCCTCCAGAAAATCCTCCGCCGTGACCAGCCCGCGGATCACCTCAAAAAGCCGGTTGTCCTCGACAAGCCATGTCAGAAGAAGCTTCTGTGACTTCTTCATTCCATCCTCTTTTTTCTTGTTCTCATGGACTATGCTCTTTTTCGGGGCTTCGCGTACAATCCCGCCCCGGTTCGCCTGCTGGTTTACCAGTTTTCTGAGATTGTCGAAACCGATCTGATACCGCCCGGCCACCGCCTCAATGTAATTGTTCCGTTCCAACTCCTCCGAAAAATTTAAAAGCCTGGTGGCAATCTCATTATAAAATGCAGTCTTGGACTCCGGATCTTTCATGTCATACTGTTCTTCCAGAATCCGGATCTCGAACAGAAAGCTGTTCTCTGCCGCTTCGATCCGTTTCTGGTACTCTTCGGCGCCCAGCGCCTTTATGAATTCATCCGGGTCCTTATAGGGCCGCATATTAATGACTTTTGTCAGAATTCCGACCTCCTTTAAGATCGGAATCGCCCGCAGCGCCGCGCGCACTCCGGCTCCGTCGCTGTCATAGGTCAGATAGACCTCCTTCGTGTAGCGTTTTAAAAGATTGGCATGTCCGCTCGTCAGGGCCGTGCCGAGGGACGCAACCGCATTGTCGAAGCCTGCCTGATGGAGAGTGATCACATCAACATATCCCTCACAGAGCAGGAACTGGTTCCGCCTCGTGTTCTTTGCGATATTGAGTCCGTACAGGTTGCGGCTCTTGTCAAATATTTTCGTTTCCGGGGAATTCAGATACTTTGGCTCCCCCTCCCCCATCACACGCCCGCCGAACCCGATGACCCGGTTATGTATATCCATGATCGGGAACATCGCACGGTTCCAGAACTTGTCATGTCCGCCCCTCACTTCATCGATCGTGACAAGGCCGGACTCCTTCAAAAGCTCGTCCGTATACCCCTTCCCCCTCAGATAACGGTAGAGGCTGTCACTGTACTGTCCGGAACAGCCGAGCCCGAAACGCTGCATGGTCTCTTCGGAGAGCCCGCGGTTCACAAAGTATCTCAGGGCATGCGCCCCCCTCTCGCTTCTCAAAAGAGTATAAAAATATTTGGCAGCCTCCTTGTTGACCTCCAAAAGACGGGCACGCTTGTCCGCCTCCCGCCTCTGCGCGTCGCTTAACTCCTGCTCCGGCAGATCCATCCCCACGCGCTGTGCCAGCGTCTGCATCGCTTCGCCAAAGGTGAGGTTTTCATACTGCATGACGAACGTGAACACATTGCCCCCCGCGCCGCAGCCAAAACAGTAGAACATCTGCTTGGACGGCGTCACGGAAAAGGACGGACTTTTCTCATTGTGAAAAGGGCACAGGCCAAAATAATTGCTTCCTTTTTTCTGGAGCTGGACATAGGAGCCGATGACGTCCACAATGTCATTGCGGGTGCGGACCTCTTCCACCAGATCATCTCCGTAACGGGGCATATTCCGCCTCCTTTCTTCCTATGTGCTGACCGTATCAAAATCCGTCCACGGACCATGCCTCCGGTATAAAATTCTCTTTGAATTTCGTGATGGCGTACTGATCCGTCATCCCGGAGATATAGTCGCAGACAATGCGCCCTTTATCTTCTCCTCCGTCGAGCATCGCCAGCAGCTTGGCCGGCAATTGCTCGATGTGATCCATATAAAAGTAGTACATCTGCTCCAGCATGACCTTGGCCTTGACCTCTTCGCCTTTGGCCACCGGATTTTTATAGACATGATCGAACATGAACAGCCGAAGCTCCTTCAGTGCCTCCGCCGTCTCATCCGACATGATAATGTCATCCTTTTCCATGCTGTTGATGACAATGTCGTGAATCAGATGATTCAGCCGCGTCCGCGTGTCATATCCAAGCGTCTTTCTCAGCTCGGCCGGAATATCCTCCTCCCGCATGATCTGGGCGCGGATCGCATCGTCAATGTCCGAATTCACATACGCGATCTTGTCTGATAGGCGCACGATCTTGCCCTCTAAGGTAGCGGGAATCGTCTTCGTCTGGTGGTTTAAAATTCCGTCTCTCACTTCCCACGTGAGATTTAAGCCCTCGCCGTTTTTCTCCAGCTTCTCCACAATGCGCACGCTCTGCTCATTGTGGCGGAAACCTCCCGGATAAATCCTGTCCAGAACCATTTCGCCCGCATGTCCGAAGGGCGTATGCCCCAGATCATGCCCCAGCGCAATCGCCTCCACAAGATCCTCGTTCAGCCTGAGCGCCTTGGCGATCGTCCTCGCATTCTGGGACACCTCCAGCGTGTGGGACATCCGCGTCCGGTAGTGGTCACCCATCGGCGTCAAAAACACCTGTGTCTTGTTTTTCAATCTGCGAAACGACTTACTATGTAAAATGCGGTCGCGGTCCCGCTGAAAGACCGGCCGGATGTCACACTGCGGCTCCTCCCGGTCCCGCCCCCTCGAACAAACGCTCAGGCAGGCATAGGGACTCAAATTTTCCCGCTCCATCGCCTCAATCTGCTCACGAATCATCATAGGCATCACCCTGTCCACTGACTGTTCTCACCAATTTTTCCACGCATTCACAGCCCTCTAATATAATAATTCCGCAAACTTTCCTACTTTCCTTTTTTTTATTTGTAACTATTTAGTACCTTCATAGTTACAAGCATCAAGCCATGCAAAAATCACTTCGTGATTGGCTTGATGCATGGCACACGTTACGTTTTCTTACGGTCAGCGCAGTAAATGCGCAGACCTACATTGAACAGTTACTTTTATTTTCTGTATCCGCCAAGAATATCTAAAAGTTCCTGCAAAAGTACACCGCTGATCGGGTTCTCACGGCTCCCGTAATAAAACTTGTTGTCCTTCACAAGGATGCAGCCGACCCAGTTTCCCGGCGTGAGCTCCTCCATCATGGCATGCTCGATATCCGCATAACCGTACAGAGAAAAATACGCGTCGTAATCCTCGAAATCCGCAGCCCGGTAAACCACCTGCCCGAACCGCTGCTCGAGCCCTTCCACAAATGCCGGCTCGCATACCATATAACCGGTCGGCTCATGCGTGTATGCCGACTCCCGCACCCAATCCTCATCCCAGAGCAGAAATACAGGATTTTCTCTCCACGCCTCCTGCTCCTCTATCTCCCCCGCAGGGACAAATCTCCCCACGACCGCCCCGTGCACCTCCACATGGCTGTCAGAGGTTTCCGGTGCCGTGTACAATACATTCGCTACCGTCAGTTCGTAGAAACGGCTGTCACAGTCCTCATCGCGGTGAGCCAGATATCCCTGCGGAGCCCCTGTTTCATGCAGCGTCAGATTTCCGCCGGTAGGAATGTAAATCTGCCCGCCGTACACCATCGGTCCCAGCACGTCATCTTCCGTGAGATATTCTGCCACCTTCTCGTACATGCGCGCCCTGTCCTGCGGCCCGAACAAAACAATCGCCATAATCCCGCCAAACAGCGCCACTCCGATCGACGCGAGCGCAGTATTCCGGCAAAGTATGCGGATATCCGCAGACGTCTTTTTTGATGTCCCCGGCGTCCATGCCGAGGTGTCCACATCCAGCCGGCCGCGTTTGGGACCATACACATAGACTGCAAACAAAAAGGCAAACACTCCCACGACAAGCGTAAACACAAGCATTCCCGCCATGCACAAAATCCGCTTCCATCCGGCAAGTCCCCCGCACAGCAGAAGGTAATCGATCAGACAGATACTGCGTCCGAATGGCTTTTCCCCGATGTACAGCCGGCATAACCCGCCAAAGGCCTCACAGAGGAGTGAAAAAACGGCACCGTCCAGCAGCGCATACACCACCCATGTGCCCGGCCTGCGGATAACGACAAGCGGAAACAGAGAAAGCACGAATGCAAACATGAGAATTCCCACGAAAAAATACGCCCACTTTTCCAGCATAGGGGTTGCCAGAAGCCCTTGGACATACTCGAGTGCCGAGGCTCCGTTGATATGCCCCCAGCCGTTCACACGCGAAAACAGAAGCGCCAGCCGGATCAACGACCACAGAAAAAGATAACCCGCGCTGTAATCAAAAAACAGGATGACCAGCTCCCTCCTGCTTGTCATCGCCAGATGATGCATGATCCGATTCCCTGCGCCCGTCACGGAGCGGAGCAGATAAAATACAGTAAGAAAGGCAATAAAAGCGGGGAATCCCCCCATACTTCCGATAAATCCGTTGATAAATACCATCACAACAAACGCGAGCACCGTAGATGCAATCAGTCGAAACGGCTTGCTCGGCGCATTGCAGGACAGCCGGTAAAACATCTTCATCTCCAGTCCTCCTTCTGCACGACTGCCCCGTTTTTCAGATACATGGCGCTGTCGGCCCGGAGAATTTCCTCTTCGTGGTGCGTCGTATACACCACAGCCGCGCCGGTCCGCTTCCGATAATCCTCAATCATATCCCACATCTGTTTTTTTGCGTCCGCGTCTGCCCCTCTCGTCGGCTCATCGATCACAAGAAGCTGCGGCCTGCGGCAGACCGCCAGAATCAGCATCAATTTTTTCTGCATATCCGGTGCATACAGTTTCACCCGCTGTCCAATGTCAAGCTCCATCTGTTCCATATATGACAAAAAAGCCTCCCTGTCAAAAAAAGGCTCGTATTTAGCCAGTTCGCGCGCCAGACGGTCCGCCTTGAGCTCCGTGTTAAAATTCGGCTCGTCGTACACAACCGACATCTGCCGGCGAATCCGTGCCTCATCCTCACACAGTTCTTTTCCCCAGTAAGTGATTCTGCCGGCTTCCGGGTCAAGCGCCCCTCCGATCCCGCGGATCAGAGTGCTCTTGCCAGCTCCGCCCTTGCCGCCAACCGCCAGCATCTGCCCCATTTCGACCCTCAGATTCACATCGCAGACCATAAATGATCCCCAGCGCAAATATAGTTTTTCCGTTTGCAGCGCATCTCCCATCGCAGCATCTCCCAGTTTTTTAGATAGCAAAATTGCCGCAGCTGATCTGATGTTCAACTGCGACAACCTCTATGCAGGAGATGGGACTTGAACCCACACGATATTGCTACCACAGGCACCTGAAG